>NZ_JBCOMJ010000008.1:0-93850 GCF_040924225.1 Ruminococcus sp. RTP21484sp1_RTP21277st1_D2_RTP21277_210401 | reverse complement strand
TTTTCGTCTTTTTCATAAACTCTTTCAATAGTGACATCGTTAGGTTTATTTTCCACGAATTTATCACTCTGTTTATTTTCTTCAATGGTAATTCCATTTGGAATATCCCAAAATGCCAATGGCTCATTTTCTGTTAATACAGATGAACTAATTCCAGTATTTTTTACTGTAATTGTATATTTTACAAGATCTTCGGAATCAGCCAAAGTTCTGTCAGCTGTTTTGGTAATATCAAAATTGCGGGAATTCTTATGTACGGTTACTTCACCCTTTACAACATGCTCCCCTTTAATCACCTGTGCAACATTTTTGAAACTCTCTTCTGTTGAATTACTTTTCAGCTTAACTGGAACTTTGATGGTAACACTTCCGCCAGGTTGTATATCCGCCAAAGTGCCTGCAATTTCACCAGTAACTGAATCATAAGTGACCTCGCTAGTAAAGCTGCCACCCTCAATAGTTACCTTTGCAACCGTACCGTCCAGTTCCATTCCAGCAGGAAGCACATCTGAGAACTTCCAGCCACTAGCCGCTGCAGTTCCTGTATTTTTAATTGTGATGGTATACTCTTCTTTTCCATCTACAATTGGTTCGGCGGAAGCAGTTTTGGTTACTTCCATTTTTTCTTCATCTTTTTTCTGCTTTACGGTATTGGTTTTAGTTGCTTTATCATTATTGATTGTAATCTGGTTTGTAATTTCCTGGGTTTCGTTTTGAACAACTTTCATGAGTACATAGCCCAAAACTTCTTTTCCAGATGGTACACTTTCAAATTTCCAGGTTGCCTTATCTCCAGCTATTTCTGCTGTTGCTTTTATTGGGGAATCTGCTTTTGTCCAAATTCTCTTAGATGGAGTAAATGCATTTCCACCTACATTCCACTGACCATTAGTCGACAATGTATTAAGCTCATCTTCAGTAATAAACGCAAGACTTCTGGCAGGACTAACCTTAGTAAGATCATCTTCAATAACGATATCTGTATCAACGTCTCCGTTATTTGTTGCTTTTACCTGATATAAAATATAATCGCCATAAAGTACATAGCTATTATTTTGATTATAATCATTCCAGTGCCCTGTCTTAGCTGTTTCAACATGCAAAATTGATTTATTATTGCCATAGTCATCCCGAAAATCAATCTCACCAGGTTTCTTAACGAGAACAGTTGCTTCCGCTTTATCAGCAAGCTTAATATCTGCAGAATTATCAATAGGTGAAACTGTTGTTTCTAACTCGTTGTTCACTTCTCCATCTACATAATTTTCTGCAAACTTAATTTTATCTTTGCTTACTATTACTTTTCCAGTCCAGTCATCAAGCTGTTTTTTTGGATCCTCAGAACTAGAACTTTTTGTATATGTAATAGTATATCCCACAACCTTATTCGAATCATTTTCATCATAGATTGAATTTTTCATGTATCCATCCATATTCTCAAAGGAAATAGCGGCATCTGCATCAGCCGCATCAATATACATTCCTTCAGGAAAACGCATTGTATCTGTAATGCTAAAACCTTTCAGCCAAAGATTTCCCTCTTTAATCTCATCGTGATATTCATGCAGAGTAAACTTGAGATCATCTTTCATTACAAAACTTGTTGTAGTGCCAGTAGTTCCAATAGATACATTATCTGCTGTTTTTTTATGATGCCATTTCGGCTCTGCTTCACATTTCAATGAGGCATTCGCTTTGTTTTCTCCATCTACTGTAAAACTAGCATTAATATCATCTTTACTACTGCTTACGCCTTCTGGAAATTTCACTCTCATTTTTATCAACTGAGTAGATCCATTTTCAGTCAATCCTTCAACTTTGATTTTTTGATTGCCATCCGCATCAGTGCTCAAAGTGTATGTTATACCATTTGCAACATATATGTTATTTACAAAATCTGGAAATTTTGCATTCGTCTTTCCAAGATTAATTTCTACGTCAGAAGTAACAATATGATCATTGTTATTAGCCATTCCAATGGATGCAAACAAGTATCCTTCTTTACCAGATTTTATACTGTCAATAGATGCACTACCACTTTCCCCATTTTCCTTAAAAGACAAAGCAACACTAGTAATTACATTTGGATTTGAAGCGCGCGTAATTGTAGTCGTCACGCCACCCACAATTGAAAAACTATCCTGCGTAAAACCCATAGAGGTGATCTCGCCGTCTGCGTTTGTGTTTACGTATTCGGTTACAACTTCGGCCTGTCCATCATTGTCCAAGTGGACAACATCTTTATTTACGACGTCGCCATCAACGGTGCTTTCCTGAATCTGTTTGAAGCTCATATCTACTTTTACATTTCCGTTTTCAGGTTCAATTCTGCTTCCATCGGCGGTCAGGAAATATACATCGTAAAGTACGTACTCAGCTTCCGTATTCTCAGCGTCCAGTCCCAACTGGCTGCTCAGCTGGCTGTTGAATGCTGCTACTGCTGCATTGTAGCGGTCGGTGCCAGGTGCGATGTAGTCCGCTTTGATTTCTGCATCCTGTGGAAGGTTTGCATCTTCCGGAGCTGTTGCTGTAATCACTACACG
The DNA here is from genome assembly GCF_040924225.1 of Ruminococcus sp. RTP21484sp1_RTP21277st1_D2_RTP21277_210401. NCBI lineage: Bacteria > Bacillati > Bacillota > Clostridia > Eubacteriales > Oscillospiraceae > Ruminococcus > Ruminococcus sp. RTP21484sp1_RTP21277st1_D2_RTP21277_210401. Next base: position 91,307 of record NZ_JBCOMJ010000008.1, on the reverse strand, counting down.
ACTGTCTTCATATCTGAAAGAAGTCTTCGGTGCTTCTGTCGGAGTCGGTGTCTCACTTGGGGACGCGCTGACTTCTGGTGTCGGAGTTGCAGTTGCCTCGGCAGCTGGTGTTGCTGTAGCTTCCGGTGCTGCAGGAGCTTCCGTCACTTCTGCTGCAGGTGCCGCTGTGGGCTCTGTTGCAGGTGTTTCTGTCGGAGCTGCTGCAGGCGCCTCTGTTGGCTGCTCTGCTGGCGCTTCTGTCGGCTGCTCGGCAGGTGCTTCCGTCGGCTGCTCTGCTGGCGCTTCTGTTGGCTGCTCAGCAGGTGCTTCCGTTGGCTCCTGAGCTTGTTCCGCAGCAGGAGTTTCCTGCACTTGCTGAGATTCTTCCTGTTTCTCAGCAACCGGTTCCGCTCCCTCCTCTGTTGCGTATGCTTCTGCTTCGCTTTCAGACGGAGTCGGTGTTGCCGTCGCGTCCTCAACGTAGGTATCGTCTGTTGCCAGAACAGTCAGACTGGACTGCTGGAATATCATAGATACCGCCAGAAGTATGGCAAAAAACGATTTCAGCCTTGAATTCTTTTTCATGTTACAACCTCCTTTTTAAGATCGGGTTTTCCTTTTTTTCGGTGTGGTTTCGCAGGCAGAAGTAGCCCAAAACCCATTTTTATCATCATATCACACTGATTTTGAAGGAGCAATAATTTATGATCACCTGAAAAATCCCTGTTTTCTGCTGTTTCACTAAGGAACCTGGCATGAATCGGTCTTCATTTTCGTATTTTTATAGTGTGTATTTTAGTGTACTGTCTCCATTTTCGACTTTTCATTGAAAAAAACACACAATTTCTTATTTTCTCTGCTTTCACAGGACAAAAAAGCTACATGTTTACTCCATTTTCTCTGTTTGAATTTCAGCATATTGCACAATTTCACGCCCTGTTTTCTAAACTATATTCGCTCCAATTTTCGTATTTTTTCATGGTGTATCTTGATGTACACTCTTTCGTGTGGTATAATAAATGCCAGAAAACCAATGCACTTATACAATTGGCAAACAAGAAATACGCACCATCTTCATTTTCAAATGATAAAGCATACAGGAGGACTCCCTATGTTTCTCAAAAAGACCCCTAAGGCAAAGGGAACTTACCTTGCCATCACCGAATCCTACTATGATAAAGAGAAGAAAGCCACTCGTCAGAAGACCATTATGGGGTTGGGATATCTGGAAGATTTAAAGAAGGATTACCCGGATCCCATCAGCCATTTCGAGAAGGTTGTCGCTGATATGAACCAGGAACGAGAAGCTAAAAAGAACTCTGTGGTATATGTTGACCTTACTACTGCTCTCTCACCGGGAGAACACTCTCTGAAAAATGTAGGCTACGGCATTCTGAAATACCTTTATAAGGAGCTTCAGCTGGACATTTTCTGGCGTACCAGGACCTGGAATCTATCTCTCCCCTATAATATAGAAGAGCTTTTCCGATATATGGTCATTTCCCGTGCGCTTTACCCAAATTGCACCTGGAATGAAGCTATTGAAAAAGGAATCTACTTCGAAGAATCCGGAAGCATCTCAGACAAAGACCTGGATTCTGCCTTTCATGTTATTGTGAAACTGCAAAAAGATCTGCAGAAGTGGATTTATGAGCATTCCGGCAGCATCCTTTCCAGAGATACTACTTCTGCTTTTTTGGATCACACCAGCTATAATTTTTCCATTCCGGGAAGCATGCCCTCTGACACGCAGCCCAATGCCAAACGTACAGATTCCACCCTTCACCTGGATCTTCTCACGGACAGAAATGGAATTCCCATTGCATATGACCTGTCTACCAGTGGTACTGTGTTGAACCAGTCTGTTTTTAATGCCGTAAAGCAATTAAAGAGAGAGAATCCCAGAACCCGTTTTTATAATACTGCACCTGCACGTCCGGAGGAGGAGCCTTTTATTTGCAATGGAGTTCCGGCAGACGGATATATTTATGGTCTGCCTGTACATACTGCGAATGCAGAATTTAAGGATTGGGTACTGAAGGATGGTTATCAGGAAATGAAAATTCTGAATGAAAAGCATCAGACTATCCCTCTTCTTTATAAAGAGCGGATTTTTGAGGATAGGGAAAAACAATTTGTATACTACCATGAGCTTCAGGCCAGACAGCAGCGCCTTGCCAGGGAGTCTTCCGGAAGGCGTACCGGATTGAAGCTGGACGGATATACTGCCATTGCTACTGATAATCTGGAGGTGGATAATCTTGCCCCTTATCGTCTTTTCAGCGGACTTCGTCATATGGAGAAAATTTTCCTTGATTCCAAAAGCCAGTATGACTCCTCTGCTACCTTCATCTGGACACCGGATAAGATCAATGCCCATTTTGTGATTGGGTTTGTGTCCTTTACTTTAATGCGTATGCTGCAGGCGAAGCTTGATTTCCAGTTTTCCATGGAACAAATCGGGACTTCTTTGCAGCGGTATAATTGTGTGCAGATTGCAGGTAATATTTATCAGTTTACCTATTATGATGTGATTCTGGATGCATGTGAGAAGGCGCTGAAGCTGGAGCTGCATAATAAATACCGCAGCCAGCTCCAGATTCGGAGACTGCTGCGGTACTAAGGACTTTATATTTTTATATCTTTTTATACATGTCAGGCTTTTTCGCCTGGCATGTTATCTGTCTGCTCCCAGGCTTCCCTCTCCTGGAAAATGCAGTTCGTACATTTCCCGGGCGGCGCGGGTGACGATTCCAAGCTCTTCTTCCATCTTCAATGTCTGCGGAAGCACCACGGCAGTATCATAAATATCCGCTTTCAGCTTGTCCTTGGCACGCTCACTGCTCATTTTCATAATTCCAAACAGCGTGCTGTTATAAGCCTTATCAGACTCACTAAGCTCCATATACGTCTTCACCATATGGCAGCACTCCCTGTAAAGAAGCTCTTCATAATCCTTTCCCTTGGCGCAGATTTCCTGGAATTTCATTTTATTCAGCTGTTTCATGATCTCCTTACGTCCGCCACGGACTCCCATAAAGCGCTTGCCGCTGTCTTTATTAAACTCCATCAGCATCCACAGTGCGATCAAACCGTCAGCCCGGGTATCACCGCCAAGCTCAGACGGATCCTGATAACGGATGTCCCAAAGCTCCTTGCGGATCTGATTCAGCTCCGGCTCCTCTCCTGCCTCAATTGACATATTCAAAAGTGCCAGACGTCTGGCCGGGTCCGATTCTCTGTAGTATTGTGTAATAGTCGGGGTATCCATAATATTCTCCTTTATACTTCTTCGTAGGTCAGCTCGGTCTCAGCCATATTAAGAGCTTCCTCGATTACTTTATCCATATCCATATAGCGGTACATGCCCAGTCGTCCGCCGAAGAGTACATTCTTCTCTTCTAATGCACGACGCTCATACTTGTCAAAGAGCTCGTCATTCTTCGGATCATTAATGGGATAATATGGCTCTTTTCCCTTCTCCCATGCTGCCGGATATTCTCTTGTGATAACTGTCTTCGGCTGTGTCCCAAACTCGAAGTGCTTATGCTCAATAATACGGGTATAGGGCACCTCATAATCGGTATAGTTCACAACCGCATTTCCCTGATAGTTCCCCATATCAAGCACTTCTGTCTCAAAACGCAGGGAACGGTACTCCAGCTCACCATAGCAGTAATCATAAAATTCATCGATCATACCGGTAAAAAGGATCTTATCTGCCTGTGCAGTGAGCTCTTCTCTATTTGCAAAGAAATCCGTCTTCAGGCAAACCTGGACACCCTCCAGAAGCTTCTTGATAATACGGGTATAGCCGCCCTTCGGAATACCCTGATAGGGATCCTTAAAATAGTTATTATCATAGGTATAACGAAGAGGAAGTCTCTTGATAATAAAGGACGGAAGGTCCTTACACTCTCTTCCCCACTGCTTGCGGGTATAGCCCTCTACCAGCTTCTCATACACATCCTGTCCCACCAGCGCCAGTGCCTGCTCTTCCAGGTTCTTCGGGTGTGTGATGTGCATGCGGCTGATCTGCTCCTGAATCTTCGCCTTCGCCTCTGCCGGAGTCCGAACTCCCCAGAGCTGGTGGAATGTATTCATATTAAACGGAAGATTATACAATTCATCCTTATACACAGCAATAGGTGAATTTACAAAGTGGTTAAACTCTGTAAACTGATTCACATAGTCCCAGATTTCCTTCTTAGAAGTATGGAAAATATGTGCGCCATACTTGTGGACCTGGATGCCTTCTACTTCCTCTGTGTAAATATTACCGCCGATATGATCACGCTTGTCGATCACCAGGCAGGTCTTGCCCTTCTTAGTAGCTTCGTGAGCAAATACAGCTCCAAAAAGTCCGGCTCCTACAATTAAATAATCATATTTTTTCATCTTGTGTTGCCCCTTTCTGTTATGGGAATGCAGATTTATTACGTCCGTTTTCTGCCAGACACTGATATACAATGTCTTTCATTCCCGGATAAAGATGTTATTATTATAACAAATTTTCAGAAAAAAAGGTAGCCCTTTCCATATAAGGACTACCTTTTTTATAAAACTTTCTTAATGGTCGCATCGCAACCTATAACACGCATCACGATGCACAACGATCATGCAACTGCATTATTTCGCAGCAACTCTGTCAAACTCATCTGTGATTTCTTTGGACGGAGCCTTAGTCACAAGGCTGACGATCACGATCATCACCAGACTGAGCAGGAAACCAACTGCCAGGGAATAAAGTCCTGTATAGGTTCCCAGTGTCTGTCCTCCGACTAACGGAATATAGTCCCAGATAATAACGGTAAGTCCGCCAGTCACCATACCTGCAATGGCACCTGGAAGATTGGTTCTTCTCCAGAACAGGGACATTACCACGATCGGTCCAAATGCGGAACCAAGTCCTGCCCATGCATTGGAAACCAGTCCCATAATACTGCTGTCCGGATTCCATGCAATGACAAATGCGATCACTGCAATCACAATAACCGTGATGCGGCTTACTTTCAGAATTTCCTCTGTATCAGCATCCTTCTTGATAAAGCTGTGATACAGATCCTCAGACACTGCAGAAGCCGTTACCAGAAGCTGGGAATCCGCTGTGGACATGATCGCTGCAAGGATTCCGCAGAGGAACAGTCCACCGATAAAGGGAAGCGCAAGCTCTGAGGTAAACACCTTGCGGATCATCTCAATAAATACGCTCTCAGAAGAAGCAGCTCCGTTCTCCCCAAGAATAACAGGAAGCAGATAAGCTCTTCCGATCACAGCGATTGCAAATGCAGCTGTCAGGGAAAGAAGATCCCATACAATGGCAATCGCCCAGGATTTTTTCAGTTCCTTCTCGTTCTTAACTGCCATAAATCTTACCAGTACGTGGGGCATTCCACAGTATCCAAAGCCCCATGCCAGCTGGGAAAAGATCTCTATAAAGGTATATGGTCTGTCTCCATTCATAAACGGGTTCAGATAAGCACCTGCACCGCCGGTCACGCCGCTCTGGGAGATCAGGTCTGTAAGATTGCCTGGAAGCAGGAAATATGCCACCAGCGGAACTACAAGAAGTCCGATAAGCATCAGGGTTCCCTGTACAAAGTCTGTTACACAGACCGCCATAAAGCCGCCCATGAAGGTATAGCAAAGAATAACCGCAGCTCCAATGGCAAGTGCTATATGATAATCAAGTCCAAATACGGTATTGAACAGCTTACCGCCTGCTGCCAGCGCAGAAGCTGTATACACCAGGAAAAAGATTACGATTACCACTGATGAGATCAGAAGCAGGATCTTTTTCTTATCACGGTAGCGGTTCTCGAAAAATGCCGGGATGGTCATGGAATTGTTTGCTGCGATGGTGTATTTACGAAGTCTTCCGGAAATACAAACCCAGTTGAGAACAGTTCCGATAAAAAGTCCTACCGCGATCCAGATCTGTCCGGATCCAAAAGAATAAATGGCTCCGGGAAGACCCATCAGAAGCCATCCGCTCATATCAGAAGCCTGTGCAGAAAGGGCTGCCACCCATCCGTTCAGTCCTCGTCCTCCAAGGAAGTAATCCTCTGAGCTGGAGGTCTTTTTCATGTAAACCGCGCCGATGACGATCATCATGGCAAGGTAAAACACAAAAGCAATCAGAATTATCACTGTTGTACCACTCAATTTTTTCTCCTCCTCTGTTATAAAATCTGCCGTCCCCAAATCATCCGGACAGCAAAATAACATATTTCATACTTTACCACAGAAGAGTATGAAAGTGCAAGTGATATTATATATTTTTTTGAAAGTATGCGTTTTATAAACACAGAATATGAAACTACTTCTCTTTCCCTTTCAGATAAACATGTTTAATATACCACAAAGCCTTTTCTTCCCCCTTGTCATTGAGGATCCGAAGCAGCCCCTCTAGCTCTTTTTTTGTCTGGGGATGTACAAACCACAGCTTCGGCTTGCTTTTCAGAAAATATTCCAGCGGCTTATGATTGTCGTATGCGGCCCCAAGATACGTCCTGGAAGCACTGATCCTGTCCATCACCATCTCTGCCACATATCTACGAGGCATTTTCGCCCCCATGATCACATGCTCCGGATCATTTATGGAATAATCCACCCAATGCTCATAATGATGCTTATTGCGCCCTTTATGATGAAGCCAGGCGGTAGACACGCCAGTATCCTCACGTTCTGCGTTATTTGGACTTCTGTTCCCCTGATAATATTTGCAGCCCACCAGAAATTCCGATGGAGTATATTTGGAAAGGTCATGGAGAAGCCCCTGCTTGTAAAGTCCGATTCGGAAGCAATAGTGCATGACCATCAGCTTATGCTTTGTGATCGTTTTAAAGTGAAGCCATGGATGCATTGTCACCGGACCTCCTTTCCTTATTCTCAGCTTCTGTCACAGTATTGTCTGTAGCTGCAGTTTTCTTCGCTTTTGCGACTGGCAGTTTTTCATTCTTTTTTCCTTTGCCAGTATGTTTTCTTTCAGGCTCCGGTTTCTTCACACCCTGAAGTACAACCACTGTACGCGGTCCCACCTCCACGGCTCTTTCATAAACCTGGCCATTTTCCCCATAAAATCCGTCACAGGTCAGATCTCCGGTATCCATCACTTTCTTCCACTCCATCCCCTCTGGAAGATTGGGAAGCGCAATATTCCTGGTTTCCCAGTGAAAATTATAGCCTGTATAAAGGAAATCATCCTCGCTTCCGTCCGGCAGCTTTGCGTATGCCCCGCACAGCATCATGCCGATCATGCGGCTGGTATTTTCCATGTTGCAGAACCATGCACGTTCCCCATGAAAAGACATATCCGGGAATCCCTTGCCAAGGTAATCTGCTTCTTTCATGCTCTCACTCATATGAAGGACAGGATGAGCCTTCCGAAGTGCAACTGCCTTTTTTACAAAGGCGAGCATACTGGCATTTCTCCGCAGTCCCCGCCAGTCAATCCAGCCAATGGAATTGTCCTGACAGTAAGCATTGTTATTTCCCTCCTGGGAATTGCCGATCTCATCACCGCCATAGATCATGGGTACTCCCTGGGAAAACAGCAGCATGGCAAAAGCAGCACGCATCTGGCGCTCCCTCATCTGACGGATCCACTGCTTCCGGCTTGGTCCCTCAATGCCGCAATTCCAGGAATAATTATAGCTGCAGCCGTCATTATTGCCTTCCCCATTTGCCTCATTGTGCTTATAATTGTAGGAAACAAGGTCATTTAAAGTAAAACCGTCCTGGCAGGTGATATAATTGATCACTCCATGGTCATCCGGGTTATGACGGATGCGATACTGCACAGCCGGAACCATATCCTCATCGCTTTTCAGGAATCTGCGCATATCCTGCAAAAATCCCAGATTATATTCCGCAAAGCAGCGCTTTCCTGGTCTGCGGTTCTTATAAAGAGCAGCCGTATCCATTCCTTCTGCCATGATCTTCGTCCCTGCAAGCAGGCCGTCCTTCATGATCAGGTCAAGAGGTGCCCCTTCTCCCAGAATATGAAAGCCGTCCACATGATAATTCTGTTTCCAGAACTGCACTGCACGAAGTGCCATTAAAGGATTAACTTCTGCCGGAAAATACATTTCCATGATACAGCCAATCCCTGCTTTGTGAAAAGCCCTGATCATGTCACAAAATTCCCTGTGGGGATCCCGGGTAGCGCAATAAGCACTCTTTGGCGCGAAATAAAGACCATTTCCATATCCCCAGTAATTTACCTCGTCTTTTTTCCCCTTCTGGGAAACCAGACCGTCTGGCTTCTTTGGCGGAACCACCTCCATAAATTCATAGGCCGGCATAAGCTCTACCGTATTAATGCCAAGCTCCTGCCAGTATGGGATCATCTGTACCAGACCGGAAAAAGTTCCCCGGAGACCTGTCGGCAGCTTGGCCTGCCTGGTGTATCCCCGGACATGTACTTTATAGAGGATCATATCTTCAAAGTCTGTTTCCGGTGCTTTCTCATCCCCCCAGTCATAACCATTTCCGGACCAGAAGCCGCATCGCACCTTGTGTGGATCCTCCTCCCACGCTGCCCCAAAATGCTCTCTTCCGCTGATTCTGCTGGCACAGGGATCCAGATAGATTTCCCCGTTTATCTTAAAATTGTACTCCAAATTGGTTACATTTAATTTTTTCATAAAGACAGAAAAAATCCGTCCTGTACGATATTTTTCATCCAGAAGAAGCTCATAAAAGGGCTCTCTTCCCCTCTTCCTGTAAAGGAGCAGGTAAACCTCAGAATCCTCTTCCGCTTCCACTGCAAAATTATATCCATCTGCCATCTGAGTTACCCCAAGTAAAAGAGGATAACCGTATGTCACAACCACGCTCTTATTTCCCGGTATTGGCACTTTATAAGCCCTCCTGTCTTTGTCTGCTGTCTCGTCTGTAGCCATTTTTGTACACAGAGCACGTTTCCCAAAGGGAATCTGCACAATGCAATCTTTCTCATGAAATAGAATCATCCGATGATATCTGTTTATCCCCAGATCCTGCCATACAGGACTCCCTATGGTCTAAAATTTCAGATCCAGCTCTACAGGACAATGGTCGGACCCCATTATCTCGCTGTGAATCTTCGCATCCTCCAGATTCTCTTTCAAGGACGGAGAGGTGATGAAATAGTCAATTCTCCATCCGGCATTCTTCTCTCTTGCCTTAAATCGGTAAGACCACCAGGAGTAGGCGCCCTCAAGCTCCGGATAAAAGTAACGAAATGTATCAATAAATCCAGCTTCCAGAGTTCTGGTAAAGCAGGCTCTCTCTTCATCTGTGAAGCCTGCGTTCATCCGGTTGGTCTTAGGATTCTTTAGGTCAATTTCCTGATGTGCCACATTCATGTCTCCACAGCAGATCACAGGCTTTTTCTCCTGAAGCTTCAGAAGATAAGCCAGGAAATCTCTTTCCCATTCCATGCGGTATTCCAGTCTTCGAAGCTCTGACTGGGAATTGGGCGTATATACAGTAACCAGATAAAAATCATCCATCTCTGCAGTGATCACACGTCCTTCTTTATCGTGTTCCTCTATTCCAAGTCCGTAGGTCACGGACAACGGTTCTTTTTTTGTAAAAACAGCTGTTCCGGAATATCCCTTGCGGTTCGCGTAATTCCAATATTGATAATAACCTGGAAGCTCCAGCTTCACCTGGTTCTCCTGACATTTGGTCTCCTGAAGACAGAAAATGTCTGCGTCCAGCTTCGCAAAGCTTTCTTCAAAGCCCTTGGTGATACAGGCACGGATTCCATTTACGTTCCATGATACAAGCTTCATGTTGTTCTCCAATCTGTAAAAATTTATATGATGCACAAAAATCCTTCTGTACATGATTTTGCCCATTTTTTCAAAGTTTCCAGTGAACTTCATTCACAAAAAACCTCTCATAGGATATTGCCTGTGAATATTCAATATATTCTAACACTTTCTTCATTATAACACAGATTTCCCTATTCACAAAACCCTATTTTTCTGGTACAATCTAAATATTGTCCGGGCATACCGTTACCAGTGAAAATGAAGCTAAAGAAGTCCCGGTGTTACCTTGTTTTACAGCATGAACATGTTTTTTCACAGGTAACATATAAATACAAATTTTTTATAAAGTGAGGTATTTTTAATGAGTGATTCAGATATGACAAACTCCTGCAGCAGCTGTGGAAGCAGCTCATCCTGCGGCGGTTCCGACTGTTCCACATGCGGTGGATGCAGCACTGACGCAAACCAGCACAGCACCATTACTCTTACCATGGAGGATGATACTGAGGTAGAATGCGCCATCCTTACCATTTTCCCCGTAGATGCAAAGGAGTATATTGCGCTTCTTCCTCTTGACGAAGAGGGCCAGAATCATGACGGTGAAGTTTATCTGTATTCCTTCACCCGCACTGCAGAGGGTGCTCCCATGCTTTCCAACATTGAGAGCGACGAAGAGTACAATAAGGCTGCTATCGCATTTGACACTGTTTTACAGAATGCACGGGAAGCAGAAGCTGCCGGAGCGCCTTTAGAGTAATCTCTCCAGTGATCTTTAAAGAGATTTCCGACGGAAGCGTCAGAGTAATCTTTCCGGTGGTCTTTAAAGAGATTTCCTGCGGGAGCCTGTTTGAAAAAGGCTTTCTGCAAAATTTGAAAAAAGCTTAAGCACAACAAAAGCAGGTATCTGTGATTGATAAATTCATCACATTTACCTGCTTTTGTATTTCCCATAAAACTGCGAAGGTGCTGCAGCGGGTTACTTCGTCGTACTTCCAAACCCGCCATTTCTCACATCTGTCACATCATCATCTACGGTAATCCCATACTCAACGAAAATTCCCTGCATAAAGCCTGTATCTGCCTTCAATTCTACCACTTTATTCTCATTGGTGTCATTTGTCAGCTTGGCAAAAATATGACCTTCATTGTCAGAATAAAAATAATCGCTGTCAATAATCCCCACCGTATTATTCAGCTGCAGACGGAATTTGAATCCGAGACCGCTTCTTGGATAGCATTTCAGCACCCATTCCTGATCCATCTCCACACAGATCCCGGTCGGAATCTTGATGGTCTCGCCTGGCTTGATGGTAAAATCAGCCGGGGAAAAGAAATCATAGCCTGCGCTTCCGGCAGTAGCCCGTCTTGGAAGACGGATTCCCTCATAAATCTTCTCTGCCTCGTCAGCAGACACGCCTTCAAAAGCATCCATCCAGTCTGCCACAAAGCGCTCTTTACTTACTTTATGAAATTTTGCAATTCTCTTCATGTTTCCTCCTGTTTATCCCGTGCAGACGCATTTTCCAAAGCTCCGGCTCTGCAGCGGATATAAAGAATGCCGGGCACATCTGTCCGGCATCCCCCAAGCTGTCACTGTGCTTTTCCTACACAGTGGCCTTGCATTTTATTCTTATTTTGCCTCTGCCGGAACATCCTTGATGCTGAAGCTCATTCTTCCCATCTTGTCTTTTCCAAGGCATACAACAGTCACTTTATCTCCAAGTGTAAGAACATCCTCTACGCGGTTGATTCTCTCCTTGCAGATCTTGGAAATGTGAACCATTCCCTCTTTGCCAGGTGCGAACTCAACAAATGCGCCAAACTCCTTGATGCTTACAACCTGTCCGGTGAGGATCTGTCCCTGCTCGAAGTCAGAAGCAATGATTTCAACCATACGCTTTGCTTCCTGCATGTTCTTATCATCTACGCCGCAGATAGATACAGCACCCTCATCTGTGATATCGATCTTAACGCCTGTGCGCTCGATGATGGTGTTGATGGTCTTACCTCTCTGTCCAACAACATCACCGATCTTCTGAGGATCGATCTGGATCTGGATGATCTTCGGAGCATATTTTCCAACAGTTGTACGAGGTGCAGGGATACATTTCTCAATAACTTCGTTAAGGATGTACTCTCTTGCTTCCTTAGTACGTCTGATTGCTTCTTCTACGATCTGTCTTGTAAGACCGTGGATCTTAATATCCATCTGAATCGCTGTGATACCGTCATGAGTTCCGGCTACCTTGAAGTCCATGTCGCCAAAGAAGTCCTCAAGACCCTGGATATCAGTAAGAACGATATAATCATCATCTGTGTCACCTGTTACAAGACCACAGGAAATACCTGCAACCGGCTTCTTAATCGGTACACCGGCAGCCTCAAGAGACATGGTGGATGCACAGATACTTGCCTGGGAGGTAGATCCGTTTGACTCAAAGGTCTCGGATACAGTACGGATTGCATATGGGAATTCTTCTACGCTTGGAAGAACCGGTACAAGTGCTCTCTCAGCAAGTGCTCCATGACCGATCTCACGGCGTCCCGGTCCTCTGGATGGCTTTGTCTCACCTACAGAATAGGACGGGAAATTGTAGTGATGCATATATCTCTTGCTTGTCTCAAACTCGTCAAGTCCGTCAATTCTCTGTGCCTCTGCAAGAGGTGCCAGAGTAGTGATCGTACAAATCTGAGTCTGTCCACGGGTGAACATAGCAGAGCCATGTACTCTCGGGATGATGTCAACCTCTGCTGCCAGAGGACGGATCTGTGTGATTGCACGGCCGTCCGGACGTTTGTGATCTTTCAGGATCATCTTACGAACGGTCTTCTTCTGATACTGGTAAACAGCCTCACCAAGAACAGCAAGCCACTCCTCTTTCTCTGCGAAAGCTTCTTTCAGCTTGTCTGTGATCTCTGCAATATTGTTCTCTCTTGTCTGCTTGTCATCAGAGAATACGGCAACTTCCATTTCTTCCGGAGGAACGATCTCCTTGATGGCGTCAAACAGCTCCTGCGGAACTGCACAGGACTCATAGCTGTGTTTCTCTTTACCGCACTCAGCGATGATCTGATCGAAGAATCTGATGATCTCCTGGTTTACCTCATGTGCTTTATAAATAGCCTCGATCATCTGATCCTCCGGAACCTCGTTGGCACCGGCCTCGATCATGATAACTTTGTCTCTTGTGGAAGCTACTGTCAGCTGAAGATCAGAAATATCCTTCTGAGCCAGTGTAGGGTTCACAACATACTCTCCATTGATCAGGCCGATCTGTGTCGTTGCACATGGGCCATCAAATGGAATATCAGAAATACAGGTAGCAAGGGAAGAACCAAGCATAGCCGGGATCTCCGGGTTGCACTCCGGATCTACAGACATAACCATGTCTACCAGTGTTACGTCGTTTCTGTAATCCTTCGGGAACAAAGGACGCATAGGTCTGTCGATAACACGGGAGGTAAGGATTGCGTGCTCGCTTGCCTTTCCTTCTCTCTTATTGAAACCGCCCGGAATCTTTCCTACGGCGTACATTTTCTCTTCATATTCAACGCTTAATGGGAAAAAGTCGATTCCCTCTCTTGGCTCCTTGGATGCAGTTGCTGTAGCAAGTACAGTGGTATCACCATAATGCATAAGTGCTGCGCCATTGGCCTGTTTCGCAACACGTCCGATATCTACGGTAAGTGTTCTTCCAGCTAATTCCATGGAATAACTTTTGTACATGTCTTCTCTCCTTTTTCATATAAAATATTGATCTGAAGCCACCTTACACTTCTGCAGAAGCTGTAAAAACCAGTTCTGACCGACGTATATTGCAGCTCTCTTTGCCTCTGTCACAACAGAAGTCCGAAACGACTGAAAAATACATTTGATATTGCTGGGAACAGTTCTCTTCAAATGTTCTCTTCAAATGTCCTTTTCAGAAGTCTCGGAAATCTTTATCTGTCAGGTTGCCCTTACAGACAATAGTGCCTCTATTGTGACACTTATCACTATCCACAAAAGCTCCGGTAGAAAGCTTGTCAGTGAACAATCATAACTTTCCTCACATCTTAAAATAGGGCGGATGGATATCCGCCCCTTCCGCATACTAATTATTTTCTTAAACCTAATTTCTCAATCAGTGCACGGTATCTTTCGATGTCTGTTTTCTTTAAGTAAGCTAACAGTCCACGTCTCTGACCTACCATTTTCAGCAGACCACGTCTGGAATGATGATCCTTGTGGTTGTTCTGTAAATGCTCAGTAAGCTCCTGGATTCTTGCAGTAAGAACAGCTACCTGTACCTCTGGTGAACCAGTATCTCCCTCACATCTTGCATACTCTTTCATAATTGCTGTTTTCTTTTCTTTTGAAATCATCTTGATTTCCTCCTTATTATTCTTAATGGTCTCCCATGCAGGTATTCCTGTGGGGACGTAATCGCCGCATATTAAGAGACGGTCGGAGTGTCCAACCCCTGAATATGGGCTGTCTGATATGTGAACGCAGGAAGTAAACCTACTCACACCTTGCCTAGTATAGCATACCCGCCAGATTCTGTAAACTGTTTTTTTCGTTTTTCTTCCCGATATTATTTCTCAGTTTTTTCAAAAAATCTCCGGCCATCCTCTGCATCCGCCAGAAGTCTGCTCTTCAGCGCCTCAAGAGAGGGAAATTTCCGTTCCGGCCTCAAAAACTTTTTGAAATCCACCCGGCATTCCTCTCCGTAGAGATCTTCCTTACAGTCAAAAAGATAGGTTTCCACCCCTATAAAGCTCTCACCAACCGTAGGCTTACAGCCAATGTTGGTAATTCCGTGGTATATCTTATCCCCGAAATAAGAGCTTGTCACATACACACCGTTTGGCGGCAGGATCTTGGTCCTGGGAGGCACGAGATTGGTGGTGGGAAGCAGGACCTTATGTCCCATTCCCCTGCCATGCACCACCTGGCCTTCCACAAAGTAATCCCTTCCCATAAGGGAAGTAACTTTCTCCATATTTCCTTTTTTCAGTTCTTCTCTGATATAGGTACTGCTGATCTTCCTGTGTCCATCCATTTCTTTGGAAAGGATTTCCACATCAAAGCCATACTTTTCTCCAAATTCCATAAGAAGCCGGGGCGTACCTTTCCGCTCAAAGCCAAACCGGTTGTCCTCTCCTACTACTACGTAGGATGCCCCAAGATCTCCCATAAGAATCTCTTTTATAAAATTCTCAGCCTTCATATGCCGGATCCTGTCATTTAACTGGCATTCTACCAGCACATCCACGCCAAGCTTTTCAAGAAGGGAAGCGCGCTCCTGGCTGGTAAGGATCATGTTGCTGGAAGCATCAATGGCAAAAAGAACAGCCTGTTCTCCAAGTGTCTTCCGCTCCCTGATCTTCTCAACCAGTTTCCTGTGGCCACGGTGGATCCCGTCAAATTTTCCCATTGTTACTGCACAGTTGGCAAGCTTTGGAAACTCACCCTCTATCTTCAGGTATTCCATAATCTCTCCTGTCACACCAGTTTATGTCTGATTGGTGACTATTCAGCACCTGCCAAATCGTCACTTTATTATTCAGAACATTTTCACCGGATAATATTTCTTCTCCCCTGCATCCCACTGAAAAATACCTGTAAAAGTTCCGTCACTGGCGTACATGCGCACCCAGCCTTCTTTGTGCTGGGGACTCACCAGATTGTCGGACAGCGGATTTCCATTTGCCAGAAGCCTGTCCCCGTAAGAATCCGCATAAAGAGCGGGGTACTCAGCCAGAACTGCCTCTACCGGATCGATCATATCCTGGACGGTTCCATCTGCCACGGCAGCTTCCACCTGGGCAAGCGTATGGCTCTCAGAGAGAGAATACCGGCCTACCCTTGACCGGAGCAGTTCTTCCATACAGCCGCCACAGCCAAGCTTCTCACCAATATCATGGCACAAGGTGCGGATATAGGTTCCCTTACTGCAGGTCACTCTTATTTTCACCAGCGGAAGATGAAATTCCAGAGGCTCTATCTCGTAGAAGCACACTGGCCGGGCTTTTCGCTCAACCGTTTTGCCCTCTCTTGCCAGCTCATAAAGTTTCTTTCCATTTACCTTCAGAGCAGAATACATAGGCGGAACCTGAAGCTGCTCCCCTACAAAGCTTTTCAGTACTTTTCGCACTTCCTCCTCAGTCACATTCACTGGCCGCTCTTCCAGAACTGTTCCGGACATATCCTGGGTATCCGTGTCGATTCCCAGATGAAGCACTGCCTCATACGTTTTTTCCTTATCTGTAAGAAGATCCACCAGCTTGGTGCCCTTTCCAAGAGCTACCGGCAAAACACCGGTAGCATCCGGGTCAAGAGTACCTGTGTGCCCTATCTTTTTCATATGGAGAATTCCCCGAAGCTTGGCTACCACATCATGGGAGGTAAAGCCCTTTTCCTTGTGAATTACAATGATTCCCTGAAAATCTGCCATTACTTATCCTGTCCTAAAAGCTGTTTTTCGATCTGTTCTGAAATATTATTGATAACGTCATACATGGAGCCGGCCAGATCACAGCCTGCTGCTTTCACATGTCCGCCTCCTCCGAAATAGGAAGCAATCTTGCTTACATCTACAGAACCGTTGGAACGGAGTGATACCTTAAACACCTGGCTTTCATGCTCATAAATAAACATTGCCACTTCCACACCTTTCGTAAGACGGAGCTGGCTTACGATTCCATCCAGGTCTGACGGCTTTACACCATAGAAATCCATGTCTCTCAGCTTCATGTAGCCAACGATACATTTACCATCCAGAAGCATAATGCTCTCTGCCAGAACACGCCCCATGACCTGATTCTGAATGTAGCTCTTCTGATAGAAGGATTCGTCAATAATATTGGAAAAATCAACACCTTTTTCCATCAGGTCGCCGGCAATGCGCATGGTGTCCGGAGATGTGGAGGAATACTGGAATACACCTGTATCGTGGATCATTCCGGTATAAATAGCAGTTGCAATATCCAGATTGATTTTTTCTTTGTCAAGAAGCTTATACAGAACCTCGCTGGCAGAGCTGATCTCACCATGTACGTGGTTCACATCTGCAAATCCCGGATTGCTCACATGATGGTCAATGCAGACGGTCTTTTTCGCAGAAGCGAAATAATCAGCCGCTACTGCCAGACGGTCAGGAGCGCTCACATCACAGGTCACAAAAAGATCATACTCTCTGGGCTCACCTGCTTCATAATGTACCTCATCCATGCATGCAATATGTCCGAATACCGGCTTCGGCTTCTCCAGATAGATATCTGCCTTGATTTCAGGATACCATTTCTTTATATACAGATAAAGTGCCATGCAGGAACCTACACAGTCACCATCTGGGCGAACATGTCCCCCAATTCCCATGGTCTTTACGCCATCCAGAATTTCTTCGATTCTCTCCATTCCCTTCACCTCGATTTTTACTCTTCGTCTTCAGTTTCTGCTGTATCCTGGTTTTCCCCGTCCTCACTCTCAGTGCCCTTCGAATGGTCGTGTTCGATCACATCATCGATAAGTCTGGACATATTTACGCCATATTCAATGGACTCATCCAGAATGAAGCGGATTTCCGGCGTATTGCGAAGATTCAGGTTCTTCGCAAGCTGACGGCGGATATAGCCTTCTGCACTTTTCAGCCCTTTAATTGTGGACTGCTTGGATTCCTCGCTGCCAAGGACACTGATAAATGCCTTGCAGGTCTTAAGATCCGGTGCAACCTCCACAGCCATGACAGATGTCATGGGATGGATGCGGGGATCCTTGATCTCACCGCGGATAATGTTGCTCAGTTCTTTCTGAACTTCTGCATTGATCCTTGTATTTTTAATGCTGTTTTTTCTCATTTTTTGGTCTCCTATATGAGTGCAGGCTCTGGACAACGGAAAATTGGGGGCAATGAGCTTGCCCCCAACTGACACCTGCGATTACTACGCTCTAGCGCGGCACCTCAACCATAATATATGCTTCAACTTTATCTTCTTCTTTAACGTCATTGAAATCCTGGAATACAAGACCACACTCATAGCCTGCACGAACTTCTTTGACATCATCTTTAAATCTCTTAAGGGAAGCCAGCTCACCTTCGTAGATCTGCTCCTCGCCTCTGGTGATGCGTACCTTGCATCCTCTCTGGAAGGTACCGTCAAGCACATAGCTTCCTGCGATAGTACCGACACCGGAAGCCTTGAACAGCTGACGAACCTCTGCATGGCCGATTACCTTCTCCTCGAATACCGGATCCAGCATACCCTTCATGGCAGCTTCCACGTCCTCAATTGCCTGGTAGATAACACGGTACAGACGAAGATCTACGCCTTCCTGCTCTGCCAGCTGTTTCGCTGTGGTATCAGGACGAACGTTGAATCCGATGATGATCGCATTTGATGTAGCAGCAAGGCTGACATCAGACTCATTGACAGCACCAACGCCGCCATGGATCACTCTTACAACAACTTCCTCATTGGAAAGTTTTACAAGACTCTGTTTTACAGCCTCTACAGAACCCTGTACATCGGCTTTGACAATAATCGGGAGCTCCTTAAGGTCGCTTGCCTGGATCTGGTCAAACAGGTTATCCAGGGAAAGTTTACCCTTAGTTTCCTCAAGAAGACGGTTCTTATTCTCGGAAACAAATGCTGCTGCAAAATTCTTAGCCTCTTTATCATTCTCAAAGGACATGAGAACCTCTCCGGCATTAGGAACATCGCCAAGACCAAGGATCTCTACAGGAGTAGACGGACCAGCCTGTTTTACACGGCGTCCCTTATCATCCATCATGGCACGTACTTTACCATTGCATGCTCCGGCTGCGATAAAATCTCCAACGTGAAGAGTACCCTTCTGTACAAGGATCGTAGCAACCGGTCCTTTACCTTTATCCAGCTGAGCCTCGATCACAAGACCTCTTGCTGCGCGGTTCGGGTTTGCTTTCAGTTCAGAAACCTCTGCTGTTAAAAGGATCATTTCAAGAAGGTCATCAATGCCCTCTCCAGTCTTGGCAGATACCGGAACGAACGGTGTTGTTCCACCCCAGTCTTCCGGAATCAGCTCATACTCGGAAAGCTCCTGTTTTACACGTTCAATATTTGCACTTGGCTTATCGATCTTGTTGATGGCAACGATGATCTCAACGCCAGCAGCCTTTGCATGGCTGATAGCTTCTACTGTCTGCGGCATAACACCATCGTCAGCTGCAACTACAAGAACAGCGATATCTGTAGAGTTTGCTCCACGCATACGCATGGCAGTGAATGCCTCATGTCCCGGTGTATCAAGGAAGGTGATCTTCTGTCCGTTGATATCAACTACATAAGCACCGATATGCTGTGTGATTCCACCAGCCTCACCTCTTGTTACGTTTGTCTTACGGATTGCATCCAGAAGAGAAGTTTTACCATGGTCAACGTGTCCCATTACACAGACTACCGGTGGTCTTGAAACCATTGTGGATTCGTCTTCCTCTTCCTCTTTCAAAAGTTCCTCAATTACATCTACTTTTTCTTCTTTTTCTGCAATAATGTCAAATCCAAGAGCAATCTCTTCTGCCTGCTCGAAATCGATCTCGTGGTTTACCGTTACCATCTGACCTTCCATGAACAGCTTCTTAACAATTGCAGATGGCTGCATCTTCATCGCTTCTGCAAGCTCGCGGATGGTAAGCTTCTCCGGAATTGTGATCTCCTTGATCTCCGGTTTCTTCTCTTCCTGTTTCTGCTGCGGAGCAGGTTTCTGAAGTGCTTTCGGGATTCTGGACATCTGGTTTCTGCCGCCCTGGTTTGGTCTGTGTCCGCCACCTGATGTCTTATCGAAATCTTTCTTTTTATTCTTGTTCTCTCTGTCACGCTCACGCTTGCTGTCCTTGGATGTCTTGGTCAGCTCTGGTGTAAAGATTGCGTCAGATCCGCCGCTTCTTCTTGCACCGCCGGAGCGCTGTCCACCCTGGTGGTTCTGTCCGCCAAAGCGTCCTTCACTACGGTTATCTCCGTCT
This sequence comes from Ruminococcus sp. RTP21484sp1_RTP21277st1_D2_RTP21277_210401, assembly GCF_040924225.1. NCBI lineage: Bacteria > Bacillati > Bacillota > Clostridia > Eubacteriales > Oscillospiraceae > Ruminococcus > Ruminococcus sp. RTP21484sp1_RTP21277st1_D2_RTP21277_210401. The sequence goes on along the minus strand of NZ_JBCOMJ010000008.1, from coordinate 71,578 downwards.
TTTCCTCCGAAACGTCCCTGACCGCCCTGTGGTCTTCCCTGGCCAAATCTGCTGCCATTTCCGTTTCCATTTCTATTGTCTCTGTTGTCACCGCCCTGACGGAATCCACGTCCGTTTCCATCACCCTGGCGCGGTCCTCTGTTCTGGGAATCTCCCTGTCTTACAGGTCTTCCCTGACCATCATTATTTCTGTTTCCGCGGAATCCGCCCTGGCCGCCCTGTGGTCTTCCCTGGCCGAATCTGCCTCCGTTCCCATTTCTGTCACCACGATTGTTATCCCCGCGATTATTGTCGCGGCCTTCGCCTTGACGGAAATTACGGTTGCCCTGGCTATTTCCCTGACGCTGCTGGCCGTCGTTTCTGTTCTGCTGTGCAGCTGGTCTCTGGGATTCTGTCCTTGGAGCTTCTGCTTTTGGTGCAGCCTGAACCGGTTTTGCAGGCTCTGTCTTCGGTGCACTTATCGGTGCGCTCTTTGGTGCTTCTGCCTTTGGTGCTTCTGCCTTTGGTGCTTCTGTCTTAGGAGCTTCAGCCTTCGGTGCACTTACCGGCTTCGGTGCACTTACCGGCTTCGGTGCTTCTGTCTTAGGAGCTTCTGGCTTCGGTGCTGCCTTTACAGGTGCCTCTGCTTTCGCTGCCGGCTGTGCCTGTGCTGCAGGACGTGTGCCCTGTGGACGTGGCTTTCTCTCTCCAGCTGGTTTCTTTCTGTTCTTCCCGCCGTCACTTGCATTCTGTGCATGATATACGCGGATAATATTTTTTTTCTTCTTCGGTGCCTCTGCACCGTCGCCTTCTTTCTTTACTGACACTTTCTGCTCTTCTGTCTTAGGAGTCTCCAATGTTATTCCTTTCTCCTTTCCCGTATCTATAACTTTTTTCACTCTGTTTTTATTCTCTCTGTTTTGCTTATTTCTGTCTTTGGCAGGCTCATGTGAATTTATCACCATATGCCATTCTCCCTTCACCAGTACGAGTCAGGATACGCTTTCACAAGTTCTCCGCAGCTCGTATTATCAAAAATCATTTCCCGGGAACATTTAAAAGCATTCCCTGGAACGCTTTTTCCTCTTTGGTTCAGGTCGTTTTCTCAGACAACAGTGGTATGCTCTAGAGCTCCTTCCCCTCATCCTGCAGCACCTTCCTGATAGCTTCTGCAAAATTCCAGTCCTGTACAGCCAGGCTGGCACGGAATTCCTTGCCCATGGCATGCCCTAACGTTTCTTTATCTGAAAGGATATACAAGGGCACTTCGTAAAATTCACACATGTTCCGGAATTTCTTCTTGGTGTTATCCGAAGAATCTCCGGCTACGATTGCCAGATATCCTTTGCCGGTCTTAATGGATTTCTCAGTGGAAAACTCTCCGCTGACTGTCTTTCCGGCCTTTGTTGCAAGTCCGATCAGGGACAGCGCTTTATTATTCTTCAATACTATCAAACTCCTTCTCAAGGCTATCATAAACCTCATCCGGGATAGCTGCTTTCAAAGAACGCTCCAGTCCGTGATTCTTTCTGGCTTTCTCCAGGCACTCACGGCTCTTGCAGATGTAGGCTCCGCGACCGTTTTTCCTACCTGTAGCATCCAGAATGATCTCATCCTCTGCGGTTTTCAACACCCTGATCATTTCTTTTTTATTCTTCATTTCTCTGCAGCCAGTACACTGGCGCATGGGAATTTTATTCTTCGTCTTCATTCTCTACCGCATCCTCAGTCTCTTCAGACTCTTCACCGGCAGCTGTTTCTTCGCTATCCTGAGAAATTTCTTCTGTAGCGGACTCCTCAGACTCTTCGTACTCGTCATCCTCATAGTACTCATCGTCATCCTCGTCATAATCATAGAAGTCGCCGGACTCTCTTGCCTGGGTTTCACTCTTGATATCAATCTTAAATCCAGTCAGACGTGCTGCAAGACGTGCATTCTGTCCTTCTTTACCGATTGCAAGGGAAAGCTGGTAATCCGGAACCACAACAAGTGCAGTCTTCTCATCCGGATCTGCCATAACAGCGATTACCTTCGCCGGGCTTAATGCATTCTCGATCAGGATTGCAGGATTCTCATCCCAGTTGATGATATCAATCTTCTCACCGCGAAGCTCATTTACAATCGCACTTACACGGGCACCATTTACACCAACACATGCTCCAACCGGATCTACATCAGGATCGTTGCTCCATACTGCCAGCTTGGTACGGGAACCTGCCTCACGGGCAATGCTCTTGATCTCAACAGTTCCGTCCTTCACCTCAGCAACCTCAGACTCAAAGAGGCGTTTTACAAGGCCAGGATGTGTTCTGGAAACAAGGATACGAGGTCCCTTCGGTGTATCCTTTACCTCAAGAATATACACTTTGATTCTCTCAGTAGGCTTGAAGGTCTCACCCTTCACCTGCTCATTCTCAGCAAGGATTGCATCTGCCTTGCCAAGATTTACGCTTACATTATGTCCTACCACACGCTGTACAATGCCGGTAACAACCTCTTTCTCATTGCCGTGATACTGGTCAAACAGAACTTTACGCTCTTCCTCACGGATTTTCTGAAGGATTACGTTCTTTGCATTCTGTGTTGCAATACGGCCAAATTTGTCAGAGTGAACCGGTACCTTCAGGATATCGCCAACCTCTGCATTGGTATTCTGCTTCTGTGCTTCTACAAGAGAAACCTCCTCAGCAGGATCTTCTACGAATTCTACAACCCTGCGGTCTGCATATACACTGAAATCGCCTGTTTCTCTGTTAATGGTAACATGTACATTGTCAGCTTTTCCAAAATGATTCTTGTATGCCTGGATCAGGGACTGCTCAATGGCATCCAGCAAAGTTTCCTTGCTGATATTTTTCTCGCGTTCCAGTTCGTCCAGAGCACCCATTAACTCCTTGTTCATTTTTCTTATTTCCTCCTTTTTGCTTTCCAGCATAATCGCTTATTTCTTAAATCGGACATGTCGCCTACTGGCAGCATCTTCCTATATGAAAGTCAGCTGTTCCGCGCCTGTGGTACTCCCACAGCTGCCGGTCCGGACTTTCATGGTAACTCAAAAATCAATCGCCAGACGCACCAGTGCAATGTCTTTCTTATCGAAAGTGCGAGGAGTTCCCTCCTCATCAATGGTCACACTGTTATTATCATATGCTGTCAGTTCACCACAAAATTCTTTCTGTTTCTCGATTGGCCGGTAGGTTCTGATTTCTACCAGTTTGCCAATGCTTCTGGCAAAATCTTTTTCTTTCTTCAGAGGTCTGTCAAGTCCCGGAGAACTGATCTCCATGATGTAGCTGTCCTCGATGAAATCATCTTCGTCAAGCCTGTCGCTGAAAGCCCTGCTTACTGTCTCGCAGTCATTCACTGTGATTCCGCCTGGTTTGTCAATGTAGCCGCGAAGATACCAGTTTCCTGCCTCCTTGACATATTCCACATCTACCAGTTCGAATCCATTGCTTTCTACGATCGGAGATAACAATGCTTCTGCTTTCTGTTCATACTCTTCTTTTCTGCTCATTTTTCCCACCTGCCTCTCTAGAGCCTTTTTCAAACACGCTCTAATCCGGTATTCGCGGTTATCACCTGCGAATGCCGCTCTGGTCCTTATCATCAAAAAGAGTGGGCTCACGCCCACTCCTTTGTCAACAAGTTCTGATTTCTTGTATTATTCTAACACCTTTAAATCCAAATTGCAAGGGCTTTTTCTTATAAATGCCCATTTTACAAGGTTTTAACCCATTTTGACAGTATTGTTAAGCTTGTTTCACCAGCAACAGCTTTTACTCTCAGCTCTTTTGAGCTTCCGCTACACAACCTGTATAACAGCCTTTTCTTCATAATCTGCTGCTTAGATTCTGGGCTTCATACCCTTGGTATCACGTTTGGCCAGCTTTACCTTGTTCAATGCATACGGCTTGTCGTGATACTGAATGGTGTACTCCTGTCTCGGTTCCACCAGATAGGCATGCTCAAGAACATCCCCGTCCCCCAGCTTCATTCCTCTTACACCAACAGAGGTCTTCTTCATAGTAGAAACATCCGTTTTCAGGATACGGAGAAAATAGCCATTCTGACTCTGGAACACCACCTGTTCCATTTCATCTGCAGGACCTACAAATATCAGCTGATCCTCTTCTCCCAGCTTGGTAGATGCAATCGTTCTCTTTGCCACATCGAATTCCTCACCTGCGACAAGCTTGCACATGGAGGTCTTAGTCACGAACAACAGGGTGGATAATTTCACCTGTCCTACAGGTGCCACATAAAGGATCTGCTCTTGGCTGCTGTCGTAGTTACTCAGGTTATCAGCCGGAGTTCCCTTGTCACGGAAGCGCACCAGCGGAATGTCTGCCACTTTGATGGAATGCATGCGTCCCATATCTGTGAAAATGCAGATCTTGTCTGTATTCATACAGGTAAAAATAAATTTATTCTCTGCATGGGCAGCCTCTTTGTTTCTCTCATAAGCATTCTTATCAATAAGGCGCATATAGCCGAAGCGGTCCATAAGGAAGCAGACCTCTGTCTCTTCCATCTTCTTTTCTTCGTAAACTGCCTCTTCTGCGTTCTCGATCACAGTTCTTCTCTTGGTGCTGTATTCTTTTTTGATTCCATCAAGTTCTTCAATAATCACTTCACACATGGAATCATAGTTGTTCAGAATATCTTCATAAGAAGCAATATTTTTCATAGTCTGGTCATACTCTGCCTGAAGAGCCTCAATTTCCAGTCCGATCAGACGGTACAGACGCATTTCCAGAATGGCTGTAGCCTGATTCTCCGTAAATTTCAGATTCTTTGCAGCTTTCTCACTGGCTTTTGACTTGAATTTGATTCCCTCTGTGATACCCTCTACCAGACACTTCTTAACCTGGTCACGGCTCTTGCTGCCTCGAAGGATCTCAATGATCAGATCGATTACATCACAGGCTTTGATAAGGCCTTCCTGGATTTCCTTTTTCTCAAGCTCTTTTCCCAGAAGAGTCTTGTACTTGCGGGTAGTCACCTCGAACACAAAATCCACATGGTGCTCTATCACCTGCTTCAGGCTTAAGGTTTCCGGACGTCCGTCTGCAACAGCCAGCATATTGACTCCGAAAGTGTCTTCCAGTCTGGTTTTCTTGTAGAGCATGTTGGTGAGATTCTCTACATCTGCATCCTTTTTCAGTTCCAGTACAATACGGATTCCTTCCTTGGAGGACTGGTTGGAAATATCCACAATATCTGTGGTTTTCTTGGTTTCTACAAGGGAGGCTACGTCGTTAAGGAATTTTCCAATATTGGCACCGATCATGGTGTACGGAATCTCGGTGATCACCAGCTGCTGGCGGCCGCCTTTTACTTTTTCCACTTCCACTTTACCGCGGAGACGAAGCTTGCCGCTTCCGGTCTCATAAATATTCAGAAGATCATCTTTATTTACAACCAGACCGCCTGTAGGAAAATCCGGTCCTTTCAGATAACGCATCAGGCCTTTCACACTGATGTCGTTGTTCTTTATATAAGCTTTCACCGCATCCACAACCTCCCCAAGGTTATGAGGCGGAATGCTGGTGGCCATACCTACGGCGATACCATCTGCACCGTTTACCAGAAGGTTGGGAATCTTCACCGGAAGCACCTGAGGCTCCTTCTCTGTCTCGTCGAAGTTTGGCATAAAGTCTACTACATTTTTGTCAAGATCTGCCAAAAAAACCTCCTGGGTCAGTTTCTCCAGTCTTGCCTCTGTATATCGCATGGCAGCGGCGCCGTCTCCCTCAATGGAGCCGAAGTTTCCGTGGCCGTCTACCAGGGTTTTGCCCTTCTTGAAATCCTGTGCCATTACAACCAGTGCTTCATAAATAGAGCTGTCCCCGTGAGGGTGGTATTTACCCATGGTATCTCCAACGATACGGGCGCACTTACGATATGGACGGTCGTAACGGATCCCAAGCTCGTACATATCATACAGGGTTCTTCGCTGTACCGGCTTCAGGCCATCGCGGACATCCGGAAGTGCCCTGGAAATGATAACGCTCATGGCATAATCTATATAGGATTTCTGCATCACGTCCGCATAGTCCGTGGCAATTACATTCTCCTGCTTTGTTTCCATAATCTGTTTTCCTTTCAAACACGCTCTAAGCTAAAATCTGAGGTTCTCCTCTTGCAAAATACTCTGCTATATTACGTTCAGACCATATTCTGCTTTTTCGTCCGAAAAATCCTGCTCTTTCGGATTTCAGCCTTCTTAAATATCCAGTTCTGCATCAGTTGCATGCTCGTAAATAAATGCCTTTCTTGGCGGCACGTCGCTTCCCATCAGGATCTCTGTCACGCTGGAAGCCATACGGGCATCCTCGATTTCCACCCGCTTCATTCTCCGGGTTTCCGGATTTAAGGTTGTCTCCCAAAGCTGCTGGGCATCCATCTCTCCAAGACCTTTGTATCTCTGGAGGGTAAAGCTTCCCGGCTTGTGACTGCGACGGTATTTCTCCAGTGCCTTATCATCATACAGGTACTCTTCGGCACCTTTCTTCGGCATTACTTTGTAAAGAGGGGGCATGGCAATATAAACATGTCCCTCGTAGATCAGTTCTGGCATAAAACGATAGAATAAAGTAAGTAAAAGTGTGGAAATATGAGCACCATCCACATCCGCATCGGCCATAATCACAATCTTGTCGTAACGAAGTTTAGTGATATCAAAGTCATTTCCATAGCCTTCGGAAAATCCGCATCCAAATGCATTGATCATAGTCTTGATTTCTGCGTTTGCAAGCACCTTGTCAATGGTGGCTTTCTCCACATTCAGGATCTTACCGCGGATCGGAAGGATTGCCTGATAATTACGATCTCTGGCAGTCTTTGCAGAGCCACCAGCGGAATCTCCCTCTACGATAAAGATTTCACAAAGTGAAGGATCTTTTTTCTCGCAGTTGGCAAGCTTTCCATTGGAATCGAAGGAATATTTCTGCTTGGTGAGAAGGTTGGTCTTGGCACGCTCCTCTGTCTTACGAATCTTGGCAGCTTTTTCCGCACAGGACAAAATGGTCTTCAAGGTTTCCAGGTTTCGGTCAAAATAGAGTACCAGCTGCTCAGACATTACTTTTCCCGTGGCACGGGCTGCATCCTGATTGTCCAGCTTGGTCTTGGTCTGCCCCTCAAAGCGTGGCTCCGGGTGCTTGATGGAAACAACCGCTGTCATTCCATTACGGATATCCGCTCCTGTGAAATTAGCATCTTTTTCCTTCAGAATACCGATCTCACGGGCGTAAGTATTCATCACCGTTGTAAAGGTTGTTTTAAATCCGGTAAGATGAGTGCCGCCTTCTGCATTGTAAATATTATTGCAGAAGCCAAGTACGTTCTCACGGAATTCGTTGGTGTACTGAAATGCTGCTTCTACCTGGATTCCGTCGGCTTCTCCTTTCAGATAAATCGGTTCGTGGAGAGCTTCGGAATTGTGATTCAGGTCTTTGATATATCCCACGATTCCATCTGGCTCATGATAAGTGATATCTTCAGGCGTATCACCACGAAGATCCATGAAATGAATGGTAAGGTTGGGATTCAGGTATGCAGTCTCATGGAGACGGCTCTTTACTTCTGTGGATGAAAATCTTGTTTTCTCAAAAATCTCCGGGTCTGGAAGAAAATTTACGCAGGTTCCGGTCTGTCTGGTCTTGCCAAGTCTGGGGAGAAGTCCCTCTTCCAGTTCAATCGTGGGAATACCTCTCTCATAATGATCGTGATGTACAAATCCGTCACGGCTGATCTTAATATCCAGATATGTGGACAGGGCATTTACAACGGAAGAACCAACGCCATGAAGTCCACCGCTTGTCTTATAAGCAGAGTTGTCAAATTTACCGCCTGCATGGAGGGTGGTAAATACAAGACGCTCTGCAGATACCCCTTTCGCATGCATATCCACCGGTATTCCTCGTCCATTATCGGTGACCGTACAGGAACCGTCTTTCTCCAGGGTCACCTCGATATTAGAGCAGTAACCAGCCAGATGCTCATCTACCGCATTGTCCACGATCTCATAGATCAGGTGGTTCAGGCCTTTCCTGGATACGCTTCCGATGTACATTCCCGGACGTTTCCGGACAGCTTCCAATCCTTCCAGGACAGAAATACTACCCGCGTCGTAAGTGTCTTTCTTTGCCATGGTGTTAATTCCTTTCTTACTATTATTCAGACTGTTACTGTTCACTCCGTTCACAGTAACGCGCTTCATGATGCACTGTCTGGGCTTCAGCATTTATTCCAATGGTTGTGAAAAGCGGACAGTATGTCCGCTTTCTTTCCATTCTTATCTTCTGTTCAAACATTCGTTCTATATCATACCCCAGTTTATGGTATTTTTGCAAGTAAAATTTGGTTTTTCTATTTTGTTCAAAATTTTTTTGACACCGCAAACCCGCTTATTTCCTGGCTTTTTTCGGAGTTTTTCAATTTTTCGCAAAAAAAATAAAAAAAGTGCTTGCATTCTCCTGCAAAGTAAGATATACTAAGCGAGTCGGTTGACAAGGCCAGTTGGTCAAGGGGTTAAGACGTCGCCCTCTCACGGCGAAAACACGAGTTCGATTCTCGTACTGGCTGCTTTATTTTCCGACAAATTGAATACATATGTTAAGCGAACCGCTTACATGGCCAGTTGGTCAAGGGGTTAAGACGTCGCCCTCTCACGGCGAAAACACGAGTTCGATTCTCGTACTGGCTGCTAGAAACTTCCGAAGTGATTCGGAAGTTTTTTTGTTGTTTGAATATATTCCTGCCTGGGTTATGCCTTCTCTTTTTGTGCAAAAAGACGCCGCAAAGCGACTTTTTTCGTCAACCTTGCGGCGTCTGGATTCAGACCTTAGGCAGTCAGAATCTTAATTTTTTACTGAAAATCCTCGAACGCAAGTGTATCGGCGTCAGCTTCTGCATTTTTCCATATTGCAATCTCACATCACAATACAGCGGCTTTCCTTATTTTTCCTAATTCACTTTAAATTCTTACTCTTCCACATCCTCAGCCGGTTCTGCCGGGATGAAGACTCTGGAATTTTCATGTTTCTCTTTTTTCTTTAACGCTTCTGCTTTCTCAGTGGCTTCCCTGCAGAATTCCATCTGGGAATTGATCAGAAGCTTGCCTCTCTTGTCCTGCTTCTCGTAAGTTCCATCAGGCTGAAGAATATGGGCTTTTACATTATCACGGAACTCCAGATCCAGAACATGCTTGATCTCATTCTTGATCTGATCGTCCTCAACCGGGAAAACAATCTCCACACGGCGGTCTAGGTTACGAGGCATCCAGTCCGCGCTTCCCATATAAATCTCGTCGCTGCCATTATTGTGGAAATAGAAGATACGGCTGTGCTCCAGGAAGTTTCCTACAATGGAACGTACATGGATATTCTCGCTCACACCCGGGATTCCCACTTTCAGACAGCAGATGCCTCGGATCAGCAGGTAAATCTGCACGCCACAGGAAGATGCATGATAAAGAGCTGCAATGATCTTCGGATCACAAAGAGAGTTCATCTTCGCTACAATCATAGCCGGCATTCCTTTCTTCGCGTGCTCTGCCTCTCTCTCGATCAGCTTCAGGAAACGATCCTTCATCCAGATTGGTGCCACGATTAGACGATTCCAGTTCTTCGGCTCAGAATATCCGGAAAGCATGTTAAACACTGCAGTTGCATCCTCGCCGAAGCGCTCGTCACAGGTAAAAATACCACAGTCTGTATAAAGCTTTGCAGTGGAGTCGTTATAGTTACCAGTTGCCAGATGGACATAACGGCGGATTCCGGTGTCCTCACGGCGAACCACCAAAGTAATCTTACTGTGTGTTTTCAGACCAACCAGACCATAAATAACATGGCAGCCTGCTTTTTCCAGCATTTTCGCCCACACAATATTGTGTTCCTCATCAAAACGTGCCTTCAGCTCTACCAGAACCGAAACCTGTTTGCCATTCTCCGCTGCCTGGGCAAGTGCTGCAATGATCGGGGAATTTCCGCTGACACGGTACAACGTCTGCTTAATCGCCAGCACATCCGGATCCTTTGCCGCCTGGCGTACAAAATTTACAACCGGGTCAAAGCTCATATATGGGTGGTGTAAGAATACATCGCCCTCACGGATCACCTGAAAAATATCCTTGCTGGTATCTGCAAATGCAGGCACCACAGCAGGGGTATATTTCGGCTCTTTGTACTGCTCAAAGCCATCCTGTCCATAAACCTTCATCAGCATGGTAAGATCCAGTGGTCCGTTAATATAGAAAATATCCTCTTCTTTAATGTCAAATTCCTTTTTCAGAATGCCAAGAAGTCTGGAGTCCGTTTTATCCTCCACTTCCAGGCGGATCACCTCACCCCACTGGCGCTTCTTCAGCTGCTTCTGGATTTCCACCAGAAGATCCTCCGCCCCATCCTCATCTATGGAAAGATCCGCATTTCTCATAATACGGTAAGGATGTGCACAAACCACATCATATCCAAGGAAAAGCTTGTCAATATTGCGCTCGATAATCTCCTCCAGAAGGATCACAGTAGTGTCCTCTTTATTCCCGGATGGAATGACAACCACACGCGGCAGTACAGACGGCACCTGGACAGTGGCAAATACCAGTACATCCTTGCCCTTTTTCTTATCCTTCTTGGAAATCAAGGCGCCAATATTCAATGTCTTATTTCGAATCAACGGGAAAGGTCTGGAAGAATCCATTGCCATAGGAGTAAGAACCGGATAAACATTATCCTCGAAATAACGGTCCACATACTCCTGCTGTTCTTCGTTTAATTTCTCGTGCTCCATCACCAGATGAAGTCCCACCTTCTCAAGCGCCGGAAGAAGGGAACGGTTCAGAGTGCTGTACTGGGAACGGACGAGCTCATGTGTCTGAACACTAATCTCCTTCAACTGCTCTTTTGGCCCCATTCCTGCAATATCTGTTTTCTCATAGCCGGCATGAACCTGATCCTTCAGGGAAGCCACACGAACCATATAAAACTCATCCAGATTGGACGATACAATGCTGGTAAATTTCAGTCTTTCAAACAATGGCAGACTTTTATCTCTTGCTTCTGAGAGAACACGGTCGTCAAACTTCAGCCAGCTCAACTCCCTGTTCACAAAATACTCCGCTTTTTCAAAATTTTTCAGATCCATTGTGCCCCTCCTCACACTTTTCTCTTACGCCTGAATACCAGACGGATACCAAATACCTCTTCAAAAAATTCGACTTTATCCATAAGAAGTCCAAGCTCCAGGGAGATATCCTGCTCAGAATCAACTGTAAGAAGCAGGGTTCTGTCCTTCAGCATAGCCTTCATATTCTTTACCTTCTGATAATGGCTGCGATCCATGGCATTTGCAATACGAAGGATTGCAGTCAGCTTGGCGATCAAAAGATATACGGAACGATCCATTCCGACTTCTCCTGCGATCTCGCTGTAATAAACAAATTCTGTGGTATTGTAGCGCACCGCATTTGCAATGATCTGACGTTCTTCTGTGGAAAGTCCGATGATCTCCGTAGCCATAATGATCTGATAGGAGCACTCTGCCACATCTCCCATACTGATATATTTGCCACAGTCATGAAGCTGCACTGCGATCTGAAGAAGCAGACGCTCTCTGTCTCCCATTCCGTGCACTTTCTTCATGCTGTCAAAAATCGCCAGGGCAAGGTCGGTAGTACCCTTAATATGATCCTTTCCAGTAGAATAACGTTTGGCAATGTTTCTGGCTGCCACCAGAATATCATTTTCAAAATTGTGCGCACTCTTAATAAAATTCTTCTTTTCCCCGAAATCATAGGCAATACCATCAAGAAGAGATACACCTGGCATCCAAAGCGCTTCTGCATTGAAAAGATCCATAAAATCTTTACAGATAACCATAGTTGGCACGATCAAAGCGGCATACTCCGGATCAATATCCATTTCCTCTGACAGTGAAGTCTCGGTCTTATAAACCGTATTCTCATACCGCTTCTCAAATTCAGCCCGTGTAATAATGTTATCCTGTCTCTCCTCACGGAAAATAGTCTCAGTAAGAAAATCCCCCATAAGGATCAAATTCTTTATCTCGCGGTCTTTCAGATAAAGACGCTTAAACCCGGTCAGGTCATTACGGATAAACTCCTCCACCAGCTGTGCATAATTCGTATTGGTTTTCTCCAGCTCTTTCAGACGCTGGCGGATACGCACGCTTCCCATTTTCAGGCTCTGGGTGGTTACAAGCGCATCTTTGTCAAACAGGGAAATCTGCAGGTTTCCACCGCCCACATCCAGAATAGCGGTTCCTTTCTGGATCATTTTCTTAAAGCCATTCTCAATGGCCGCAATAGATTTATAGCCCAGAAAATGCTGCTCGGCATTGCTTAAAACCTCCACATGAATTCCGGTTCTTCTGAAAATCTGTTCAATGATAATCAGCGGATTCTTCATCTCACGGAAAACACTTGTGGTACAGACGCGGTATTCTTTCACACCGTACTCTGCCATGATTCTCTTAAAGTCGTTAAGTACTTCACAAATAGTATCTACCTTATCCACTTCCATGGTTCCGCCGGAATATACCCCTACTCCAAGATTCAGACGATACCGGATATCGTCCACAGTCCGGAAACCACCCTTTTTGGAAAATTCAAAAATTTTCATGGTGATCTCATAGGAACTGATATCAATTGCCGCAAATGTGGTCACTGCCATACGTTTTTCCCTCCTGCCAAGGATTATTTCATTCCAGACATAAATTTCAGATAATCTCTGGTAATCTTTTACTGTTCCTCACTTGTTCCCAGAACATGATCAATAAACTGCTGCGCCGTTCTTCCAGTGAGACCGCCGTGAGAAAGCTCCCAGGCGTTTGCCTTCGTCAGAAGCTCCTCTGCAGGCATTGTAACACCATAGCGCTCTGCAAGTGTAGTAACAATATTCTGGAATTCCTTCTTGTTGGGTGCACCGAAATAAATCCGCACGCCAAAACGGTAAACCAGAGAAAGCTTCTCCTGCACAGTATCGGAGGAATGCAGATCTTCATCGTCTGCCACCTCCAGCTTATCCCCGGATTTCTCCCGAACAAGATGACGTCTGTTGCTGGTTGCATAGATCAGGATGTTGTCCGGCTTTTTCTCAAGACCGCCCTCGATCACTGCTTTCAGATATTTATATTCGATTTCAAATTCCTCAAAGGAAAGATCATCCATATAAAGAATAAATTTGTAATTACGGTTTTTGATCTGTGCGATCACATCATTCAGATCCTGAAACTGGTGCTTGTACACCTCGATAATGCGAAGTCCTTCGTCATAATAACGGTTCAGGATACCTTTGATGCTGGAAGATTTGCCAGTTCCTGCATCACCAAAAAGCAGGCAGTTATTGGCCTTTCTTCCTCTTACAAAAGCCTCCGTGTTCTCGATCAGCTTCTGCTTGGGGATTTCATATCCAACCAGATCATCCAGATTCACATGGGCGATTCTGGTAATCGGTGCGATCACCGGCTTGCCATCCTTGCCATGCTCAATACGAAATGCCTTGTTCAATCCCAGCTTACCTACGCCGAAATCTTTGTAGAACTGCACCATATCTGCCATAAACTCTTCCACTGTAGAAGCCTCTGCCAGTGTTTTGCTCATATCACAGATTCTGTCGCAGATACGCTGGTTGTATACCTTGCTGTTGCATCCTGTATTCACATAATTACAGAGAAAATCAGCACAGTCTGTTCCAAACGCACTGTCAAAAACAGCAAGATCAAAGTCATAAAGTTCTTTGAAAATTCCAAAATCATGAAGAGCCAGATGGTTAATGCTTCCCTCCACTGCCCCTCTGATCTCGGAAGCGGTACTGAATGCATTCTCGTGATTGACCAGAAGCTGCGTCAGATAAGTGTGCCACAGATTCCCGGAAAACCCATACATTCCTGCCATTTCCACCAGGCTTCCTGCCATATGGAAAAATTCCTCTTTACGATTCTCAAAGCCTTCTTCACCAGCCTCATAGTTGTTCATCAGTGATGTCATTATGTCCAGTACCTCACCGTTGTCGAAATTGCGGTAAAGGATACATTCTTCTGTTCTTGCCATTTTTGTTTCCTCTCAATTCCATGACGCATTTACGTGTCTCTTCTCCTTTTTGCCGTCCGCACAATTCATAACAGCACACTTTCGGATATACAAGCTCACGCACTCGCACCGTTTTTCATTCTACTTTTCTTATATTAAAAACAGATAAAATCTTCTTAAATTCTTTGGTTAATTTTAACAATAAATGAAATTGCCGCCACTCTCTGCCTTCGCAGCTATAATCTTAATAATTGCCCAGAATTTTCAAATAGCTAGTCTCTGCTTCCATGCCCCGCAATGCATTCTTTACCGCGCTGTCCCGCAGATTTCCCTCGAAGTCCACGAAGAAACGGTATTCCCAGGTTTTTCCCGGAATAGGCCGGGACTCGATCTTGGTCATATTCAGACCATTATAGATCATATGGGAAAGTACATTGTAAAGAGTTCCGCTTGCATGACGTGCCTCGAAGCATACACTGATCCTGGAGCTGTTATTCTCATAAACCGGTTTCTTTGCCAGAATAATAAATCTGGTCACATTGCTGTCATTTTTGCAGATATTCTCTGCCAGAACCTTCAGATTGTAAATCTCTCCGGCAGCCCTGCTGGCAATCGCTGCGTGAGTCTTATCCTGATCTGCGCTGACCTTTTTGGCCGCTGCGGCGGTGTTGGTTACTGCTGTGGTTTTCCAATCTCTATGCTCTTCCAGATATTCCTTACACTGGGCGAGCCCCTGAGGATGGGAATATACCCCGGCAATATCGGAAAGCTCAGCCTCCTGCAGGCCAAGCAGCACATGCTCAACCTTCAGGATCTGCTCTCCCACGATAAACAGATTATATTCTGTCAAAAGGTCATAAATATCTGTCACAATCCCAGCTGTGGAATTTTCAATAGGAAGGACTGCGTAATCTGCTCTTCCTGCTGCAACTTCTTCCATGGCATCCCGGAACAGCTTCACATGATAGCTCTTAATGTCTTCCTGAAAGTAGGCGCGCATGGCTCCATAGCTGTAGGCGCCCTCTACCCCCTGGAAAACAACAGTCACATTATTTCTGGGAAGCTGCTCCACCATTTGGAAGTCTTCCTTTTCTTTCGGACCATATTCGGTGAGAAGCTGATACTGACGCTTTCTGCTGATGGCCATGATCTGCTGAAAAAGCTCCTGGGCTCCAAGTTCGTTGAACTCACCGTGCGCTTTTTTCCTGATCTCTTCCAGTTTGGCATGCTCTCTCTCCGGATCCAGCACTTTCTTTCCGGTATGGATCTTATACTCTGCAACCTCTTCGCAGACCTTCATCCGCTTCTCAAAAAGTTCCACCATCTGATTGTCAATTTCATCTATTTTTCGTCTGCATTCCTGCAAATCTGTCATATTGTTTTCTCTCCAGTTTTTGTATTTAATCATGCAAATTCAGCTGCTGCACACTTCAATTTCCACAATGTACTGCCATTACTGTTCACTCCGTGACCAGTAACACGCTGCCATTTCAGTACCTGACACTTATCCGACATATTCTTCCACCGCATCTGTAAGCGCTCCAATAAAGGAAAGTGAACCAAATGCCAGAATCACACTGTTCTCGTCATCTCCTGCACAGGAAAACGCCTTTTCTACAGCATCTTTTATGCTCTTTGTACTTTCGGCACTGGAATTATATACCCTTGCCGCCTTCGCCAGTTCCTCTGCCGGCAGTGCACGGGGATTATCCGGTGTCTCTATGGTATAGATTTTTTCCGCAAAATGAGCTGTTTTTTCAAGGACAATCTTATATTCCTTGTCTGCAAAAACACCCATAATGTAGATCAGTTTTTTTCCATTAAAATAGTGTCGGATAGATTCTGCCATCTTGTCGGCTGCTCCGGCATTGTGGGCGCCGTCTACAATAAAAAGAGGCTTTTTATTGATAACCGTAAATCTTCCCTTCCAGCTTGTGTGGAGAAGACCGTCCTTCCGCTGTTCCATGGTAGTAGTCCAGCCAAGTCTGTCCAGTTCTTCAAGGGCGTTTAATGCCAGCACTGCATTTTCTTTCTGGTAAACACCGGCAAGGGAAATTGCAAATTCCTCTCCTTTATAAGAAAAGGTCTGACCGAATACGCTCTCTTTTTCCAAAACAGCCTCATCAGGGTCAGATACCACACAGGGTACATGAAGCTTGTTGCAGGTATCTGCAATCACCTGTGCCGCTTCCGGCTTCTGCTTTGTGGTCACAACCCGGCAGCCAGGTTTGATAATTCCAGCCTTCTTCTCTGCGATTTCTCCAAGGGTATTTCCAAGAAATGACATATGATCCATGCTGATGGAAACCAGCACAGCCAGTTTGGTATTCTTCACAATATTGGTGGCATCCAGATTGCCGCCCATTCCGGTCTCCAGAAGGACCAGATCACAATTTTCTTCCTTAAAATACAAAAACGCTGCTGCAGTCTCAATCTCAAAAGGGGTAGGATGATTCATGCCAACCGCTGTCATCTGGTCAATTGACCTGGAAATTTCTGTCACATACTTTGCAAAATCTTCCTGTGAGATCTTCTCGCCGGCAATCTCAAGACGTTCTCTGTAAGAATAAAGAGTTGGGGATATGTATCTGCCCACTTTATAGCCTACCCGGGTAAGGGTGGTGTATAAATAAGCAATCACGGAACCCTTTCCATTGGTTCCGGCTACGTGGACATAAGGAACTGCATCCTGAGGATTTCCAAGCCTGTCCAGCATTTCACGCATATTATCAAGTCCCAGCACGGAACCGTATTTCGCCGAATCATCGATATATGCACGGCATTCCTGATAGTTCATAATAAAAGCTCCTCGTTTATCAAATATCTTTTTCTCTCCATTATAACCTTGCAGCATAAATTTAGCAAGAATGGGAATGTTATTTTTATCATTTTACCCAAGGAGACCAAGCATATGAAAAAATACCCTTTTCTCTTCTGTGGTTTTACCGGCTTGTGTCTGGAGATTCTCTGGACCGGGCTCCATTCCCTGCTCCGGGGAGATGCGTCCATGAAAGGGACTACCTCTCTTCTTATGTTTCCCATTTATGGCTGTGCATCCCTGATTCTGCCTGTATACAAAAAGCTGAAAAGCCTTCCGGCACTTCTGCGAGGCTCCCTTTATACTGCCGGATTTTACCTGGCAGAATTTACCAGCGGTTCTATCCTGCAGGCTTTTCACATGTGCCCCTGGGACTATTCCGGAGTGCCCCATCAGTACAAAGGAGTCATCCGTCTGGACTATCTCCCGGTCTGGTTTCTCACTGGATTGTTTTTCGAAAAAATACTTACAAAATCTTCTTGAAAAATCATTCCAAGTAGTATATGATAGGTCGAAGAGATTTTGCGTTACCACTCACAGAAGAACCTTTTTGAAAGAGTTTTCGTGAACCGTAACACTCTACCCCAAAACCACACACTCATAACGGAGGTATATCATGAGACACTTAATGAGTCCGCTGGACCTTAGTGTTCCGGAGCTTGAGAAGCTTCTGGATCTTGCCAGCGATATTGAGAAAAACCCCAAAAAATACGCACATACCTGTGACGATAAACGACTTGCCACACTTTTCTATGAGCCAAGTACCCGCACCCGTCTCAGTTTTGAAGCTGCTATGATGAACCTTGGCGGTAAGGTTCTTGGTTTCTCATCTGCAGATTCCAGTTCCGCAGCGAAGGGGGAAACTGTTGCCGATACCATTCGTGTTGTTTCCTGCTATGCAGATATCTGTGCTATGCGTCATCCCAAAGAAGGTGCTCCGCTGGTAGCTTCTATGGTTTCTAATATTCCTGTTATCAATGCCGGTGACGGTGGTCATCAGCATCCAACCCAGACTCTTACAGACTTACTTACCATCCGTTCCTTAAAGGGGCGTCTTGACAACATTACCATCGGTCTGTGCGGAGATCTGAAATTCGGACGTACCGTTCACTCTCTGATCGAGGCGCTGGTTCGTTACAACAATGTTAAATTTGTACTGATCTCTCCGGAAGAGCTTCGTATTCCCAGCTATATCCGTGAAGACGTACTGAAAAAGAACAACATCGAGTTCCTAGAAGTAGAACGTCTGGAGGATGCTATTCCGGAGCTTGATATTCTTTACATGACACGTGTTCAGAAGGAGCGTTTCTTCAACGAGGAAGACTATGTTCGTATGAAAGATTTCTACATACTGGACAAGCAGAAACTTTCCCTTGCAAAGGATGACATGTACATTCTTCATCCGCTTCCACGTGTTAACGAAATTTCTGTTGAAGTGGACAGCGATCCGAGAGCTGCATACTTTAAACAGGCCCAGTACGGTGTATATGTTCGTATGGCCCTGATTCTTACATTATTGGAGGTGGAACTGCCATGTTAAATGTTGGAGCACTTCGTGAAGGTTTCGTATTAGACCATATCAAGGCCGGCAAGGCTATGACTATTTATCATGACCTGAAGCTTGACAAGCTTGACTGTACTGTTGCGATCATCAAGAACGCAAAGAGCAATAAGATGGGCAAAAAGGACATCATCAAGGTTGAGTGCCCGATTGAAGATCTGGATCTGGATATCCTTGGTTTCATTGATCACAATATCACCGTAAATATTATTAAGGATGAGAAGATCGTTGAGAAAAAAGACCTTCGTCTTCCGAAGCAGGTTGTAAACGTGATCAGATGTAAGAATCCCCGCTGTATCACTTCCATCGAGCAGGGACTGGATCAGGTGTTTGTTCTGGCAGATGAGGAGAATGAGGTTTACAGATGTAAATATTGTGAGGAGAAATACTCCGGTCACAGAAATAAATAATTCGTCTCTGCAAATCATTGTTTTTATAACAATATTGATATTTTATTGTGGAAGCTGAATACAGCTTCCACTTTTTTTGTAACAGAAATTTCCGGTAAAATTTCCTGTCCATCTGGTCGCATCCTCGCGGAGCGTTTTTTGCTTTATCGGAACATTACGGAGTAATTTCCAATAAAGCAAAAACCTGGGAAAATCCAGCAGAACTGAACCTTCTCAGGTTAAATATCATATTATATGTATCATACAATTTGATTCTTAAATACGCAAGCAGACCGATAAGCCGGGTTATGTCGTTGAGTGATCATCTGTCTAGGCCTTCCGTTGCCGAAAGGCTCAAGCGACCTACCTGAAAGCACGACGGGCCGCCGTATCGCTTTCTGCTCGGTCTTGCTTCGAATGGAGTTTACATGTGCCCGGCCTGTTACCAGGACGGCGGTAGTCTCTTACACTGCCTTTCCACCCTTACCATGGCAAGCCATGGCGGTTTATTTCTGTTGCACTGGTCTGGGAGTCGCCTCCACCGGACGTTATCCGGCATCCTGCCCTGTGAAGCCCGGACTTTCCTCGTCTGAACCCTTTCGTCTGTCCAGCCGCGATCACCTGGCCTGCTTGCGCAAGTGCTATTTTAACATTATTGTGGTAAGATGTAAAGCACTATTTCTCATTTCTCCCTGTCGTATAACCTGTTAAGATTACGGTAAACGGAGTAAGCAGTAACCCGGTAAATAATTACTGGGGTAAGTCTTTATACCCTTCAAGTACCTTCTCATATGCAGCATAGGCTTCTGACAGAGAGTTATACACTTTACCATCCCCTGCTTTAATAACGCGTTCATACCCCCATTTATTAAAAAGGTGATCGGAGATTGCCACATATGTTACATTTCCTTTTTTTCTCTCTGCCGTTAGAGATTTCGAGACGTAATATTTTCCATCTCCTCTTTGAATCAATATTGGTATTTTCTTACCAACTCCCACCTTATTGGTATCAAATGAAGTCCAGAACAAATATCTTTCAGATGCTTTGTCTGAATTTCCATTTCCCAGAAACGCCCATGTACCATTCTTCAATAGGCTTTGTTCGCCCAATACTTTTTCAATTTTCGGGACAAAAGTTGAAAACTCCGCTGCTTTCGAATCAATTTCAAAATCATTGTTTGAGCTTATTTTCTCATCCTTCAGACAGCCACTCTTCTCTAATACATCAAAGAAATCCTCACTCATGTCATAGCTATTTGACGCAGAAGTCCCATCCCCGCTCCACACAAATTTGGTTCCCGTTTTCTGGTCAAACGAAACCTTACAGGTTCCACCTGCTCCTGGTTTTCCAATCCAGTTATCCGTATCGCCTTCTTTTACCGAATGGCTGATCCCCCCAATTGTAATTACATCCGCTGACTGCCAGTCATACTGTTTCTGTTTCAGATTGACAATAACCTCTTTATTATAGATTCCCATGTTTGCCTCAGTCAGCACTTCTGCATAAGCAGCGCGTACATTTGCAAGGTCTGCTGCTTCCCTGCTTTTTTCCAACTGAC
The DNA here is from genome assembly GCF_040924225.1 of Ruminococcus sp. RTP21484sp1_RTP21277st1_D2_RTP21277_210401. Classification (NCBI taxonomy): domain Bacteria; kingdom Bacillati; phylum Bacillota; class Clostridia; order Eubacteriales; family Oscillospiraceae; genus Ruminococcus; species Ruminococcus sp. RTP21484sp1_RTP21277st1_D2_RTP21277_210401. The sequence continues at coordinate 51,218 of NZ_JBCOMJ010000008.1, read as the reverse complement.
TTCCGAAAATAGGTATTGCAACAGCCACCAGTACCGCAATAATTGCAACCACGATCAAAAGCTCTGCCAATGTAAAGCCTTTGCGATTTATTTTCATAAAATACTCCTCAACTTCTTACAAGCACATCTGCTTCATCAGGTGTTAAAACAGCTTCCCCCTATAAATTCTCTTAACAGGGAATTATTAGGCACTTCCTCGCTTGGCACAGCTACAAAATAATCAAAAAATTTCAGCAGCCTGTTTGCCTCCAGATATTCCGGCTCCTCTTTGGAAATTCCGAAGAGAAGAGGCTCTGCGTATACCTTCAGACATGCCAGTTCATAGATCAGTGCCGAGTTAAACATAACATCCGCTTCTTCCTGGTATGGAAAAATATTCTTCTCTTCCCCTCTTCTTACAGATGGCCACCTTGCAATGGTATCCTTGGCAGAGGTTCCTCTGGTTCTTGCATCCCGGACGATTCTGCGGATCAGCCTTCCGTCTGTGGTAGGAATCCGGTTGTGTTCATCAATGTTCAGCTGGGTGAGGGCACTGATATAGATTTTGAACTTGCTCTCCTTCGGAAGCGCATAGCTTAATTTGTCGTTCAGACCATGAATTCCCTCAATAACAAGGATGTCTTCCTTCCCCAGCTGGAGAAAATCGCCTTTATATTCTCTCTGCCCGGTCTTGAAGTTAAACACCGGAAGTTCTACTCTCTCTCCATTAAGAAGTGCCAGCATATCTTTGTTGAACTGCTCCACATCAATGGCTTCCAGACACTCATAATCCTTTTCCCCGAATTCATCCAGCGGGGTATGCTCTCTGTTTACAAAATAATTGTCAACAGCAATGGGATGTGGCTTCATTCCATGTGCCGCCAGCTGAATAGACAGCCTGTGGGAAAAGGTAGTCTTGCCGGAGGAGGACGGACCAGCGATCATGACGAACTTCTTGTTTCCAGCCTCCACGATCTGCTCTGCAATTCTGGCAATTCCAGACTCCTGGATGGCCTCCTGCATAAGAAGGATCTTCTGTATCCCCTGGGAAACGATCTGGTCATTCAGCTCACCTACTGTGGAGATTTCCAGCTTTCTGCCCCACTCTTCAGAATCCTTCTGCACCTGGAAGATTTTCTCCTGGGGCTGGAATTCCGGAAGCACATCCGGAGTCTTAGCCTCCGGCAGAATCAGCACAAAGCCTTCATCATACAGCTTCAGGTCAAAATATGGCACATAGCCGGTATCGTAAGCCATTGCCCCATAATAATAGTCCTCAAAATTCTCTATGCTGTAAATATTCACCCTGGAAACCCTGCGATAGCGGAACAGCTTCTCTTTATCATACATTCTGTGATGATGAAAAAGTGCAATCGCTTCATCCGTTCCTACACTTCGTTTCTTCACCGGGATTTTCTGCTCCACCAGCTCTGTCATCCGCTTCTTTACCTGGTCAAGAAATGCCTGATCCAGCTTCTGTTCTCCTTCCATGGTAAAGTAAAAACCGCTTCCTACAGAATAATGAAGCACCACTTTATCTACTTTTTCTTTGCCTGCAAGATCGTAAATTGCCTTTAAAAGCACCAGACATGCAGTTCGCTTATAGGTTTTATTTCCAATGCTGTCTTTTGTGGTGACCAGCCGGACTTCACCGTCCCGTTCTGCTTTTTTATGAAGCTCACAGATCTTGCCTCCTGCAATTACAAGAATAACAGGGGCCGGGCTGGTCTTTTCGTACGCTTTTACAACTTCTTTATAGGTAATTCCCATGGGAAACTCTCTGGTTTCCCCATTGATTGTAAGTTTCACTGCATGATCCATAAAATCTCCTTTTCTGATCCGAAAGACCAATTAGGCTAAACATAAATCACATTTACCAAAACCAAACAACATTATTCTGACAACTCATTTTATCTCCGGGCGGACATCATCTCGCCCATCCACAACAAGTCTCCCCTTTATAATATAGTATACGGGCTTCTCACCTTTGCGCAGCTGACTGTAAGCTCCGGAAACGCTTTTGCCAGTCTTTCCTTCATATCTTCCATAAAAATATATTCCGTACCGTAATGACCTGCGTCAATGATTGCAAGCCCCTGGGCTACGGTGTCAATTCCGGTATGGTGGTCAATATCACCTGTCACATATACATCCGCCCCGGCTGCAAGCACATCCTGGATCATGCTTTTACCAGAGCCGGTACATACGGCAGCCGTTTTCACAGTCTGTTCCAGATTTCCGTACACTTTCACATCTGAAAGCTTCAGGTTCTTTTTCACAAGAAGGGCGTACTCCTTTAAAGTCATCTCACAAGGCAGATTTCCCACGCGTCCAAAGCCAATGGGCTCTCCGTCTTTTTCCCCGGTGGCACAAAGTACCTTCGTATCTGACAGTTCCAGATATCCGGCACTTAAATCTGCCATTCCCAGAATATCATAGTTGGTGTGCATTGCATAATAAGATATTCCATGGCGCACCAGACTGATAATCTTCCGTCCTGTAAAGCTGTAATTATTGATCTTCTTAATACCGGAAAAGATCATAGGATGATGGGTAACGATCATGTCAGCGCCAGCCCGGATAGCCTCGTCTAACACTGTTTCGGTAAGATCAAGGGCAAGAAAGACATGTTTTACCTCACTCTCGTCATCTCCTGTAAGAAGTCCCACATTATCCCAGTCTTCTGCAACTGCTGCAGGAAATTTTCCTCCCAGCCAGTCTGTCAGTTCTTTAACCTTCATATTCTTCCAGCGCAGCAGCGATCAGCTGCGCCTCCTCCTTTACTTCCAAAATGCGGGCAGTAACTGCCTCTGCCTTCGGTGCCGCTTCCAATTGTTCCAGAATCTGGGAGCGGATCCGGGATTCCCGCTGAAGATAACGGTAAAGCACCTGGTTCTTTTCCTGAAGAAGATATTTGCCAAAGGCTTCCTCCAAGGTGTAAGCAGCTGGATTTTCCGGCATTTCTGCCCCTTCATCAGCATGCAGGTTCTCAGAAAAAGCGGCTTTCACAGACGTATTTTTTGTGAAAGAATCCACGTTAAGTTTCAAACTGCTGTGAACATTTTCCCCAGGCACCACCCGCATCATGGGATAAAATTTTCCATCCTCTTCCACCATTTTCTCTTCTGTGATCTCCCAGCCTTCGGACTGGATAAATCTGCGAAAATGGGGAATGTCGGACTGTGGCTGTAAAATCAGCTCAGAGAAAGAATTTCTCACAGACCTGCCATCTGTGAGAATCCTTTCCATAAGGGGACCGCCCATACCTGCGATCACAAGGGTGTCACCCTCTCCGGCTTTCAAGCCTTCAAGTCCGTCTGAGAGCCGGGTCTGTATGTATTCCTCCAGTCCATACTGCCGGATATGTTCCTGTGCCCTGGAAAGTGGCCCTTTTCGCACATCCATTGCAATGGCGGATGGAATTTTTTTCTGCTGTATCAGGTATACCGGCAGATATCCATGATCGCATCCCACATCTACCAGCCGGTTTCCTTCTGTCACCAGGTCTGCGATTGCAGACAGTCGTAAGGATAACTGCATAGTCCTCTCCTTAATCCAGATAATCCTTCAGCTTGCGGCTGCGGCTTGGGTGACGGAGCTTACGAAGAGCCTTTGCCTCAATCTGACGGATACGCTCTCTGGTAACATTAAACTCCTTGCCAACTTCCTCAAGTGTTCTTGCACGTCCATCATCAAGCCCGAAACGAAGGCGAAGAACCTTCTGTTCTCTCTCAGTAAGAGTGCCAAGAACTTCTACCAGCTGTTCCTTCAAAAGAGTAAATGCTGCAGCATCAGCCGGAACCGGAACATTGTCATCCTGGATGAAATCTCCAAGATGGCTGTCCTCCTCTTCACCAATAGGGGTCTCCAGAGAAACCGGCTCCTGGGAAATCTTCAGGATCTCACGCACGCGGTCAACCGGCATGTCCATCTCTTCCGCGATTTCCTCCGGAGTAGGTTCACGTCCAAGCTCCTGGAGTAACTGTCTGGAAACGCGGATCAGCTTGTTGATCGTCTCAACCATATGAACCGGAATACGAATGGTACGCGCCTGGTCTGCAATGGCTCTTGTGATAGCCTGACGGATCCACCAGGTAGCATAGGTACTGAACTTGTAACCCTTTCGGTAATCAAATTTTTCGACAGCCTTGATAAGACCAAGGTTACCTTCCTGAATCAGATCCAGAAAAAGCATTCCACGTCCTACATAACGCTTTGCAATGCTGACAACAAGACGAAGGTTGGCTTCTGCCAGACGCTTCTTGGCATTTTCGTCGCCCTGTTCCATTTTCTTTGCAAGCTCGATTTCTTCTTCTGCTGAAAGAAGCGGAACTTTACCGATTTCTTTCAGATACATACGAACCGGATCCTCAATGCTCACACCTTCCGGAACAGAAAGATCAATCTTGTCCAGCTCTACTTCTTCCTCATCGTCCAGACCATCAATATCCATGTCATCGTCCAGCATAAGGTCATCTGCACTGTTCTCTGTGATACGCAGCACATCTACCCCACTTGCCTCAAGGAAATCGAAGATCTTGTCCATCTGTTCCGCATCCAGTGGCTGGTCTTTGAAATAATCACTGATTTCCTGATATTCCAGTACGTTTTTCTTCTTTTTTGCAAGCTCCAGAAGTCCCACCAGTTTCTCACTGAATTTGCCCATATTCATTTCCATAGGTACTCTAACCTCCATATAGTGTTAATATTTTATCCTTATTCAAAAGAAATATGCAATTGCTGCCTTTTTCTTCCAAGCTCCTCCAGATCCTTCTTGGCCTTTACAAGCTCCTGTAAAGCCCCCATATCTGCAGGATCCCAGTTTTTATTTTTCTCCGCCAGACTCTCCTGCTTAATGCGGATCAAAGCATCGGAAAATGCTCTCTGCTGTTCCTCCTTTGTCTCAAGGTGGATCGTGGCATTAAAGAGAGAGGCCACCTCTTTCTGCTCTTCACTGTCTGTAAAAGCATTCAGAAGTCTGGCCGGATTCACATCTCCCTCTTCGTGCTGCTTCCAGAGCATTTCTGCCACCTCTTTATAAAGAGGAACTACAAAATCTGAAGGGGAAAGATATTTCTCCACAGTATCAAAAATTGCCGGATAGGTAACCAGCCAGGTAAGCATCAGCTTCTGGGATTTATCTGCCGCGCTCTCCTTTTTTCTCATTGGAGAGCCGCCGGATTTTGGCTGGATACGCTTCTCTGCAGGCGTACCCTTCAGAGCAAGGGTGTTTACACGCTTCCGAAGGTCTTCCACACTGATTCCATATCTGCGGTATTCTTTTACAATTGCTTCAATATACAGATTCCGTTCCAGTTCATCAGAAAGTTCCAGAAGATACTGGGCACACCGCTCAAAAAACCGGTTTTGTCCCTGTGGCTCATCCATAGGAAAATCACCGGAAGCAATACTTATCCGGAACATAAAGCTGTCCGTAGCTGCCTCCAGCCTTTTCTCAAAAGCCTCTGCGCCTTCTGCTTTGATAAATTCATCAGGATCCTTGTGAGGCCGTAAATTCACCACTCTGGAATTCACGCCGGCTTCCCGTAGAATGGGAATGGCTCGCAAGGCGGCTTTTACACCAGCTTCATCACTATCGTAAAGAAGAAGCACTTCCTGTGTATACCTCTTCACCAGACTGGCATGTCCGGATGTAAGCGCCGTTCCCAGAGAAGCCACTGCATTGGTAAATCCTGCCTGGTGCATGGAGATTACATCCATGTAGCCCTCGCACAGGATCAGGTAATTTTTCCTGGTGGTTCTGGCTATATTCAATCCGTACAGATTACGGCTCTTGTCAAAAATACGGGTCTCTGGCGAATTCAGGTACTTGGGCTTGCCGTCTCCCATCACTCGCCCGCCAAATCCAATCACCCTGTTATTGACATCCATGATTGGAAAAATAACACGATTCCAGAATTTGTCATACATGCCCTGGCGTTCATCCACATTGAAAAGGCCGGATTCCCGAAGAAGTTCATCACTGTAATTCTGGGATTTCAGATATTTATACAGGTCATCACTGTACTTGTCTGAATACCCCAGACCAAATTTCCTGATCGTCTCTTCGCTGAGACCTCTGCCTGTAAGATAATCGTGGGCATTTTTTCCACCTTCACGGCGCAGCTGGTAATAAAAATACTGAGCCGCTTTCTTATTGATCTCAAGCAAGGCTGCACGCTTCTCCGCTTTCGCCCTTGCCTCCTTGGAATATTCGATCTTGGGAAGTTCCACACCGGCACGCTCTGCCAGATGGGAAAGTGCTTCTCCAAATGAATAATTCTCATATTGCATTACAAAATTGTATACATTTCCTCCAGCTCCGCAGCCGAAGCAGTAATACATCTGCTTGGACGGCGTTACGGAAAAGGAAGGGGTCTTCTCATTATGAAAAGGACACAGACCAAAATAGGAGCTTCCTCTTCTGGTCAGTCTTACATACTGGGATATCACGTCTACAATATCATTTTTCATTCGCACTTCTTCAATGATATCGTCGGAATAGCGCATGCTTATCCTCCTTTGATTTGATATGCCGCATATCCAAGAAAATGCGACATCTTTCGCGTAAATAAATATTATATCTCATTGCAAGAGTTTTGTCCACGTTCTAATAAACCTCCCAGGCTCTTGGTATGAAAATCTCCTTGAATTTCTTCATGGAATACTGATCCGTCATTCCTGACAGCCAGTCACATACCGCCCGGTCTTTGGGAACTCCCTTTTTCTCAATAAGAGCAACGTACTCCCTGGACATTGCTTCCGGGTGATCTATGTAATAGGCGTATAATTCTGTCAGCATTTTGATTGCCTTGGATTCCTCACGCTTCGCAATGGGATTCAGATATACTTTCTGGAACATCTCTGATCGAAGATCCATGAGTGCCTGCTCTACAGGAGCAGACATCTGAATGGAAGGCTGGTCAATGCTGTGCTCAATCACATCATGTACAAAGGTATTCAGCCTTTCTCTTGTGGTCTGTCCAAGAAACTCCCTGAGACTGGCAGAAATATCATTCTCTGTAATGATCCCAGCTCTCTGGGCATCGTCCATATCATGATGAACATAGGCAATCTTATCCGAAAAGCGGACTACCTGTCCCTCCAAAGTGGACGGATGACCGCTGGTACGGTGATTCAGGATTCCGTCTCTTGTCTCCCAGGTAAGATTCAGTCCGTCACCGTTCTTCTCCAGTACTTCCACCACGCGGACGCTCTGACGGTAGTGGGCAAAGCCCTCAGGATGAACGGTATTAAGTGCGGTCTCTCCTGAATGTCCGAAAGGCGTATGACCAAGGTCGTGTCCCAGTGCAATCGCCTCCACAAGATCCTCATTCAGGCGAAGTGCCTTGGCTATAGTACGTGCGATCTGGGATACCTCCAGAGTGTGCGTCAGCCGGTTCCTGTAATGATCTCCTTCCGGAGCCAGAAAAACCTGAGTCTTATCCTTCATCCTGCGAAAAGCTTTGCTATGCAGGATCCTGTCCCGGTCTCTCTGGTAAACCGTCCGGACGTCACACTCTTCTTCCTCCCGGTCTCTTCCTCTGGAACGTCCACTGTATGCGGCATAAGGACTCAGCAGTTCCAGTTCTCTTTCTTCCATGCTCTCTCTGATATTCATATATCTTCTATCCTCCAAAGACTGACAGGTAAGCCGATAATCTTCCTCCTATTAATTATATTCTACACAAAATTTCAAATTCCTCTTTTTTTCAAAAAAAACTTGAAAATTTTTAATTTTTTTCAAAAAATGTGTTGACAATCATATACCCCTTTGTTATACTAATATCCGTCGCAGCGAGAAAGAAAACTTTCTCCGAAAAACGCGATATGCGGAAGTGTCGGAACTGGCAGACGAGCAAGACTAAGGATCTTGTGAGCATTGCGCTCGTGTGGGTTCAAGTCCCATCTTCCGCATGACTATTTAATAGTCACAATTTCATATTTTATCGCGCAGAGGTTTTTCCTCTATGAATGCGATATGCGGAAGTGTCGGAACTGGCAGACGAGCAAGACTAAGGATCTTGTAAGCATTGCGCTTGTGTGGGTTCAAGTCCCATCTTCCGCATGTACTACGTAAGTAGTTACAATTTAATATCTGATCGCGTAGAGATTTTTATCTCTGTGAAATGCGATATGCGGAAGTGTCGGAACTGGCAGACGAGCAAGACTAAGGATCTTGTAAGCATTGCGCTTGTGTGGGTTCAAGTCCCATCTTCCGCATTTTTTTATTTTATCAAGAAGTGTCAAAAGCCTGCAAAGCGCCTGTTTTGCGGGCTTTTTGGGACTCCGAATGTTCAGGAGGTAGATAAAGTGTGTCAAAACTCTGCCCCTTTTTTGCCCCTCGAGGGGCAGAGATTTTGCCCCTTAAGGGGCAGGATTCTTGCCCCTCACATTTTCCAGAAAAAATAAAGCAAGATTTATAATATAAGAAGAAAAGCCTTTACTCTCCTGAGGGGCAACTCGCGGGATTGTGAGGGCTTTTCTTATCTAAGGGAAATCTCATGTTCAGTTTTACTGTACCAGATTCTACCTCATCTGTCGAGCTTTATCGTGCGAGATAGTACGACAGCATTCGACATCACAAACTCTTCACCAGGACTGTGAAGCCTGCTGTCTTCAGCTTCTTTACCACCTTATTGGCAGCCTTCTTTGTTCTGTAGGTGCCGACCTGGACGCGGTATGGGACGGAGCCGGTTACTTTGCGGATACTTGCTGAAAATCCCTTTTTCTTAAGTACTTTAACCATCACGTCTGCATTTTCTTTTGTCCCATAGGCTCCTGCCTGGATGTAATACTTTGCTTTTGGTTGCGCCGGCGCAATTGTGATTGTTTTTCCCAGGATGCCCTCTGCAATCAGCTTGCCATGAGCGTCCATACCAAGTTTTTTCGCTTTGGCATAATCGTCCTTGTTATCACAGAAGAAAGATTCTACCAGAACTGCTTTTGCCTTGGTCTTTCTGGTCCAGTACAAACCTGGACGTTCTTCAGCTCCTCTGTCATGCCAGACAGTACCGAGCTTCGCACTGATCCGCTGAGCTTCCGGAAGACCATTTGCATTGTAACAGTATGCTTCGCAGCCATATGCCTCTCCATTAAAGGCATTCAGATGAAGCTGGACGGACAGATCATAGTTCTGTTTATGTTCTTCTTCAATGAAATACTTGATTTCATCATTCAGGGAATGCAGCTGACCTTCCGGAGCAATACACAAGGTTGCCTCATGTCCTGCTGCCTTAAGCCATTTGCACACATAAGGTGCCAGTTCCTTGTTGTATTTGTATTCGTTTACGCCACCTTTGCTGGTGCCATCTGCCGATGAGATGACGCCACCGCCATAGTTCGCGTGACCTACACAGATAAAATATTTCATGTTGAAATTCTCCTTTCAAAAAGGAGGGCGATCACTCGCCCTCGTCAAAATCTTCTCCATCTTTATTGATTGCCTTGTCTGCCACTTCCAGTCCCTTGATCAGGATCTTCGGGACGTCCACTCCCATTTCCACCAGATTCTCACAAATAGATCTGATCTCATTTACCAGCAGGGATGCCAGGACAAAGAAGCCAAGTAATGTGGTAATTCCCAGATCAACGCCAAGCGTCTTTCCGATCTCCACAAACACTGCAGACGCTCCAAAGGCTACCGCAATCATGATCCAGTAAGCCAGTTTTTTCAGGACCCCTTTCCATCCCGCTTTGGAATTTTCCTTGTGTGTCAGTCTGGCTTTCATCCAGCCTGTGATCCAGTCGGCAACATTAAATGCCAGGAACAATGCAAACAGGATCCAGTGTTCTCCAAAGATATAGCTCAATACAGCAACAGCTGCGCCAACAATAGCATTATACGTATCAATCACCTTCATAATTATGTGTTCTCCTTCTTATTATATTATTTTATGGTATAAAAATAAGACCGGTTACACGGTCTCGCCCTTGGTTCGTTCATATAATTTTCACGCTACCTTTCTTTTCAATGCTTCAATTTCTTCGTGCTGCAGCTGGATTGCCTTGATCAGATATGGGATCACAGCTCTTTCATTCCAGTCTTCAATCAGTCCGTTCTGGTATCTGGCTGCTAATGGAAGGTACTGTTCCACATCCTCTGCGTAAAGCCCGGGAATGGGAATGGCGCTGTCTTTTTCCAGATAGCCAGGCTTATAAACAAAGAATACGGTTGGAAGCTTATACAGATTTTGTATATCATTATCTGTCATGTCCCGGATATGGTTCTTGTATCTTCTGGATGAACTGGATAAATAAGAAACCGTAGCCCCATCACTATCAAATACCAGATGTCCTCCAGACGATACATGACCTAATCCGAATATCTTGAATCTCTCCGTGCCATCGTCAAAACCACTGCTATCTGTATTTACATTTGTGTAAAGGTGTAAGCCGTTTTTTACTGTGAGCGCTCCTCCAGTTGAACTTATTTTACATGTTCCAAATTTTAAATATCCATCCGAGTGTATAGTCATCGCATCTATTCCGGCAAAACGTGACTGAATTTTATCGGATGATATCGTCCATCCTCCCAGTGTACCTTTGACACTTTTTATGCTTCCATCGGTTAAAATGCAAAAATAGCTATTGGCGGTTACCACACCGTTTAAATTGATCTTACTCGCGTTAATGGAAATACTTTCTGCGGACTGGTTGATCTGGGAGATCAGGCTGGCCTTGTCTGCCTTTTTGCTCCAGGAAGTGGAACTGGTTACAGTGCTGACGATTGCGGAATCTGTGATCTTCAGTGCGGCCTGGGACTTCCAGGTCTCTAGATTTGATATCTTTGTACTGGCGTCGCTCAGCCCCTCCTTAGTTGCATAAGTCTTTGAAACAGATGCTGTGATGGAATCTGCATTCTGCTTAATGGCTGATTCCATAGCGGTTACAGTCGGATACGATTTCAGAAGTTCTTCTGTATTTGCATTCGCAGCTTTTACGGCTGCACTTTGTGCCGCATCCGCATATCCCTTTGCGGATTTATCCGCTGATTGTAAGGCACTGTCCGCATAGTTTTTAGCCTTCTGGTCTGCGCCGGATAGACCAGCTGAGAGATCTGCTCCTGTCGCATAGGTCTTGGAAACGCTAAGTGTTATACTGTCGGCCATTTGCTTGATTGCAGAATTCATGGCTATGGTAGTGGAATAATTCTTCAGTTTATTATCGGTATCAGCTTTTGCATTGGATTCCGCTGCATCTGCCTTGGACGTTGCGTCTTGCTGTGCCTGGCTTATTGCGGTACTTTGTGCAGTGTCTGCATATTTCTTTGCATTGGTGTCAGCTTCTGCCAGTGAAGATTTAACGTTTTGCGTTGTCGCATAAGTCTGTGAGACAGTACTGGACAGCCCATCCACACTTGCTTTAATGGCTGCATTCATTGCAGTAGTCGTGGAATAGTCATTGTTTATCTTGGTGCTAAGACTGGACAGGTTCATCGAAAGTCCATCCAATCCTGCTTTGTAATCTGCTACTTTTGCATCCAGGGAGCTGTATTTACCAGTTACGGTATCATATTTACTGCTGATATCGGAAAACTGCAGCTGAAGGCTGTTTATATCCAGTACGGCTGATGCAAGTTTACTGTACATGGTTGCCTTGCTGTTCTGCAGTTCAATCAATTCTGACTCGCTGATCAGTGCAGAGAGCTTTCCTCTGACTACTTGGACAGCTGTTTCATTTGACTGGAAACGCTTCAGTACATAATCCTGCGAGTATATATTGACTGGTTGTTCGAATAGCATTGGGTTTTTCCTCCTTTCCGGATAAAAATCCATAATAAAAGACACCTTGGGAGATGCCCTTTAGCATGAATTCTTGTTTTACTAAACAATATGGCAAAAGCTTAAAATGTAAACGTTTCCCATCACCCTCAAGTGAGACGGATATTTTAGAATACGCATATAATATCGTGCAAACTAACGAGGTGGGTGTTGAAATAATTGGCACTGCAAATGTCACAGATGGCAAAGCCTATGGTTATTCTCCAGGGCTAATATTGCATAACTATGATACTTGTGCAATCTTGCTTGTTAATTTTACAAATGGCAATATACAAACAAATATCTGCACTCGTGCCGGTGGCTGGAAAGGCTGGAAGGAGTTTGCTGGGGTGTAAAATAATTATTTCATTTGAAGCCCATATATGACGATTCTGTTGTTACCTTTAGACTTGTATTTTGCCCAAATATAGTAAGTAATATCCTCAGATACTCTATCAAGTACGTGTGTTAGTACTGTTGGGTATTTTTCACTATTAACAACAATTGTACTTATATTATGGTTTAAATCCGAACCTGCAATTGAAATTCCTACTGACTCTGAAGTATTATAATCGGCTCTTGCTGTAAAGATAAATAAAGTGTTTTTCGGGACTGTAAACGACAATCCTGTATATACGTATTCATTAGCTACTTGAATATCCACACCTTTTTCTTTCGATATAAAAGATGACTTGCCATATTATATGCAAGCTCCTTTTTCCCTCAAAAATACAATCGTTTTCTCAAAGGCCGCACTTCCCCGAGCCACCTTTTCAGCTGGCTTTTCCAACATTTATTTTTTCCTTTTCCTATGCGATTAGACGCATAAAGGATGCTTTTACTGATTCCTGTTTAACACTTACGTACAGCATTGTTGTGTCCGACTTTGCGTGCCCAGCATAAGCTTGGATTTCTTGTAATGGCACACCTCTGGCACCTGCATCCGTAAGTAATGTTCTTCTAAATTTATGCGGATGCGCATGTACTCCTGCTTCCGCTCCAAGTTTCCGGAGCATGTCTTGTATTGCCTGCCTTCCCAGGCGATTATACGGCTTCCTTCCTCTCACAAACAATGCCGGATTGTTATCGTCTCTACTCTCCAGATATTTCTTAAGATGATAAACACAACCTTCTGTAAGATACACTTTACGCTCCTTCTTACCCTTTTGACCGTAAATGATTATTTCTCTGTTTACAAAATCTACATCATCACGATTAAGAGCTACTACTTCTCCAATACGACCAGCAGTACTGTATAAGATCTCCATGATTGCTACATCTCTTTCTGTTTTCGCCACATCTTTGAGGTGCTCCCTCTCTTCAGCTGTATACGGCTTCTTGATTTTCTGCGGCACTTTTACACGTTTTAATCTTCTAGCTGGATTCCTGTTTACGTAGCCTTCATCCGTAGCCCAACTGAAGAATCCGCTGATATTGTGCCGCAAAGTTTCAAGGTAAGCCAACGAAATTTTCCTCTGTTCCTGGTATACAGCCAAATAGTACCTAAGATCATTGGTAGTTATTTCGTGAATTTTCTTATTAATTCCCTGAAATAGTAGTGTAATGCACCGATTGTACGCCAGTAGTGTAGATTCTGCGCAGTTTTCCAAACGCTTACTAGCTATGTACAGCTTTAGGATTCGCTCCCAGTGTCGTTCCGAAGTAACCAGCTGTGTACACTCCTCTCTCACTTCCATCCCGTGAAGATTGATTGCAAGAACGTTTTCCAGTTTCTGAAGCTGTTCGTCAGTAAGGCTATCCTGCATTGCTACAATTACATTTTGAATCAATTTTTCGGTCATAAATGAATACCTCCCTTCCTGATTCCATTATATTTTCTGGTATCAGGAAGGTCTACCCTACAAAGTGCTGACTATATAATATGGCAATAAAGCTCAAAAAGCTACATACGCTTTAAATGATAATATCAACGATATATTGGTATCTGGCAACTATTGCGAAATTATTCCAGCATGGGGAAATATTGGAGGTTTATACCCTTCTTGGGCTTGGGGTATAGTTCTAACGTCTAAAAATATTGCAAATTTTATTGGAGTCGCTACAGTAAGCAAAAAGCTTGCCGTTGCACAATACAGTAATGGTGCTTGGACAAAAATTATGTAAATGATTATTTCTCTATCCAATTGCCCCATACATCACTTTCTTTTGACCTAAGAAATATTTTTTTATTAACAAGCGTCAAAAATTCTTACATCGCATATTTGGAACCATCAATATACATGGTTCTTAAAATACCATGTTCCCCTGGTGCTGGGCTATTTTGACAATTTCATTTAATTAGAATTGCTCTGGCATTTACTACGTTTGTATTATTCGTATCGATAGTACATGTGAAAGTTTTGGAATTGCTATCCCATTTAGCCTCGTTAGTTTTTGCATTGCTTGAGACAAATGACAGTATTTTCGAACTGTATTTAGAGCCATAAACAATCAATGCAATAGCGTACACAAAGGCAGAAATTTGATAAGTTAAGCAGATAAGACCATAGTCTGTATCACTGATTGAAAGTTTTGCATTTAATGTTTTATTTTCAATAGTGATTGCGACTGGTATCTCCATGAACAACTTGCCATATAAATAGTTAATGGCTGCCGGTAGCGTCTGGGTTCCACTGTCTAAACCGAAGGTTTGTGAGGTCAATCCATTCAAAATCTGCTTCGTCAAATCCTCCAACGTAATAATCCCACCCTCATTCGTGGTGGGATCGATGAACATCAATTCTTTCCCTGCGGGAATCTGTGTTACTTTTGTGAGGCCGTTTGCGTCCTGGCCGTCTTGTGGTAATGCCATAGCTTAATCTCCTTTCTTCATACCGCATCTACATTCAGATTGACAGCTTTCCCTCCGATCACAAGGAGTTTGCCGCCTACTATGAGCGCTGCAGTCTTGTATGTGGTAAATCGTCCGATCACCACACCGCCAAACATGTAATCTTCATTCTTTACTTTGATACTGTAGCCGTATCCCAGGAAGCTCTCACCGCTTTCGGTCTTTTTACGCCAGGAAAACCATGCTGCCGGATAATTCTTTGTGACCTCGCTTCCATTCTGGTACACAACTGCAGTCACGGTTGTAGTGCCGTCTTCGTTGTCATGATAGCGGACATTGTACAGAAGTGAATTTCCCACCAGACCGTGGAGGTCTGTAGTCGTCTCGGACAGATTCATCTTTAAACCATCCACGCTTGTCTCAATGTTGGCTACTTTCTGGTTTGTCGTGACAATGGCAGCTTTTGCCTGGTCTGCGGTCTTCTGAGCGGCTTTGATATCATCAGCCAGGCCTTCCGCATCCGCAAGGAGCATGACGGTCTGGGTATCTAGGTTCTGGGCTCCGGATGTATCATATAAAGTACAGCGGATCATGTTCACGTCAGCTCCGGAGGGAGCGTATATCTTCATGATCTCAGCAGATGAAGAACCATACTTCAAAACATAGGTCTTTCCATTGTCTTTTGATTCCTCGATCTGAAAAATTCCGGAATAACTGCTGATGATTCCATTGTCATTCTTAAATGCTGAGAAAGTCACGCTTTCCGGAACCAGAGTCTTTCCGTCCTTTTGTTTCCGGATCACCTGGCTGCTGACTCGGAGATCATAGCTGAGACCAATCTTTCCGTCCTTTGCCTTGCTGATGGAAAATCTCTTGGTGATCCAGGAGCCCATTGACTTTACAACAAGCGTTTTACCGCCTACAACAAGCCCTTTTCCACCGACCAGAAGA
The DNA here is from genome assembly GCF_040924225.1 of Ruminococcus sp. RTP21484sp1_RTP21277st1_D2_RTP21277_210401. Lineage (NCBI taxonomy): Bacteria > Bacillati > Bacillota > Clostridia > Eubacteriales > Oscillospiraceae > Ruminococcus > Ruminococcus sp. RTP21484sp1_RTP21277st1_D2_RTP21277_210401. The sequence continues at coordinate 35,735 of NZ_JBCOMJ010000008.1, read as the reverse complement.
ACTTTCCCTTCCAGTCCGTAAAGCCCCGAAATATCCACGTAGCCGTTGTCAGAAGTCATTGCTGTGACCTGATACGTTCTGGTTTTCGGGTTCCAGGTACCGCTTACACCTTCAGAAGCTTTCACCGTAATCTGGTCAATGTGATCGGAAACATCCGTATCGCCCAGATACACGAAAAAAGTGGTATGACAGCTGCTGTAATCCCCACCGGAACCATCCGTATAGGTATGGACCACATGCGCATCATTGTCCAGGGAAGCCCCGATTGCATCCAGGGTAGAAATCCCGGACAAAGTGTCCAGAGCTTTCTTCGCTGCGTCAGAAGCTGCATTTGCCGTGTTGCTGGCGGCATTTGCGGTACTGACGGCATTGGATGCAGTCGTAGAAGCACTGACAATGTTGGTATTCATCTGGCTGTATAACTGGTTCAGGCTCTGGTTCTGATCGTCAAACCAGATCCGGCTGCTCTTGATACTCTGGGAGCTGCCATTGATAGCTGATACCACCGAAGGGATATCCAGCTTAGTTCCGGCAATGGCTGCGTTATCCGCCACCATCTTATTCACGATCAGACCATCCGCGATAGCTCCAGGCTTCACGCCTGTGGAATCCAAAAGAATCCCTTTTCCGGTCTTATCGAACAGGGAAAAGGTAAAATCACCGTTTGCATCCCTGCCAGCCTGCATCCGGACAGTTCCGTCTGCGTCCCTCCACTGCTGGGTTGCCCCCTGGATCTTAATCCCGCCATCGTCAGATGTGATCATAAATTTATTGGTGGAAATGGTGCCACTTAAAAGATCCCCAACTGAGACCGTCTGCATAACTGCAGTTCTGATCAGTGCCGAGTCAATCACTGCATTCTGGGAAGTAAGGTGGATGTTCTGCAAATCCCCCACACCGGCACCACCTGCAAGCAGCGTTTTGATATTGGCATAATCGTTATCCAGGATATTGATCTTTGCATTGGCGGCAGTAAAATTTGTAGCAGTCAGATCCCTGAAGCTTCCAAACTCTGCATCCAGATTCTGTACCGTAGCATTGACCGCATTCAGATTCTGGATTGTTGCAAATTTCAAATTGGCAGTATCCACATCCAGCTTATTGATCATTGCGTGGTCGATCATCACCAGCTGTGCATAATACCGCTCCATTTCTTTTGTGGTCGGACCTTTCCAGTTCGCATTTGTTTCATCTTCTGATAAACCCACAGACTCCACAGAATCCGTAAAACCGCCATCATACTCCCTTTCCAGTTTCATCAGCGGGACCTTGTAGGAACCCCCTTTTCTGTCTTCCACGGTGAGGACGTCCCAAGGATCCAGCCGTGGGTCTCCCATCATCCGGAGGGAGCCAGGCATATAGGAAAAACCTTTCAGGGAATCCATCACTTTGTCCAGGGTATCCTGTGTCATAAACGGATTGGAAAAGATCACTGCCCTTGGCCCGTCTCCGGATGAAACAGAAACATCTTTCCCCTCTTCGTCCTGGCCAGTGTAACAGGTAAGCTTTTCCACCTGGAACAGGTAATCGTTGTGTTCAAAAGAATCCCAGTATCTGCCGGTGCTGACCGTATACCCGCTGTCCTCGTAGCTGTGCAGTTCAATCTGTCCGTTTCTGTTACATACCGCAAAACAGCCATGAAGCTGTGCTGCGTAAGAAAGGACCTCCCTGCAGCTGTAACCTTTCGGAACCTCCATGGAAATGCCGGAAAGACCATCTGTTACAACCATCACACCTGTGATTTCCTGGATCCTTTTCAGAACAGCCGCCGTATCCGTACTGTCTCCGTCCATAGAGAATGCACGCTCTGTTTTCATCATCCGGTCATAGGCTGTAAACTCAATCTGCTCTTCATTTCTGGATGGTTTTCCAGGCGTGAAATATCCCATGGGGATGTATTCCACCAGACCGTTCACTTCCATTCCGATCTGGACCAGGAGCTCATGCCCCTCAATGGCTTTTCCCGGATCCGGAATTATGATGGTAACGTACTGGCTCACTGTGGAGCCAAGGGAAAAGTCATCCTCCCCTTCTGCTCCGCCAGTAAACTTAATGCTTTTCGCATTTGTTATGGATACATCATCATATGTGATGAGTGCTTTAAAAGTTCGGGAATCCTGTAGTACCAGGTTTCCAAAAGCTTCTGAAGACTGATACACAGGACCACCTCCTACTCAGTCATGATCTCAAGTGTTTCCAGGTCAGCCACTGTCAGGGCATCATAACGTGGATCATCACATTTCTCAATCTCTTCCTCAGAAACAGTATGGATACCAACCTCTGTCTCAATCGCCAGGAGCTCATCCAGGTCTTTTGCAAAGCCCTCTTTGTCCTCGATGGAATACTGCCCATTCTCAACCAGGAACTTTCCATCCTCACCTTTTGCTGCGTATTTCTCAAGCAGTTCCTGGCGCTCTGCATCATAGGCATTGGCTGCATCACTGACTGCTGCCAGGTTCTTCTTGATCGCATAGCCAAGCTTTACCGGCAGCCGCTTCTCCCTTAAGGAAGCACAGCCATTGACAAAATTTAATATGTCTTTATTTTTCAGTTTCATCTGCGGTACCTCCTGTTACACGCTCGTCCTCAGCTGCATAGACTAACTGGTTAAATGCTTCAATATCTTTTCTGCACTCTGTCTTGTTTGTCTCATACAAGTCACGATCCTGGACGGTAATACTGGTGCTTGCGTTCCCAGCTTCCGGGATCTGCGCAGACATGTACACAACAGGTCTGTCATTGATCATGCTGTTGAAATTCATGGATGTTGATTTTGTTCCTTTTAACATTTTGGTTTCCTCCTATTTTTGAATCAGGTCCACAGCCACACCCTGGTACGTCTTCACACCTTTACGGTAGGTATATACAGGGTAGGCTGGAGCGCTTGCATAAAATCTTTTTGTTACTTTGGTATTTGTCCCTGGATCCAGGAAAGTCACATTGAAAAAAGCAGGGGAAACGGCTTTATCAATCACCGCTACCTGCTCTCTTGTCAGCGGCGGCCAGCTGCATTTCAAAGTATATTTAATCGCAATCAGGTCTCCCACCATCTCGCCATTGGCTGCACGTCCGGTATTTTTTGACCATATTTTTTCTTTGGTTACGGTAAGGCCATTCAGCTTAAGACCTGGCATTGGCACTCCATCAATTTCAATATCTGAAGATGTTTTTGTAGTAGTTGTTCCGCTACTTACAAAGTCACTCAACCGACCACCTCCTAACTAAATACCGGTTTCCCAGTAGATTTCTGATACTGCTGTCCCTTTTTTCGGACAATCTTAAACAGCTTGTCTGCATCACCTTCCAGGTAAATATGGATCTCTGCCTCTCTGTCTTTGGACTGCGATCTGCTCTCCAGCGCATTGACCACAGCATCATATACACCGGCACGAATGCCTTCGATAATCTGGTTATTGTTGGCAACGGCATTTTTACTTCCCATCCGGCCGACCAACTCAGGGCCGCTCTCGCGTGCCATGAACATTTCGCCGTTCTCTGGGAAACCGCCTTTGGCATACCAACTCAATCCAAAGCTTGGTGTAGAGAAACTCACAGGACCTACATTGTGTTTATTCCAGGATACGGAAACATGCGGTAGCGGAATATGTACGGAACCAAATCCACTGGCAAAATTCTGAATTGCATTTTTTCCGGTATTGAACAAATCTGGGATTGCATTGCTGATCTTATTTGGAAGATCCTGAAACCAGTCCCCTATGCTGTCCCATTTTTCACTCAATCCATCTTTTAAACCAGATAAAACATTTCCGCCAGTCTCAACCAGCCAGTCTTTGGCATCTGACAGCTTGTCCTTCACCCTTCCTGGAATTTTCCCAATCCAGGTTAAGACAGAACCGATATTATCCTTCAGACCTTTCAGGAGTCCTGAAATAATAAAGCCACCCTGTTCAGCCATAACTGTCGATGGACTGTGAATTCCGAATGCATTTTTGAAACCATCGATAAATGGATCAAAGATATGCTGCTTAATCCAAGTACCGATTTCCTTCACACCATCAACAATACCTTTAAAAATACCTTCGACTACATTTCCACCGCACTCTTCAATCTTCTTCTGGAAATACTGCTTTGCCTCCTGCACTTTTTCGCTGATTACGCCTCCCAAGAAAGCCGCAAGACCTCCAAAGGCCGCACCGATCAGTTCAAAAGTACGGTCTGCGATTCCATTCCAGTCAATTGCCGCAAGACCTTCCCAGACTTTTTCTCCCAGCTGGTACCAGTCAATCCCTTCAAGAGCAGTTATTCCAAAATCCAGCAGACCTTTCAAGCCATCGGAGAATGTATCTCCAATGCCAGCAAAGTCAACCGTCTGGATCGCGCTGTTTACAAATTCAGACAATGCATTACCGGTTCCGATCCAGTCAAAATTCTCTATTGCAGTATGAATAAAACCTATAACTGTATTAATCCCGCTTCCAAGCGAATGCCCTACCAGTCCCCAGTCTGTTGTCTGGATAAATCCGTTCAGTCCATCCGTAATACCTTTTGCAATATTAAAGACCGTCTCATTGATCAGATTCCAGTCAAGACCGCCAAGAGCCCCATTGATACCGTTTCCTACGGCATTTCCAAGGCTCTCCCAGTTGAAATTCTCAGCAAAGGTATTAGCAGTTCCGAATACCGTGTTGATTCCCTGGGATAGCGTATTCCCAACTAAATTCCAGTCCGTAGCCTCTATGAAACCATTCAGGAATGTAGCTGTGCTCTTTGCAATCCGGTTGCAGGTATTCTGAATAGAATCCCATGGAATGTTCTGCAAGGCTGAATTCAGCTTGTGTCCAACAATTCTGCCAATTCCGGTAAAATCAGCATTTCTCCAGGCTTCCTTGATCTGCGCTGCAAGTGCTTTCATTTCGTTTGAAACATTCAGTGTCTCAAACATGTCCTTTCCAGTAAGGCCACCAGTACCGGCACTGTCAGAAGAACTGGAACCGGACGTATCGTCCAGTTTATTGATCTGGTCGAACCCAAGAAGTGTACGCTGCAGCTTTTTATTTGCATCATTTGCCTTGTTGGCGCTCTTTGTGTTCTTGTCAAGACTTGCAGCATAATTCTGGTTCAGCTGTTTGGCTTTGATAAAGGTACTGGCGCCGGTCAAAGCACTGGTAAACTGTCCAATTGCATTTACCACAGAAATGATTTTCTGGATTACTGCATTCAGGATTGGTGCCACAATATTCAGTACCGGTGCAAATGCTGTTGCAAAAGCATTTTTCAGCTGAGTCAAGGAAGACATCAGCATGGAAAGGCTGTTATTGGTATCCCCGCTGTATTGAGACAGATTTTTGAATCCATCCACCAGTGCACTCCGTAGCTTGTTCACCAAGGCAAACAGACTTCGGATTCCCAAGGAATACTTCAGCAGATTTTTCAGTCCGCCGCCAAAGGAACTGCCATTGTCTTTCACTCCACCAGTGAACCGGTTTAGGATAGGAATTCCGCTTGTGAACTTCTGGATCAATGCACCGAATAAACCAGATGTACGTCTGATCACACCGCCTACTTTAGAAAATGCAGAGGTGACTCCGCCAAGGATTCTTACCAGTCCTCCCCAGCCTTTCGAAACTGCTGATGCACCGAGACCTGCTACCTTACCAATGCCACCGACAACTGATTTTCCCAATCCCATTGCCTGCTTTGGAAGAGATACCGGTCTCTCTACATCCGCACCATTTGCTTTCATCTCTGACATCTCAGCCTTATATCCTTCAACGGCATTCTTTGCCTTTTCGATATCATATTGCAATGATTTCCATTCTCGGCTCTGTTCTTTTACACCAAGTGCCTCCAGTTTCTTCTGCTTTTCAAGTAAATCAGCCAAAGCATCTCTTGCCTGGCCTGCTTCCTCCCGAAGCTCCTGAAACTCCTGCGTTGGAACCTTTATCCCGGATTTTACCTGAAAGTCTTTTACCATTCCCTTTAAAGAAACAGAGGACATTGTTTTCCTGATCTTCTGCAACATCCCCTGGATCTGTGAAGTACTTTTCGCAGTGTCCTGTTTGGCACTGTCCAGCGCTTTTTTCAATGGGCTCTTATCCGCTGTCACGGTAACCTTTAAGGTTGCAAGATTCTTATCGTCTGCCATTCATTTCACCTCCTCAGGGCATAAAAACCGGCAGTCGGGTTATAAACCTAACTGCCTTCGTCTGTTTACTTCTGCAATATATGCTTTTCTTCGCTCCCTATAGTCTTCCATCTGCTGTTTCAGCTGATTCTCTTCCCAGGACTTTTTCTCTGCTTCAAAGAAACTGGGATAATAATCCCAGGGATGGGGCATTGCTTCTATATCACCAGCAACAGGTGCCAGGATATTAAGTGCAATCACTTCTGCTATAATGAAATCGTCCTGAATTTTCAGCTTACGTTCCTGCTCTTTCCGTCTGCCGTAGCTTTCCAGCATGTCTATGATCTCATTTACAGAAGAATTCCAAAACAGGTCAATGGAAATACCTGCATCAAGGGCATATGGGTACAACTCGCCCAGAAACTCTGAGGTTGTCTTTACTGGTTCTCCAGCTCCTCCATGATGCTCTGAGCCTGTTTCTCCGGGAAAAAACCCGAAACCACCAGGGTAGGGATTACCACCTTTTCGAACAGATCAACCTGGTTTCCACCTTCCTCTGTCCAGTAATCGTAAATCTTCTGGATATCTGGGTAATCAATCCCATGCTCCCAGGGCTCCATAGCCGCCTGAATAATAGTCAGCATGACCGACAAGGAGGGCATGTCTTCCACCAGGTTCATAATGTTCTGGCGGTATTTGTTTTCCAGTTTTCCGATTGTAGAAGCTTTCAGTTTCAGTCTGTAATCCCTGCCTTTTACTGTCCAGTACCAGAAGGGCTTGCGTTTCTTTTTCTCTTCATCCAGGTTTACAACCTTTTCGTCTTTCATTTCGTCCTTTTCAGATACATCATTTAATCCGCCTAAACTCTCCATCAGCTACCTCCTTATGCCGGATCTACATAATCAATGTCAGACTGAACAATCATGGTCAGCTCGAACTCGATCACGCCGTTGACACCACCTCCAGTACGTTTCACAGAAACCTGGGCATCAAACTGAATCTTGGTACCGTCCGCATCTGTTTCCTCAAAACCTAATACCTCTTTATCCTCTGCTGCCTGTCTCATAACACGGTATGGACTGTCAGCCTTGGTATTATCATATTTGAATTTGTACACCATATCCGGCAAATCGCCGATTCCAAGTTCATACATTTTATGAGGATCTGTAAGAGTTGTATTTTCAACTTTCTCTGGCTCAGAACCAAGTTCCGGAATCTCTTTCAATCCCGGAAGGTCTTTATACGCAGAGCTTGCTTCAGATTTCTTTTTATATCCTAACTTTGCACCATTTGCTAACATGCTTCGTTCTCCTTTCCTAATTCAGCCAGTATACCTGGTCTGAATCCATATCAATAATTCCTTCGTACCTCATCTGCTTATGCTTCATGCCGGATGAATCCGGAACATCTGCACAGCCGATACGCTTTAACCCGAGAGCGGACACAACCTTATCTACAGCAACTGCGGTTGGTGAGGTATTTTTAAGATCCCAGATATCAATGCGGTACCGTACCTTGGATTTATCTTCTCTCATTCCTTCTGCACTTCCACTGCCTTCAAAGACGCTGTTGTCTTCTTCGGTAAACTGAATGGTTGGTTCATTCCCAGCCCACTCTTTCGGGTATGCATCAGACACATGTTCTGAAACAGTGAGCAGCGCCGCGAATACTTCATCTTTTACATTTTTCATTTAATGCTCTCCTTTATGGCAGCTGAAAAATCAGCTTTCATTCCTTCCAGGATCTGATCCTGGCTGTCTTTTAATGCTGGATACATGAATGGATAAGCGGGCTGTCCAGTGCACAGATAAAAGCGTCCGTCTGGAGTATCCATGTAAAACCAGTGGTATTTCTCAGCCACACGCCTATCCACCTGGCTTTCATGGATCCACCAGGGATTCTGCGTATAGGCTGGTGTAATCTCTGGTGAAATGCCTGCATGGTTCTCCTGGCCTTTCGGTCCGGTACCAAATTCCAGATAGGTCGCATAAGGTTTATTTGTCCAACAGACGCCAATTGCCGTATCACCGTTATCCTCCACCTCTGCATAAATGCTCTGCCTGAGTTCCCCTGTATCCACATGTACATTCATAACGGCTGCGCTTCGTACAGTTTGGATAGCATTTCCAACTGCCTTATTCAGATCTACATCTGCCAGCTGATCCAGCTTTATTTCCAGTTCATCCAGACCTTCCGCGCTCATGTCCGTTCCACCTCCAGCGTCAGAAAACGGTATGGTTTAATTGCAACAATCCTGTAATCCGGCTCAGTATTCTCACCAACGAACAGGCAGATTCCATCCAGTTCCATCAGATCAGTACCATTATCCAGAATGTAATGCAACCGTCCATTTTCATCCGGCTTGATGGCATATTCTCCGTTAATTTTCACATTACGGATGTACCCAAGCCGCTGTCCATACTGCTGCGCCTGAACTTTCCCGGAAGCTGGCCAGGACTCTCCAGAAAAGGAGCGGGCAGCACCGTACTCTTCATAAGTGCTGCCCTCATTGTCCTTTTTTACTACCCGTTTTCTATGATAATAAGTCTCAAGTCTGCTTTGTCTTAGTCTCATAGGTTCTGCCTCCTACTCTGGCTAGCCGGAAACGGTTCAGTACATCATAAATCTGCCTGGGAGCATTGTCGAAAGAATAGGACTCACCACCTTCACTTCTGCCTGTCTCGCCCTCTGTTCCCAGACGGTTCAAGGCAATCACTGCAAGATCGCGCACTGCTTTTTCAAGCCCGGTAACAAGCCGGGTCCGGTTGGTATACCCCAGAACAAACGCTTCCGCCTCGTCAATCAACACTCCAATCAGTTTCTCATCATTGTTGCCGGTAAGGATTTTCAAACGCTCTATGGCTTTTGTTTTCTCTTCATCCGTCAATCCAATCACCCTTTCAGGACGCCAAGCAGTTCTTCTTTGCTCAGACTGGAATAGCCGGAAAGACCTTTTTCTTTGGCAACAGCTCGAAGCTCTGCCAGGCCCATGCTGTCAAGGTCTCCAGGAGCTTTTGCCTCTGAGGATTCCTTTTTGGAATCCCCGGAAGTCTCTACCAGCTTATAGCCATCTTTAAGCAGCTGCTCGCATTTGGAAGCATCCACTTCGCGTTCCACATTTTCTCTGATCACTCTCATGCTTTTGCCTCCTTGATATTCACATAAACGGAATCCAGTTTGTTCTCCAGGATCCAGATATCATGGAATCTACGGTAATCCAGCTGCCATGCGTTTAATTTCTGGTTTACTAACGGATCAAAAATTCTCATGACATCCTGTTTTGTGATCGCGATCGGTGTGGTTACCGGGCAGATAAAGAAATTGATATTCTTTGCTGTAGTTCCCTTTTCATAACCGCCCTGTTTCTGTCCCTCTGTCTTTCCATCATTGATCTTGATAGAAGTGTACATACGGTTAGAGGATGTTGGAATAATCGGCACGCGGTCCACAGAAGGAACCTGTGTATCAATGCCGCCTTTGGAAAAGGTTGTCGCAGTGATTTTTCCAGCAAGTTCCAGTTCCAACTCCATGATAAAATCAGTAGTTGCCTGGCATACAAGAGGTCCGGTATAGTTATCCTGTACCGCCTTGATACCTTCTTTAAAAGCTCTGAGCGCAGAAGTTCCAGTGGCTCCCGGAGTGTAGCCATAATCCACCATTCCTGCCTTTTCAGCTGTGATTGCCTCTGTAGCCACTTTAGAGATACGGTAAGCATCAATTTCTGGAACTACGTGCATTCTCTGGAACTCACCCATAACAGCAGACGCTGTTGGAATGAAGTTCGCCTCGTTGATATCCATTGGATCAAGATTGAACAGACGTCCACGATCCTGAGTCATTGTTTTTGTCTGATAATTCAGAGTAACGGAGCCCTGTGTATATCCGTTATCCCTGTCATAATCTCCCATTCCCTGAAGGGACATTTTCGGGATCTTTACTTCATTTCCACCGTTATAGATCACACGTCCCGCATTGGCGTCCATCCATCCGGTTGTTGCTTCCTGTACTGCGACCTTATCCAGCATAGTCATAAATAAGGTTGCAGCTGCTAATGTGTTAATTGCCATAATTTATTCACTCTCCTTTAATTATTGCCCATCATGATGTTATACACCTGCTCTTCCAGGGCTTTCTGTGCGTCACCGCCAGGTGCTTTTTTCGGAGGCTTGCCGCCTTTCAGCTTTTCCTCCACTGCAGTCTCTACAGCTCTCTGGAACACTTCCTTGACTTTCTCCATGGATTTCTTGCAGGTATCAGCGTCCGAATAATCCAGTACCTCTGCAAGTTCCTGGGGAAGCCCGTCACTGGCAAGGGTGTTCTTGGCTTCTGCCATCAGCTCCTTGCGTGTGATTGCTGCCTCTCTGTCGGCAAGTTCCTTTTCTCTTTTCTGCTGCATGTACTGCGCTTTTTCTTCCTTTGTCATCTTTGCCAGCTTCTCGGCTTCGGAAAGCTTATCATCCGCCAGTGCCTGCCACTTCTCCTGGGCTTTTGTCACTGCCGTATTGACCGCCTTCTGGACACGTCTGTCAAACTCTGCCTGATTGCCGCCTGTTTTCAGGAAGTCATCAAAAGATGGAGGTGTGTCTGAACCAGCTCCACCTTCACCGCCTGCGCCTTCTCCATCACCGGATCCACCGCCATTGCCGCCATCAGCCCCAGCGCCGTCTCCTCCTTCTGCAAAAAGCTGCAAGTTCATTGGTACTTTACAAAATGCTTTTATAACTTTATTTCTCATGTCTATCCTTTCCGCCCAGCCTATTCCCTACAGGGCCCGGGCCATTCGTTTCAGATTTTTTAGTTTACCCTCATTTCGGAGCATAAAAATAAGACGCGTCACCCTGCGTCCCAAAGGGAGATAATTGGATCACCTATTCCTTTCTCTGTGCGGTCTTAGCTGGTTCCTTCACGATTTCAGCCATGCCTTCCTTCACCAGGTGATCTGCCCTTGCCTCGTCCACCTCCAGGACGGTACCAGGTTCGATTACCTTGTGCAGACGGATGTCGCTGTAACGCTTGATTGCTTTTATTTTCATGGTCCTCACCTCCTCTTGCGCCGGCGCATTTTTTTAAAAATAAGCACAAAAATAACACGTCTTATGGCGTGCTATCACTGTTTTTATAACTGTATTGATATTTGTTAATCTGAAATTACCTTTTCAACATCATCCACAGTCTTGTCATATAAAGTTTCCCAGTCTTCAGATGAGCTTCCCACATCTACGATCAGAGAACCATCTGGAAATACTTCCATAACGCTTCCAGTTCTTCCGTCCTTCAGGAGGACTGTATCAAACTCTTTGATTTCCATCTAATCCTCCATCCTATGGATTACTTTCACTATATCATCAATAGTTGCATCAATAGTGTCCCAATCAGCAGGCGAATCCCCTACATCTACAAGAAAATGTGTATCATCTAATATTTCGACAATCGCTGCTTCGCGCCCATCTTTTAAAAGCACTGTATCAAATTCTTTTATCTGCATTTACTTCGCCTCCTTAATGTACGCGCTGGTCAACTTTGTTGTGCCATCTGCATTTTTGAGCCATGCTACAATTACATTTGCCGGTGTTCCCTTTTCACCATAAAGGACCATCTTCTGAACATATCTGTCGCCGTATCCGTTATTGTCAACATACTGAGCTGGATACCTTGGCGCACCATCTTTTAATGCTTTTTGCAGCTTCTGCCAATTATCCTTTCCATAGCCCAGGCGGTCTGTGAAGGCTCTGCCCTTAGGATATCCCTTCTCGCTATTTTCATCGAAAAGATATTTTGTAAACTTAGGCTCCGGCAGAATAGCATTTTCCGCATTCGGCAGCTTCAGCTCCGGATGTTCCAGAAGTTCATTTCTTCTCTGATAATCCATTTTCATGAACCTCCACATCTCAGGTTTATTATACTTCATATCCTGGAAGTCTGCAAAAGATTTTGGGACGGTTTTGCCTAAAACTTTCTGATAGCGTTCATACTGCTCCCGGTCAGAAGAACTGTTTTTAATCGCTTTCTCCTGTGCCTCAGCTTTGGCATTCCCTTTCACATATTTCTCATACCACTGGTCATAGGTCATATTTGCTGGTATCAACTCGATACATCCTGTATCCGGGTTATAGGCGTTTTTTTGCATTCGGGCAAGAGTTTCTTCATCAATAATGCTAATGGTTGTAGAACGGCACCAGGGGTGCATAGGAGGATAATTCTTTCCAACCATTCTTTCTGCCAAAAGGAAAACCTTCCCATCCAGACTCCGGCAGATCTTGCTTGTTCGCAGATCCAAAGTCGCAAGATACCGATACTTCTCTACGCCGCATTTCTCATAAGCCCTGGCAGTAAACTCACCGGCTACTTATGCTTTGTCATATACTTTTCAAATATATCTTTCGCAGCGTAAGTCAGATTCATGGAAGCACTTCTGTACACTTTTGCGATCAGATCAGCTGTGGCTTCTGCGTTATCCAGGTTCTTGTATAAGTCCCACACGGCGCGTCTTTCCCAGTAGTTACTCATTCAGCATCATCCTTTTCAGATTTATCTGGTTCCTTCTGATCCGGATTACCATCTTGTGGTGGTGTGTTCTCCTGCATGCCAAAGACCTCCTGCTGCCGTTTCAGGTTCTCTTCTGTCTCTTCATCCAAAGCTTTCAGTTCTTCGTCCACATCATCCACAAATGGTACCTGGGACAGTAGTGTTTTTCTACTTACTTTTCCCCACAGGTTTGCCACAATCTGGGAGATCTCCAACAGATTCTTCGGCAGTGCCCTGGTAAAAGTCATTGTGATTCCGGCCGGATCCACACTCTTGCCATGGAGCTCCAGATAATTGCAAAAAATCCGAATGCGCTTTCTTAAACCTTTTCTGTAATATCTGGTCTTTATCTTGGTGATGTTCTCCATTCCCAGAAGCTTAAACTCCATAGCCACGCCAGACACATTTCCACCAAAGGATTCATCTGACATACAGGGAATATGGGAAAATTTATGAATATCCTGTTCAATAGCTTTTTTTAGGATTTCCACTCCGGATTCATCAAACGTCCTGGTCAGGTACTCTGCCTTAGCTGTATCAGGCATTTCAAGCACCTTGTACTTTTTCAGCCTTTCTTTTGCCTTTTTGATATTCTGATCTTCCTCTTCCGTACCAGATTCATCCTCATCTGAGAGCAACGTGCCATAAATGGCAAGAATGGCATCAATAAACTGCTCCTTGTCTGTAATACGGTCGCTCATCAGTGCGTTGTAAGCGTCGATCAGAGGAATCTGAAGCTCAAAGTCCCCAATGGCAAGCTTATTGTTCAAATACTCAATAATCGGGATTTCTCCCAGGTAATGGGGAACTGGCAGTTCTGTTGTCAGCTGTGGTACTTCATTGTTCTGGATGTCCAGCTCATACTTGTAATTCGGCGTCAGCACGGTTGCTATGTAATGCTCCGGTCCCGTCTCCGAATCATCTTTCCGGACATAATAATAGACAGCAAAGAGCTCGTTTTCCTCTATGCTGTCATCTTTTACCATGAACGTATTTTCCGGGGACAGGTTCTTGGTCAGTAGATTATTCTCATTTTCCTTCACATACACATATTCATAAGCCAAGCCATAGATGGAAAGATCCAGACCATTATCACCGTCAGTCTCATCTGCCCCTGCTGTCTCCAGCGAATCTGTCAAATCCTTTATATCAGCATCTGACTTATAAGTAACCGGATTTCCGATAAAATAACTGCTGGCTGTGTCTGAAATGTCCTTTGCATGGTTGCATACCAGCCTGTTTTCCCGCTTGGCATCTTCCAGGATCTTATGTTTGCCCTGGTAATAAGCCATGTTCTTTTTCAGATCTTCAACCTGGCTGATGTGCTTACTGATTAGCTGACGGATGATCCTTTTGTCCGGTGCCAGCTCGTCAAATTTTTCTCTTGGAATTGTAAATATATACATTGTTCTCACCTACTTATTTCTCGAAGTCTCGCTACCCTGCTGCCAAGCACTGTGCTCACAAAGTAACGTACAGCGTCACAGCTGTGATCGTGCTGCTTAACTGGCTTATCCTCCCCACGTTCCAGGGCTTTTTCATCCCAGATGTAGGAAGCAAATTCTTTTATGGTTTCTGTACAGGAACTGGCGAATTTCAGCAGTTCCAAATTCAGCAGCATTCCCACTAGGCGGATTCCATCCAACACATCATTGTTGGCTTTCAGCACTTTGTACCCGCGCTTGCGGAGCTCTGCAATGAAGGAAGCTGCAGATGGATCCACGATGATTGCTTTTATCTTCGTACCATCCAGCCATTTTTTTAAATCATCTGCATATTCAGAATCTGTTTTCTGTCTGCCTTTATCACGTCCTGAATAGTAATATTCCCGGATACAGTACCAGACTCCATCCCTGCCTTTGTTCCAGAGCAGGAAGACGGTTGCATTCTGAGTACCATAGTCACAGGAAACATAGCGGTTGCCGTTGATCAGAAGCTGAAAGAAATCCTTGATATCGCGGACATGCCTGGCTTCATCAAACATATCATAAATAACGCCCTCGGCTGCTGCCCATAATCCCAGGATGTAACGCTTGAAGAATACGCCAATGTACATGCTGCGGTATCTGGTTTTTACCTCTTCATCCAGGGACAGGTTGTCATCCATGGTAAAATGCAGATACAGAAGCGCTTTCAGTCCTGGATCCTTGCCTTCTGCTTTTGCCTTCTGGCGAATCTTCTCGACCTGTTCTTTTCCCAGATATCCGGTAGACTTGTCAATCCAGTTGACCTTAAACCAGTGATACGGCCCGTCCGGGTTACAGTTAAACCAAAACTTGGAGCCTTTCACAGAGCAACGTCCTGTTGCCTGGTTGACAAAGGATTCCGGCATCAGTGCAACCTCATCAAAGAACACACCAGCCAGTGTAATACCCTGAATAAGATCCTGAGAACGTTCATCTTTACCGCCAAAGATGTAGAAATAGTTTTCAATACTATTCTTCCGCACAACTACCAGGTTGTCTGCTCTGTGATCCGTGATAGAGTAACCTCTTGATCGAAGCATGAGCTTCAGCCAGAACAAAACATTTCGCCGGAAGGAGCCGATTGTCTTTCCGCACATGGCAAAGTTCTGACCTGCAAAGCCGCTCATTGCCCACATAACAAAAGACAGCGACATGCTGACAGTCTTTCCTGATCGGATAGCTCCGTCTGCTATGATTCCATCTTTGTCATGGACTGGGGATTCTTTGCACCACCAGGTCAGTACCTGTTTCTGCTTCTTTGAGAATGGAGAGAAGTGAAATGTCTGGCCGTTCTGTCTGGTTGTCCGGTTCTGCTTCATCTGCTGCAGGCGCTTCTTAAGGCTGCTCAGTTTCTCATACATCCTCATCACCCCAGACATTTTCGGCAGAAGCATTCATGGCTTCCAGGAAGCCGTCATCTGTATCATCCTCGTTCTGTCCATCCTGTTTCAGAAGCTCCAGCTCGAACTTCATAGTTTCAAGCTCCAGATGAGCATCATCATAACCAAATTTATGCAGGGCTTCAATTGCCCTCTGGCGTCTGGCCTGGACTCTGGTCAACGCATCCTCAATGGACTGGATCTGACCAAGGATTCCTTCGTATTCCCTCAGGAGTGTTGGCTTTCCTTTCTCCATTCCATATTTGTACTTTGTAACAGACATTCCGGGAGGTGCTTTTTCAAGCTCATCCTCCCCTTGGTCATCTTCCGGATCCGAAGTCTGCTCCAGGAACTTCAGGGATTCAATCCGCTTTAACATACGCCGTTCCCGGACAGTCAGCAGCTGAATCTCCTGCAGAAGCAGCTGCTCTTTATCTGGCTGTACTGTCTGGATCAGCTTCTGTTCATCTGGTTCTAAGCAATCAAAAAAGAGAGTCTCAAACTCTCCTGTCTTAACTGCATTCTTATTCTCCGGCGGACCGGTTGCATTTTGATTGCCTGGCTGACCGCCCTTTTTCCTTTTTGCAACGTTGCGTTTTTCTTTTGCAACGTTGCAATCCCATTTATATCTATTTTTCCAACTTCGAACAGTACCTTCCGGCAGATTCAGCTGACTTGCAATCTCAACTAATTTCATGCCTTTCAGACACATAGCCTTCGCCTGTTCAATTCTTGGATCCGGCGCTCTGGCCATGTCTCATCACCTCTATTCGTCGTTTTTGGGTACAACAAAAGCAGCCCCGGGGAGCTGCCTTTGTGCTGTGTATGTCTTATACATATCACTACTACTTATTCATATCTGTATCAATAACTTTATATATCTTCTTCAAAATCATAAATAAATTTATAAGTAATAAAAAGAGAAGATAATAAAGGCATATGCTTTGAATTAAACCGTAGGTTTTTACAAAAACATTAAAAAGACAAATAATTAAAATACCAACACTGACTAGTATTGCAAACATAATCGCATAATATGCTCCAATCAATGCTTTTTTTGATGTACGCGCATCCATACTATAATATTCTGGATCTTTTTGAATTTTAGATTTCATATCAATCACTAACATCAAAAGATTAAAAAGCAATGTAGTCAAAATGGATACTACCACAGTGACTGTATTTATTATATTTCCGTCCATTTCATGTTTTAAAGCAGCCACAATGCTTACCAGTAGCGGAACTCCAAAATAATACACCACTGGCAGGAACAATATTCTTCCATTATCATCACTAAAACAGGATAAATAATTCTTAATAATCTCTTTGACAGAAGTATATCTCATCCCGCCAAAACGATATCCTATTAATAGCAAAACAAGAACCACACTGCACACAATCACATCTGGCTTTTGCAAAAAACTTGTAAGTTCTTTCATGCTTTCACCCCTATAAATATGCCATTCCAATTCCCTGTAAATACCCTCTGCCAATTTCAATCATAACAGGTTTTAATGTATCAAACGTCGGCAATCCATCTAACATTGTAACTCTATCGGATATATCTTCAGTTATAACTATTCTGTCTACATTATCCAAGTTAATTGTTTTTTCCGTATTTCCTAATTTGAAAACAAATTTAAGATTATCATAATCATAATCATCAATCTGTACAATATCTGATGCCGCTCTCTGACCATTCATCCATTCTGCAATAACATTTGCTTTTCTTTCCAAAAAGCCAGTTGGTTTATGAATTATTCTTTCCTCATATGTTTCATTTACACCATAATTCACACCCAATCTTTCAGTTTCATCTCGAGGAATTTCGTACCTAATCATGGATATTTTTTGTAAAATACCTTCTCGAAAATATTTCTGGATATACTGTCTAGGCATTACTGGACCTAAAGATACAAACAAATCATTATCTGCCATATGTATAATTGATTCTAATTTTTTCTGCAAAGACAATTTTATACTATATTGTCCCAAATTCTGCATCACTACAATACAGCTATTCACATTTCCTACTGGAACAATAATGCAAAAACCAAATGGCATAATATCAGCTTGATCGATAGATCTGTTATAAACATCTCCTGTATTTACGTCGATCAGTTCTGAACTAATTCCATATTCTCCTGTTTTTACAACTCCCGAAAGAACATTCCCTTCTAACCTGCCTTCAGCATCTAGCATCACATCTAATTGACACTGTGAAAAAGCAAACAAGTTTTCTTTATGGTGATCATTATCATATCTATTAAGATTTTGCTCTATATATTCGTTGACAATTTGAATAAGACTTCTTCCTTGAAAAATATTATTCAAATTCACTCTGTCAACACCATTTCTAGATATATTCATACCATAAACAGATACTTTAACCTTCTTTGCCATATGCAGTTCCCCCCCCATAAAATATAATTTGCCTAAATCATACTCCACAATTCAACATTTTGCAACGAATTGCGAGAATATTTGACAACTATATTTGTAAAGTGAATATCTGCATTATAGAACATTTGTTCGTCAATGTCTATATCGGAAAACTAAACAAAAAGAACCTCGTAATTTCTACGAAGTTCTCTCTGCAAATTATATTCTTTCGGGGAAGAATTGTATTTATAGCTCCTCTCGAAGCCAATCGGAACACCAGGACTCGAACCTGCGGCTCGGCTTAACGGCTCATGCTCCCTCCCGATCGGGGAGGTGTTCCGGTA
The DNA here is from genome assembly GCF_040924225.1 of Ruminococcus sp. RTP21484sp1_RTP21277st1_D2_RTP21277_210401. NCBI lineage: Bacteria > Bacillati > Bacillota > Clostridia > Eubacteriales > Oscillospiraceae > Ruminococcus > Ruminococcus sp. RTP21484sp1_RTP21277st1_D2_RTP21277_210401. The sequence continues at coordinate 17,554 of NZ_JBCOMJ010000008.1, read as the reverse complement.
GTGCAGTGAGCTCCCTCACACATGACTGCCCCGGACTCATACAACACGGAGTCGAACCGCGTACCAATGTGTCAGCCTGCACTGTAATATCATTTCGGCTCTGCTGTGGCCTCAGCAATTCCCTGGTTGATATCTGCCAGAATCAACTGCCAGGCTGTGACACCTGGCAATCACTTAATAAGGAGCTTAATGAAATCTTTTCGTCAATCCCAGTATACATACTACCATAGCCGAAGCGGACATGACCGGACATTTTGAAAATTTTATAATATTTTTTCAAGATATCGGTCATGACGCTTTCTGCAGCTGTCTTCTGTATATTTCCGTTTTGGAAACCGGCTGTTCATATTTGCTGCTACCGCCACCCATGTCATGTCATCCAGGTAATAAAAACGAAACATCATTCTCAGATCGCTTTGTGGGATTTCCCGGATAAAATCATCTACTGCATTCAGTGCGTCCTGCAGTTCATCTTCCAGTATGTGAAGCTTTGTTACCCGCTTTTTGATCATACCCTTCACCTGATCAACTTCTGGAAAAGGATAGCCGGTTATCTTGATCGGACCGAAGGTTCCATCCTTTCTGGTTCCCTTCACGGTATCAGAAACCACACCCTCATTCTCGATCTTGACCAGCCTGCGCCTGTCCCGGTCTATGCGGTTATGTAGGTCTTTGATTTCTTCCTTTAGCTCCACATACTGCTCCAGCACCGTCTTGTCCACCTCTATCACCTCCCACAAGCAGTTCGTATCTATGTACCTGTGCCAGGATTGCCGGTTCTGATCTGGCATCCTCCAGGAGCTTCCTGGCCTTATCCGGGTTCATGCTCAATTCCTTGGCAACCTGCAGCACTCTCTTCTCATCAATCATCTGGCACCTCCACTTCTGGCCACAGCATCGGTACGTTCAAATTGCGAAAATATCCTCTGCATACCTGCCGTATCGCACAGTTAAATACGCAGTCGTGAATGTCATTGTTTTTACAGTAAATTCTAATCGTGTTCACCGCCTCAGTGGCTTTCCGGTCCGTTGCCTTTCCCTGCTTGGTCTCTGTCATCTTTTTCACCTCTATCCTTGTTTACGGCACTTAATGCCCAGGCGATCACGCCAAAGGCTCCGATCAGCACGCCAACACCCATTGCAACAATTACATCTACCATTTACTTTCCCTCCTTGGACACCATCTTGGACTTGTCTTTAAAGTTAATTTTGATTCTCTTTCTGGAGTTCCAAAGCCTATAAAGCCTTCCATCTTATTGCCAAATGCTTTTCTAGGCAATTTCTCTGTTTCTGGATTTTCACAGAAGAATTCGCTTCTTCCGTATATCCCAGATTTGTTAAATTTGGCATTCGCCCTGGTTGTCATCTTGCAAAAATCACATTCACTGCATTTTGGTATCATCTATTTTACCTCCCAGCTTTTACACTCCCTGCAGCGGATCTTACTGCTGCACAAGGTGCCTTTTATCATTGACAGCCTCGGGCAGGTCGGGTGGACGTATACGATCAGCTCACCCACTCTGCCGGTACTGTGTTTACAGGTTTTATATTTTTCCGCCATAATCGTTTTCTCTCTTTCGTTTCTGGTAGACACTTAGGGTAATCAGCATGGTCCTCCCTCTGCTCCATGAAATGCTCCGGCTGGATACCTCCATGAACCATTTACAAAAATGTCTGCTGTTTCAAACTCTCCACTTACCAGGCTATGCAGCGCCTTGGCATCTCCATGATATACACAAGACTCTGCATCTCCCACAAAGTTATCCAGATCCTTTTTATTGTCCAGAGTAAAGCCGAGGATTTCTTCGTCTTTCTTTAAAAGTTCGTACTCTTCTGGCATTATCTCCCGAATTCCAGCAAACAGTGACGGTGTCGAAAATATGCACATAGCACAACTACACCGGTTCCAACCAGCTCTATAACAAGGGTGTGGATTTACCTTGTGGCGTTTCAATACTTCCCACACATCTTTTTCTGAGTAGTCAATAACCGGACGCCACTGGTGTACTAATCTGTGTGCCTTGGCTGTGGCGTTGGTTCTGTGTATTTCCATTTCGTTGTACTTTGACCGCCCTGTTGATTCCCCGCGTCGCTCTCCGGAAACAACCAGTATTTTTACGTTCTTGCTGGTCTTGTCCAGGTTCGCTGTAACGCTGTCCTGCACGGCAGCTTTCAAGTTTCCACTGCACCAACGACCTTGATGAGTTCCGCCCTTGGCCGGGAACTTCTGGCGCTTCCCACCTATTTCTTCAAGTTCCCCCAGCTGGCTCAGGTTGTTCATAACGGAGTCTGCAACCATAATTTTCAGGTATGCACTGCACCAGCGACGGCTCAAATCTCCTGTTTTTGCTGGGAATTTCATTCTGTAACCGTACTCTTTGAGTTTCTCCTCCATTTCCTCTGTGGCGATCTCTTTCAGCTCCTGGCATTGTATGTATTTCCTAGACAGCTTGCACTGGCATATTTCCCCGGTGTCCGGGTCCATCCACTCAACCGGCTCACTTGCGCCGATCCTGTAAAGTTCTCCAAAAAATCCATTTACCCGCCAGGATAATCTCAGCGGTACCTGCTCGGCTTCTGCAAATGCTTTTACATAATTTTGTGTGCAACGCCAGTCCATTCTACGGGACGGGTGCCCGCCGTCTATGTCATGGTGCCATAGTTCAATTTTTCCTTTCGGCACGCCCAGCTCAATGAGTTTATAATAACAGGCTATACTGTCTTTTCCTCCGGACAGTAGTACCGCGATCATGTCGTATTCTTCCAGGGGGAGAAGTTCTTCCAGGTATATTTTTTTCATGTGTTCGGAATCCTTGCGACCTGATACTTTCGGCTTTATCCGTTTACCTTGCCCGTATATAGGCGTATCTTCGTGTCCATATATCACAGGAGTATCCTTTGTACACTCAATGTCTTTGATATAATTCATCTTTCCAAGAAGCCCGGTATACCATTGCCCCGGCCGGAGGCTGGCTCCTTTCTTGCTTGACTATCTTTTTTTCTTTGCCAGACATTCCAGCTGCCACACTACATCCAGCAGTGCAACTTCTACTTGCATCGTCTGGCATTGTTCTCTAATCTGGTGACAACGTTCTGCAACTCTCTCCCAGGCTCCAGCATCTTCCGGAAGAATACCGTTGTACTCTTCATACAGCTCCTGTACTTCTGGATATTCTTCCCAGAGAGCTTTTCGTTCCTGGGGTGTCAGCCAGATCATGGCAGCCTGTCGATCCGGACATAAATCCCAGGGACTTCCGCCCAGAACTTTTCCACGATCTCCGAAGCCACCAGTGCATCATCATCCCAGAAACCAACTTTCGTCATGCAGTCCTTTAATAGTTTCTGCAGATTGTCCGTATCCGGTTTGGAAAGTCTGTAGGTACCATCCAAATGTTTTCCCCTGGGGAAGCACCATTTTGTGATCAGCCTGACTCCACAGTGATATGGTTCATCTGGTACATGCTGTCCAAGATATGCCACCAGTTTCTGTCTGGCTGCTTTTAATTCCGGTGGCTCATAGAACACTGGCTTTCCTCCGGCAACCCTGACCTGTTTTTCCTGATGGGTTACAGTCGGCGGAACCATTGCCATGAAAAACTCAAATTCCAAAATCATCAACTCCTTTTTTCAGGTGATCAAGGTATGGTGCCCACCTGAGTGCGGGGGTGGGTGGTCGTCGTGCGTGAGCTTATCGCACGACTACCTACCCCCGCTAGGTGGGGTGCGCACATACACATATACGTAGTATATGGTTGCGCACCCCCCATTTTTGCGCACTGCTCACAACCATAAAAATAATGGTTTTGCGCACCGTGAACATCATTATAAAAAATATGGTTCTGCGCACTACTCTGTATCATGGTTGTGAGCACTCCTGCGCACCCTTTCTCCTGATGTATGTTTTTCCATCTTCACCAAAATATTTTTCAAATTTATTCCGCAATTCTTTCTTCTGACGCTTGCCTTCTCCCAGCCAGGAAAGTAACTCTTTTGCACTTGTTTCAAGTGCTTCTGCCAGCTCTGAAGCAGAAATTTCACGGCCATCAAATTCAATATTCTGGAATGCAATCTCAAACTCATTTAACTTACGCTCACGGTTCTTTTGAGCATTTTCTTTTCGCCTCTGGGACGCTTTTTCCCACGCAGGCTTATCATCTTCCAGCTGCAGGTCTTTCAGGCTTCCTACCTGATCAATCCTGTGTACCGGATAATCGAACCACATATTGACCGGATCAAACTTCGGGAACTCTCTTAAGGTTCCCTCAATTCTCCATGCAGTACGCGCCTGTACTTCCGCTTTCGCAGCCGTTATCTGCTTATCCAGGGCTATTTTCTGCCATTTATCCAGGTGTGCCTCACAGTAACCCAACATCTGTGCACTGCTCAACAGATCGTCCTGTGAGAGGTCATCCTGCCACTTATAATGTGCATCCAGATATGCTTTACAAGTTCCACAGACAGCCTTATTTTCTTCCTGTTTCATCAATGCCTCTGTCGGCTCTAGCTCGATCAAATCCAGAAGTGCATCCGGATCACGGGCAAATACACCGGATCCAGAAGCGCGGTCCATGGACTTCTTACCGCCCTGATTTCCTTTGCTGTGATGATGACAGTAGATCACGGCACAGCCAAGCTCTGTACACACTTTATCGAACTGGTTACAGAAGTTCGCCATCTGATCGGCACTGTTCTCATCACCAGTAATGACCTTATAAATCGGGTCTATAATGATCGCTACATAATTCTTCTTTGCTGCCCTTCTGATCAGCTTTGGTGCAAGCTTATCCATAGGCACAGACTTTCCTCGAAGGTTCCAGATATCAATGTTCTGCAGGTTGTCTGAGACATAGCCAAGGGACTCATATACATCTTTAAAACGGTGAAGACAGCTCGCCCGGTCAAGTTCCAGGTTCACGTACATCACACGTCCCTGCGCACAATGCCACTGCAGCCACTTCTTGCCCTCTGCTATGGCGATACACAGTTCAATCTGAAGGAAAGACTTACCAGCCTTGGATGGTCCAGAGATCAGCATCTTATGCCCTTTACGAAGCACCCCATCAATGAGACAGGGTGACAGCTCCGGAAGATTGTCCCAGACACTTTCCAGACCTTCCGGCTCCGGAAGATCATCATTCACACCTTCAATCCACTCATACCATTCATTCCAGGAGGATTTTCCTATGTTGGTATCTACAATGAACTGCTTCTTTTCCCCACGTTCTACACCGGGCATCCTGGACAATCTGGAAGGGTTCCGGTTCTGGGTATCTACATCAATCCCGTTCTTCTGGCAGACTTCATACAGATAATCAACGCGCTTCCTGTACTCGCCATAATCCGCTGCATCCACCCTCACGATTGCGTGAAGGCTTTTCTTTCCGGAATACACCAGGCAGGCAATGGGAAGCTCCAGCTCACGCAGGATGGCGTTCTGCTGGTCGATTTCCATGTGATCAGATTCTACAAGAGCATACCGGTATTCTGTTACATTTTCGTTTTTACAGCCGTTTCCATCCAGTGGGTTGAAACGGATCCACGCGCCAGCTTCCGGATTGTAATCGCCAAGCACTGCCCCTATGTCACCTTTGCAGGTGTTCAGCTGCTCGATCAGCTGTCCTGCAGTACGGTCCCAGCTTCCCTTTTGTGGAAGCCATCTGGTACCTTTCTCGTCTGTCTTTTCCCAACTTCCAGTTACGTACCCTACGTTTTCCCCAGCTTCAAACAGGGTTTCCAGATATGTGATCAGCTGCTCTGCCGGGTTCCAGTTCTTTGGTTCCTGGATCTCCCTGCCTTCCAGCCAGTTCTTATCCACTACTACACGGTCACTGTCTACCTGTATACTATCGTTCCAGTCCAGTTCATGGCCTTTTTCCGGCACCCATCCGCGCTCCATTGCCATCTGTACAATAGTCCCACCAGTTACCGGAGAGGAGGAACCAGAAAAACTTCTCCACTTCTTCTCACATTCTCCGGCATGGTACCGTCCAAAGTCCTTCTGGCTCCACTGATCCCAGACGCTTACCGGATAGCCTTCCAGTTTCAGTGCCATTCCGACATTCACCCAGTCCTGATAGCTCAGGGAACCGGGATCGATGTATTCAATTATCTCTGTAAGGCTTGTCCTCTGCTCCATGTTTATGCTCCTTTATATTCCTGTGGTACAATGTCGTTCGGGATCTTCCATCCGTTCCCGGCAATCCTGTCAATTAAATTCTTGGCTGTGTTAAACTGCCAGGTCCCCACATGTTTAAATCCCCTGCCCTCCAGGAAGCGGATCTGCTTCGGGGTAGTAAGTCCCTCATTTCTACGCTTGTCCAAACGGTCAAGAATCTTAGCTGCCTTCCCTGCATTCTCAATCTGATCCGGCATGATTCCCAGCTTTTCCAATGTCTGCTTCTGTTTGTCAGATGGCGGTCCCATCTCCCATCCAAAAGACGGAACATAACTGGACAGGTCTTCTGCCTGAATAGACATCTCGAACTGCAGTGGATCTACAAGCTTCTTTTTCCGTTTTTTCATCTCTGCCAGCTGTTTAGCCAGGGATTCCTCACGCTGTGCGACTACATCTTCTGAGGCAGTCTTTTCCGCCTCTTCAATATCAATAGCTATGCCGGCTTCTCGTTCCAGGTTCTCCGTCATCTTCTGGGCTACTTCTTCATTCTCACAGATCAGACTTGCGGGGTGGCACAGTTCATGCCGCTCTGTATGCCAAAGGAAATCCAACAGCAACAGATGATCTTTTCCTGTTTCTGGTGAAAGTCTTGTGCCACGTCCCACCATCTGGCAGTAAAGGCTTCTTACCTTTGTAGGTCTTAATACCACAATGCAATCAACTGACGGGCAGTCCCAGCCTTCTGTCAGGAGCATGGAATTACATAACACGTTGTATTTACCAGCATCAAAATCTTTTAATACCTCAGCCCTGTCCTGGCTGTCTCCGTTTACTTCTGCCGCCTGGAAACCATAAGCATTTAGGAGATCTCGGAACTTCTGGCTGGTCTTTACCAGCGGCAGAAATACCACAGTTTTTTTATCCATGCAGTATTTCTGCATCTCCTGGGCAATTCCTTCCAGGTATGGATCCAGCGCAGTACCAATCTCACTTGCCTTGAAGTCCCCTGCCTGTACAGAAACGTTGCTCATATCGATCTTGAGTGGAATTGTCAGCGCCTTGATCGGGGACAGGTATCCTTCCTTGATTGCCTTAGGAAGGGTGTACTCATAAGCCAGGGATTCAAAATATACGCCAAGGTTCCGCATATCCCCACGGTCTGGCGTTGCCGTTACGCCTAACACCTGTGCTTCCGGAAAATGCTGCAGCACTCTCTGATAGCTGTCAGATATACAGTGATGGGCTTCGTCAATAATGATGGTATTAAAATAATCAGCCGGGAAACTTCCCAGCCTCTTTTCTCTCATCAATGTCTGTACAGAGCCAACCACTACCCGGAACCAGCTGCCCTGGCAGGAGCTTTCTGCCTTTTCCAAGGCACATCCAAGCCCGGTTGTCTTCATCAGCTTATCTGCTGCCTGATCGAGCAGTTCCCCTCTGTGTGCCAGGATCAGTACGCGGTCACCTTTACGGACACATTCCTCTGTTACCTTGGCAAATACCACAGTCTTTCCACAGCCTGTAGGAAGGACCAGCAGGGTTTTTAACACCCCGCTGTCCCACTGTTCAAAAATAGCTTCCTTCGCTTCTTTTTGATACGGCCTTAGTTCCATTTTTAAAAGCCTCCCGGTGTAAATGCAGGTTTACTGGTATCCTTTGGATACAGCTTTTCAATGTAATTGAACTTCTTGTTTGGATCCTTAATTCCAGGCTTCAGTCCGATCTTAGCGCGCGCAGTCTTGCCAGGAAGTGCACTCCAGTCCATACGGAGTTCTTCTCCCTCCTTCTTAAGGCCAACGCCACGGAACAGCTCAGACAGCTTCCACTCCAAACTGGTATGCAGTACATAATTTTCACGGATGGTAACCTCACGTTCTGGAACATGCACCGTAAAATAAACAACTGCCATATTGCATGGAGGGAGCTTACCCTCACCTTTAGATCTGCTACGGTCAAATTTCTCAATTGTTACGTTATAATCCCCTTCTGGAATTGGCTCATAATCCTGGGCATCCTGTTTGATGGAATCCTCCCAGCCTAACTCTCTTCCTTCTGCTGCCATAAATTTTTATCCTCCTTTAATTGAACGGCACCTGTTGTGTCGCTTTCATTTCTTTGATCATTCCATAGACCTGTGGCCATGCCCCGATCAGACAGCCATTGATAAAGTCCATGTCATAATCTTTCACCTTTACATCAGAGGGATAATACCCTCTTGCTGCCACTACGTTCTGGATGTCCCATTCATCTACCTGGTTACTCTCCATCAGGTCACGTAAAGCTTTAGGGATTCCGGGATCAATGGTGCTGCTCCTTGCTGTCGGTTCCGGAGTCTTTTGTGGTTCATTAAGCGGAAGGTTCATCTGCTCCCCAACAGTAACAGCAGGTTCTGTCTTTGTAGCTTCCTGTACCGTAGTCGGCTGAGGCTGTACAGTTGGCTGAGCCTGTACCGGCTGCTGCGCTGGTACGGATTTTGGCTGTGTTTCTTTTACTGGCACGGCATTTCCCTCAATGATTGTCCGGATGGAATCATAACTGAATGGGACTTCATCTGGCAGACCGTAGCGGTTCTTTGCATCCCAGCAGGCATTGTGGGTGGTATACATCACACGCTCACCGCCCTGGGCTTTCCTCTTTTTCCCTTTATCATCCACCGCAATAGAGAATGTTTTATAATTGGCAAACAGTAGCATGTCCGCCCATTCCTTGATCAGTGGGGAGGTCTGGGATGCTGTTTTCTTTCCAAGCTTTAACTCCCATCTGTCATAAGCTCCCAGTTCATCCGGCTGTTCAAACTTCCGGATCTGCGCATGTGCAGTAAGGACCACGTTGACATCAGCCTCTACAACTTCTGTCAGCTGATTGAGGAATTTCCCCAATTCTTCTTTTACATAAACATAACCATTTCCGTAACCAAAGTCCTCAATACCGGACTTTCTGTGCTTGTCGCAGATATGCCGGATACACATAGATTCCGCCCAGTCAATGGTATCTATGACCAGTGTCTTGCACATAGTCGGATGTGTGCGGACATAATCCACCTGGTCCAGCAACATCTGCCAGCTGGACGCCTTGGGAAGTCTCGCAACATCCATTGAATTGGTACTTCCTTCCGTGTCAATAAACACCGGATCTGGGAACTTGCTGGCAAAAGTGGATTTGCCAATTCCCTCTGGTCCGTAAATGACCACCTTCTTTGCACAGGGGATCACGCCTCTGATAATTTCCATTTAAAATGCACCTGCCTTCCATGCTTTTGGCTGTGGTTCTTCCGGATGTTCCTGTCCAACCACATAACCGTCTTCAATAATAATGCTGCACTCATCACCAGTAGAAACTCTGGTAGCAATTGCCTGGAGTCCTTCTGCTTCCAGCCACTCTCCAAACTCCTGCAGTGTCTTTCTGTCCATCTGCTCCAGCTTGTCCAGAAGAACGAAACCGCACTGCGGGTTCAGTTTGCGGACAATAGCGGTAGAAACCTTCAGACGTTCCGCACCGGACATGTTGTCCCACTTCTGGCCTTTATAGACCAGCTCTCCATCTTTTACGGATAGCTCTGGAAGAGGAAGCTCTGCAGAAGTCAGAAGCTCATTCTTCTTATCCCTTGTCTCTTCCAGCTGCTTTGTTAGATTGTCGTACTTGGTACGGTACTCTTTGGCGTCATCCTCCGCTTTTTCCTTATCCAGGTTGGCTCTGACTTTACGGTTGATTTCCTCGATATTGGAGATATTAGCTTCCAGTTCTTCTGTGGACTGATCCGTCAGATCCTTTGCAGAAGTCTCTGCAATATCCAGATCTTTTACCAGCTGCAGATGTTTCTGCTTGGCTGCTTCCAGAAGCTCAGACAATCTGATTACTTCCTCATGGGCACGCTTCACAGATTCCCTGAGCTGTGCAGCCTGATCGCGTTTTCTCTGGTTTTCTCCATTCTTTGCCAAAATCTCCTGTTGCTGTCTGATCAGCTCAGAGGGTGACACCAGATCTCTTGGAGCCTCCGGGTAATAAGGCTGCTCTTTTGCAAATTTCTCTTTCTGATCAGCGGTACGTCCTACATACAGACGCTCCTGGTAAAGCTCTTTTTCTTCCTTTTCCAGTTCTGCAAGCTGAGGTCCCACGCCAATGATCTGCAAAAGCACTTTTGCCTTCTCTGTTCCGGAGGCTTCCATAAATCTTGGAAGATCCAGGGCAAGCTGTTCCACAAATTCATTAAGCAACTGCTGTCCGGTCTTCTGACCATTCGGGTCCGTAACCTTGAGGGCACTATTCTTTCCCTTACGCTCCACTACCAAACCATTGTTCATCACAATATGTAAGTTCGGCGGCACCATGGAGCCTTCTCTTGTACTCTGGGAAGGTTTGTAACGTTCCCCGCCAAGTGCCCAGGCGATGGAATCCAGAACTGAGGTTTTGCCCTGCTGGTTATCTCCGCCAATGATGGTTAAGCCGTTCTGTGCAGGTTCCAACTTTACTGCTTTGATACGTTTTACATTCTCGATTTCGAGACGGTTAATCTTCATGCTCATATCTTATCTTTTCTCCTTTTTCAAAAACTCAAAATCATTTAGCAGTTTCTCCATCAGTTTTTCTGGTTCCTGCACTGCCATAATATCTTCATAACGCGCTTCCGCCAGGAGCGCATCCCCTAAGATTGGAGAACCATGTCTTGGCATGTCGTACATCCAGCTTCCAAAACGATTTAATGGCAAATTCTTAAAATGCCCTTCCTCATCTACCAACATAATCACTGGTCCCTGAAAGTAATTATTCATTTTGACAGTATGGACAGTTTCAAAATGGCCTCCTAAAGCTTTTTGAATACTCTTGAAATCGTCAAAATTCACATCAATGATTGAGATTTCGTTATCTGCTGAAATTTTTAATGTTTTCATTGATTTTTCTCTCTTTCTCCTCTACAATAAGAGGGTGATAAACTGTTTTTGTCCATTTGGACACCGGATCCTGATGAGCTCCCAACTCTCAGGATCCATTTTCTTTTAACAACCGTGTAAGATGCTCCCTGGCTGCTTCGTAGTTTTTAACGGATTCTTTCATCAGCGCTTCGTCACGATAAATATCATAAGTAGTCATTTTACTTTCTGTTGGTTCCTCCACCCAAACCCGGCATGGATATCCAGCTAATCCTATTTCGAAACTTATATGGATTCCGCTTGCTATAGTTTTCTTCGAAAGCTCATACAACTCATCTATCATTTTTTCTAAAATCATGGCCTCCTCCCTTCCGGCTTGGCTCTTCTTTTGGGCTGCATTGCTGCTCATTAATTTTTCAGTAATGAGTGAATCCAAATTACAACTAAAATTCCTAGCGCAACTAATTCACCAACGCTCATGTTCTCTTCCCTTCTGGCTCTGTGCCCTGTATCAGCATCCACGCAAGCATTGATAATGCCAGTGCTCCTGCAACCTGCAGTCCGTCCCACTGCCAGAACGGCAGGTATGTAGCAAGGGTGCCTATGATGACAGATATGATTATGTTACGCTTCATTCCCAGTCTCTCCTTCCACAACAGCCCGGTTGCTCCAGCCAATCATTTGTACCAGCTTTTCCGGATGAAATGCCGGAGCATACTTTCTGGCATTGCGATCCAGAAGCTGGCGCCGATAAGTAAGATAATCAATGAACACCAGAACGTTGATCAGGACAATGTTTCCATCCCGGATAATGGCATAATCGTTATAACGCCCTGTTTTGATTTCATCTTCAATTTCAAACAATCTTGTCCGCACAGTTCCGGCACTAATCTGGAACTCTTTTGTAAGCTGCTCTTTTCTCATGTACGGATATCCCCGTATGGATTCTGTGTAAACCATCTTTTATTTACCTCCCGTTATCTTCTCATGCTAAGTGCAAGGCAAATTATTGCTATCGAATTCAACAGCGTTGCAAATAAATTTATCAGTAATGCTGTATTCTCTATCTTCCTCATCTCCTTTTCTGTTACTTCTCCAAATTTCATTGACTTTTCTTCCTTACACTCCTATTCTGTAAATATCGGTACTGTCATGCCAAATACATAAGAAAGAAGGTACTAATAATGTCAGAAAAAAATTCTTTTCCTTTTGATATTCCTGAACTTCCAGATTCAGTTGATAATGCTTTAAAAAATCTCTCCGATGCCCCAACAAAATCAATTGGTCAAACTCTATCTGATGCATGGTTTTTAGTTTTTGGAGGAATTTCTCACCAAGCTAATAAACGCCGCATGAAATATGCCCATGATTTGGAGATATACAATTACGAATTGTCTCAGGCAATTGCTAATGTCCCTCCCGAAAACCTTATTGAGCCGGATATTCAAACAACTGCTCAAGCACTTGAAAATTCTAAATACTGTATCGAATCAGAAGAACTTCGCAAAATGTTCGTCAATTTAATCAGTAAGTCCGTAAACTGTGCTTATGTTGAAAAAGTTCACCCTTCATTCGCCGAAATAATTAAACAAATGAGCCCTTTAGATGCACGTATTTTAAAAAGCATGAATCCACGTTACAGTTTTCCACTTGTTGACTATGTTCTGAGTAGCTCTACTGCGAATAAATTTAGAGAGACGTTTGAAATTAATCTTTCAAATGTCTATATTCCCAATCTTTCTGGAGTAAATATACAACAAGCAAGCAGTTCAATTTCTTCCTTAAGCAGACTGGGGATAGTTACAATTGAAACTCAGTCTACAATTACAGACTCTAGTGTTTATGCGCCTTATGAGCAAACTGACTATTACCTAGAATTTTCGCGTAAAGCACGACAATTTTACGCATCTAAGAGAGCTGATCTTCATAAATATCTAGGGCAATTCACTCCTCTAGGCAAGAATTTCTTTGAAGTTTGCGTAAAATAGATAATGTGTTCTCATTATTCTTAGTTGTCATTTCGCACATGTCTTTAACATAGCCATCTACCTTTTTGAAATAGTAGGTGGCTAATATTTTAGTAGTGATCACTGACACTAAAATACTTGCTCCAATAATTTCCATCTTGCTTCATCTCCTTTCCTGTATTTGCTTGTAGTCTTTTATCTTTTTTATTTTCAGCTCACCTCCTTCTGCTCGTCTGTTGCAAACAGATAGTCAAGTGTCTTGTCTGGAAACATTAATTGTTTTATGAGCACGCATTCTTTTAATGAAAGAGAACTCTTTCCGTTTAGCTTAAAAGAAAGTGTCGTTGGTGTTACCTGTAACATTTCGGCCATCTGCAATTGGGTTATCTTGGATCTTGCCATTTCAGCTTCCAAGTTAGGAAACATTTCCTCACCTCCGTCTCTTTGTTACGATTTTTCGTGATTACATTTACAGTATATACGATTTTTCGTGATTGTCAATATGTTTTTCTCGAATTTTTGAGATTTTATTTTTGATTTATATATATTTATATTGATTTTTCGAGATTTTAGTGTTAATATAGCGTTAAAGATACAAAGAAAGGTAGGCATTATATATGCAAGAATTAGAATCTAAGATAAAAGAATTAATAATATCCAGATATGGAAGCTTAAAAAAATTCTCAGAGAAAATAAATATGCCTTGGACTACTTTAGACAGTATCTTAAAAAGAGGAATCGCAAATTCTAACATCACAAATGTCCTTAAAATAACACGCGAATTAGGACTTGACGCGGAAAAGCTTGTCGATGGAGAATTATTATTTACGTCTGAAGAACCTACCACTCTTGCAGCTCATTTTGATGGCGAAGAATACACCGAAGACGAATTGAATGAAATTCGCCAGTTTGCAGAATTTGTAAAAAACAAAAGGAAATAATTGGCAGATCTGCCAGAATGTACATTGACAATATAATATATTTGCCCAGGGAACTGGGGGACGTGCTCTTTGCCTAATCCGGACACCTTACGGAGGAGGTGAAGTTTATGAGCGATTACGAGACATTTATGATTATGTTGACTTTTGCTAATTTAATCGTAGCCATACTTACATATGCACATAAAAAATAGCCGTCCTAATCTTTGGCGAGATCAACGGCTATTTTTTAGCTAACTATATTCGCTGGATTGGGTGAAGTGCAGTCACCTTCCAGCTCCCTTGTTAAATATATTATATGTCACTCCAAAATATTTGTCAATTTTCTTTTTGGGAAGCAGCTGTACAGATTTTTGTACACGTATTGAGATATACTAGAGCGGGAGGTGTTTACAATGAGCACATATGAGGAATTACAAGACCAGGCCTGCGCGGACGGTATAGACGTAATGGACTATGAATTTAATAGTCCAAACATAAAAGGCTTATATTGTAACAGCACTGTAGCAATCAATAAATCCATTTCAACCCAGGCTGAAAAATCATGTGTACTGGCCGAAGAGCTTGGCCACCACTACACTACTGTTGGTGACATTATTGATCAGTCTGAGGTCAGCAACCGAAAACAGGAATACAGAGCCCGTCTCTTTGGTTACAACCTTAAAATTGGATTAATTGGGATTGTGCATGCCTATGAAGCCGGATGCCGTACTTTATATGAAATGGCAGAATATCTGGATGCTACAGAAGAATATTTAAAAGAAGCACTGGATTGTTATCATTCCATACATGGGGTTTATGCTACTTTAGACAATTACATAATTTTCTTTGAGCCTACATTTACGGTAATGAAAACAGTTGCTGAACCAAACCATTTTATTGGTTTATAAAAGGATATTAAATGAACACAGTAAAATCGAATTTTAGCTTAAATTCTTTTAGTGATATTGAATACCGAGCATTAAACCGATTAAAAAATGCTAAAATAGATGAAGATTTTCAGGGAGAACTAAATCTCACAATTCATAGACCCTCGTTTTGCGATTTTTGTATATCAGAGGGGCTAATACGCTTATCCACTAGCACTGAAGATCAAAAACTATTAACAATAGCTGTTTATAAAACTTATTTGCATGAACATCACCTTAAAGTCTCTGGAAATAAGCAAGAATTAATCAACCGTATTAACAACTTCGATTCTTCTTTTTTTGGAAAAAAACACTACATTTTAACAGATAAAGGAAAAGAACTGCTTTATAGCTTCTGGGATTCGCGCGAAAATCGTCCTACACTCGCGCCAGAAGAACGGCTTAAATCCAAATTGAATAAATATAATATTCCTATGTCCATTTATAATAAACACAGACAACTTTTTCCGCCCTGTTATTCTGATAATGATGTAATATGGAATATTTTTAACGATCGTATATTAGAGTATTCTTTCCAATCTAAATATACTGATTTAAGAGAAACTTATTTAAATATGGCACTACTTTTAGAAGACGATAAAATGTATGTCAAAGCATTCAGCTATTTTTGCATGACTATTTGTTTTGACATAAATGGATATTCCCGATTAAACCAACCGACTCTTATTGCATGGATTGCTAATCGCTTATTTTACCTACGCAAACACTATTCGGAAGTTCTGCCAAGTATTATCTATTCGCAATGTCTGTTCAATAAACAATATTGTTCGGAAGAAAATTTTTCAGCTCTTATTAGCGATTTAGTAACCGCTGAAAAAGCTTTTTCTAATGAAGAATGCAAAATATTACTACAAAAATATGCTTTTTCTAATCCAACAACCGAGGAAAAGGCAATTTATGCCAATCAAAACAAGGAGGAATATTCCATGGCAAACTATGTTACGATTACAAGTGATAAAAGAAAGAAGACGGCTCTTCTATTATGTGTCTTTTTAGGGATGTTTGGGGCACATCAGTATTATGTCGGAAAGATTGGAAAGGGTATTTTATATACCTGTACTTTTGGACTGTTCGGCATCGGATGGATTGTTGATATCTTTAAAATAGCACTCGGAAATTTCCGCGATAATACAGGTGCACCGCTTCGCCAGTAAATAATAAAGTCCTAAAAATAACTAAATAAAAGAAAAACCGGCTCCTGCGCCAACAGGAACCGGCGAGCACATCCGAAGATGTACGCTACTTTCAGCAAAGATATTGTATCATCTTCGGTGCAGCCATGCAAGCGGAACCTTTGTTCGCGCAGGCTGTTATTTTTGTACTTATTTTTCCCGGCACTTGCGCCGGCTCAACCAAAAAAGAAACCATCTCGGTGATTCTGCCGGAATGGTCCGTATAAGGAGGATGATATCATGTGGGTTGAAGAATCGAAAAATGGCAAATTCAAATTCTGCGAGCGGTATGAGGACTATTTGACTGGAAAAACAAAACGTGTATCTGTCACAATGGACAAGAATACCCCTCAGTCCAGAAAAACAGCACAGAAGACTTTGGAATTAAAAATCCAGCAGGCTATGGGAGCCTGTCCAGATCATCAGTGCACCTTAAAAGAATTGGTTGAGGAATATAGAAAAGATCAGAAAAAGACCGTTAAACAATCTACATACTCCCGAAATTATTTTGCCTGCAATGCCATTATGAAAATGCTTGGTGAAAGTACAATTGTGGAGCACATGACTGCCAAGTATGTCCGCAGCAGGTTTCGTGATTCTGGAAAGGAAAACAGCACTTTAAATGAACACCTTACTCGTTTCCGCGCTCTGATCCGCTGGGGATATAGTAACGATATGATCAGTGACATTACTTTTCTGGAGAAAATAGAACCTTTCAAGGATCTTCCTCATAAACAAAAAATACAGGATAAGTACCTGGAATCAGATCAGCTCAAAGCCTTATTGGATGGAATGGATCACACTCTTTGGAGACTGTGTACTGAATTCATGGCGCTGTCTGGTCTGAGAGTTGGTGAGCTGATTGCCTTGGACCGTATAGATGTGGATTTTAAAAACAAGGTGATCCATGTAACAAAAAACTATGATTATATAAACCAGATCGTCACATCTCCAAAGAGCTTTTGTTCGATCAGGGATGTGTATATGCAGGAGGAACTGGAAAATGTATGCAAACAATTAAATGCGCTGATGCTCCGCCGACGCTTAATGTTTAATATTGGAAAGCCAGCCCTGTTTCTCTTTTCCAGGAATGGAACTTATATACACTATTATTCCTACAATAAATATTTAAGGGAAAACTCCAAGCGTGTCTTAGGGCGTGCTATCACCCCACATGCCCTGCGTCATACCCATGCCTCTCTTCTCTTGGAGCAAGGTATCAGCATTGATACCATCTCTAGGAGACTCGGACACGAAAACAGCAAGGTTACCAAAGAAATATACTTACATGTCACAAAAAAGCTCACGGAGAAAGACAACGAACAGATTGCAAAAGTATCTATTTTTTAAAGTTGCCCCTTTTCTGCCCCTTTTATTGAAACAGGTATTTAGTGCCACATTGAAAACACCGCATAAAATCAATATTTTTCCGCTGTCAAGATGGAATTAATTCAAGTCCCATCTTCCGCATTTTTTATTGCTTAAAAGTAAAAAAGTGTCTTCGACACTTCAACTCCCCTGCCCCTCAATCTTGAGGGGATAGGGGTTTCTTTTTTTCAACTTTT
>NZ_JBCOMJ010000007.1:0-141117 GCF_040924225.1 Ruminococcus sp. RTP21484sp1_RTP21277st1_D2_RTP21277_210401 | reverse complement strand
GTCGCAGTTAGCGATTAGTTCGCTGGAGCGTTGCGCCGGCGAGTGAGTAATACACATTGTCCAAATGCGTCCCTCCTAAAGAACTTTTCAACACACTAAATAGCAATACAATTTACAACAGGAGACAGAGCATGGAAAAATGGGTATTAGCGGCGAAAAGAGCTGATTTTCAGGAGATTGGCCGGAAGTATGGAATAGATCCGGTGATCGCCAGGATTATTCGGAACAGGGATATTACAGAAGATGCAGAAATTAATCAGTATCTGAACGGAACCCTGGATGACATTCCATCCTGGAAAAGTCTGAAGGATATTGACAAAGCTGTGGAAATTATTTCGCAAAAAATAGATCTGGGAACCAGGATGAGAATTATAGGAGATTATGATATTGACGGTGTAACTGCAACTTATATTCTGTTAAAAGGATTTAAACGCCTGGGGGCGAATGTAGATACCTATATTCCGGACCGCATTGCAGATGGATATGGAATTCATAATCATCTTATAGAGAAAGCAAAAGAGGATGGAGTAGATACGATCGTGACCTGTGACAATGGAATTTCGGCTGCAGATCAGATTGCATTTGCAAAAAAAATGGGCATGACAGTGGTAGTGACGGATCACCACGAGGTCCCTTTTGAAGATACAGAAGAAGGGCGAAAATACAAGCTTCCTCTGGCAGATGCAATTATCAATCCAAAACAGTCTGACTGTACGTATCCAAATAAAAATATCTGTGGCGCAGTGGTTGCAATGAAACTGGTTTTTGCATTGTATGAGAAATATGGAATCCCGGAGAGTGAGAAAGAAGATTATCTGGAACCTGCGGCTATCGCTACAGTTGGAGATATTATGGACCTTCAGGGAGAAAACCGTATTCTTGTAAAAGAGGGACTTTTACGTCTGCCTCATACAAAAAATAAGGGACTGAAAGCTTTGATAAGAGCAATTGGTTTGGAAAATCAGAAAATCAGTTCCTATGATATTGGTTTCCGCCTTGGTCCGTGCATTAATGCCAGCGGAAGACTGGATACAGCCATGCGCTCCCTGTCCCTTTTGCAGTGTGAAGATGAAGAAGAGGCTGCAAAGCTTGCAAACGATCTGAAAGCATTGAATGACAGCCGTAAGGCACTGACGGAACAGGGCACAGAAGCTGCTTACAAGCTGATTAATGGCAGTGATCTGAAAAATGACAGAGTAATGGTTGTATTTTTGCCGGATTGTCATGAGAGTCTTGCAGGAATCATAGCAGGAAGAATCCGTGAAAAATATCACAAGCCTGCATTTGTTCTTACAAGAGGGGAAAAATCGGTGAAAGGCAGCGGCAGATCTACAGAAAATTATTCCATGTATGAGGAACTTGTAAAATGTGACAGTCTGTTGCTCCAGTATGGCGGCCATCCTATGGCAGCAGGTCTTTCTATAGAAGAAGCAAACGTGGAAGCATTTCGCCGTCAGCTCAATGAAAACTGTACCTTGACAGAAGAAGATATGATCCCCAAAATCGTGATCGATGTACCAATGCCCATTTCTTACATAAACGAGAATCTGATCCGTCAGCTCTCTGTTCTGGAACCCTTTGGAAAAGGAAATGCGAAGCCTGTTTTTGCCCAGAAAAATCTCCGCGTTTTAAAAACCGGAATATATGGAAAGACTCAGAATACAGTGAAATTGCAGCTGATGGACGAATCCGGCACGGTGATGGATGGGGTTTACTGGGGCGAGGCAAAGGAGTTTGCAGAGTTTGCAAGGTCTCATGGAACTATTTCTGTAACCTATTATCCGAAGATCAACTCCTATATGGGAAGAGACTCTTTGCAAATTGTCATACAAAATTACTGCTAAAAAGGGGATAATCATGTAAAACCACGAAAAATGCAGTATTTCCAGTGAGCCTGTCGGTTTTGCGTTGATTCCCGATTTAAAAAGTGTTATACTAAAAGATATTTATGATGCTAGAATGTGTTTGAAAAAAGGCTTTTTTTAAACACGCTCTGGGGTGGCTGATGCTTTCCCCACAACATCCATTAATCTGAGGAGGCTATTATGAAAAAAATAGAAGAATATGTAAGAAGTATACCTGATTTTCCAGAACCAGGCATTATTTTCAGAGATGTTACCAGTATCCTTCAGGACGCAGACGGACTGAAGCTTGCAATTGATTCCATGCAGGATTGTCTGAAGGATGTGGATGTGGATGTAATAGTGGGAACAGAATCCCGTGGATTTATTTTCGGAATGCCAATTGCGTATAATCTTCATAAGTCTTTTGTACCAGTACGTAAGAAAGGGAAACTCCCATGTGAGACCGTTTCTGCAAGCTACGATCTGGAATATGGCAAAGCTGAGATTGAGATTCACAAGGATGCCATCAAGCCAGGACAGAAGGTAGTTATCATTGATGATCTGATCGCAACAGGCGGTACAGTTGAAGCAGCAGCGAAACTGGTAGAGCAGCTTGGAGGAGAGGTAGTGAAGATCGTATTTCTGATGGAACTTGCAGGTCTTGAGGGACGTAAGAAACTGGAGAAATATGACGTTGCTTCTGTAATCCGTTATGAAGGTAAATAAAGGATGTGTCTGTTTCGCCAGATTCCCCCGGGGAAACAGGTGGGCGGATGCTGACGCAGATAGTATTTAAACAGGCAGGTGTGAAATATGGCTGATATTGTTAACGAGCAGGGCAAGGAGCCTGAAGTATCAAAAGAGGATATGGAGAAGCTGGAGTCTGTGAAGAAAGCAGATGCAGCTGTAAAATCCATGCACGACTTTACAAGCCCTGAAGTATTATATAATGAGCTGATTGCCAGCATAAAGAAATATCATCCTTCTACGGACATAACCATGATCCAGAAGGCATACGAGACTGCAAGGGAAGCCCACAAGGATCAGAAGAGAAAGTCCGGGGAACCCTACATTATTCATCCTTTATGTGTTGCCATTATTCTGGCGGATCTGGAACTGGATAAGGAAACCATTGTAGCAGGCCTTCTTCACGATGCTGTTGAAGATACCTGGATGACCTGCGATGAGATCACCAGAGAATTTGGACCTGAGGTTGCGCTTCTGGTAGATGGGGTAACTAAGATCGGTCAGCTATCCTATTCCAAGGATAAAGTAGAGCTGCAGGCAGAGAGTCTTCGCAAGATGTTCCTTGCCATGGCAAAGGATATCCGTGTTATTCTGATCAAGCTTGCAGACCGTCTTCATAATATGCGTACTCTTCAGTACATGACTCCGGAGAAACAGAAGGAGAAGGCAAGAGAGACGATGGACATCTATGCGCCTATTGCACAGCGTCTTGGTATTTCCAAGATTAAAGTAGAGCTGGATGACCTTTCGCTGAAATATCTGAAGCCGGATGTTTATTATGATCTGGTTGAGAAAGTAGCACTTCGTAAAAGCGTCCGCGAGGAATTTGTAGGGAATATTGTCAAAACTGTGCATCAGCATATGGTAGAAGCTGGAATTAAAGCACAGGTTGACGGTCGTGTAAAACACTTTTTCAGTATCTATAAAAAGATGGTAAATCAGAACAAGACGATTGACCAGATTTATGATCTGTTTGCAGTGCGTATCCTGGTAGATACAGTGAAGGACTGTTATGCGGCACTTGGTGTGATCCATGAGATGTATAAGCCAATTCCAGGACGTTTCAAGGACTATATTGCAATGCCCAAACCAAATATGTACCAGTCTTTGCATACCACGCTGATCGGACCGAATGGACAGCCTTTTGAAATTCAGATTAGAACCTTTGAGATGCATAAGACTGCCGAGTACGGTATTGCTGCACATTGGAAGTATAAAGAGGCTTCTGACGGTAAGGCTTCCTCAGGCAATCGTGAGGAGGAGAAGCTGAACTGGCTGCGCCAGATCCTGGAATGGCAGAGAGACATGTCCGATAATAAAGAGTTCATGAGTCTTCTGAAAAATGATCTGGATCTGTTTGCAGACAGTGTATACTGCTTTACTCCACAGGGAGATGTGAAAACCCTTCCTAACGGCTCCACCCCCATTGATTTTGCATACAGCGTGCACAGTGCTGTAGGAAACAAAATGGTAGGTGCCAGGGTAAATGGCAAACTGGTGCCCATTGAATACCGGATCCAGAATGGTGACCGTATTGAAATCATTACTTCCCAGAATTCTCAGGGACCAAGCCGTGACTGGCTGAAGGTGGTCAAGAGCACACAGGCCAGAAATAAAATCAATCAGTGGTTCAAGAAAGAACTGAAGGAAGATAATATTCTGAAGGGTAAGGAAATGCTTGCCCAATATGCCAAGAGCAAGGGCTTTAAATTCGCTAATTACACCAAGACTCAGTATCTGGACGCAGTCCTTCGTAAATATGGTTTCCGTGACTGGGATTCTGTACTTGCCGCCATCGGACATGGCGGACTGAAAGAGGGACAGGTATTTAATAAGCTTGTAGAAGCTTATGATAAAGAGAATAAAAAGAATCTCACAGATGAAGAAGTTCTGGAGGCAGCAGCCGCAGAGAATCAGGATAAGAAGCATCATATCAAGAGCAAGAGCGGCATTGTAGTACGGGGCATTCATGACGTTGCAGTACGCTTCTCCAAATGCTGTAATCCGATTCCCGGTGATGAGATTGTTGGATATGTTACAAGAGGCCGTGGTGTTACCATTCATCGAACTGACTGTGTAAATGTGATGAATATGTCTGAAATGGACAGAAGACGTCTTCTGGAAGCAGAGTGGCAGGATCCGGAGATCAAGCCGGATGAGCATTACATGGCTGAGATCAATGTATATGCCAATAACCGTACCGGTCTTCTGGTTGATATTTCCAAGATCTTTACAGAGCGTAAGATTGACATCCGAAATATTAACTGCCGAACAAACAAGCAGGAGAAGGCCACTATTTCTGTAAGCTTTAACGTCAGCTGTAAGGATGAACTGAATTCCCTTATCGAGAAGATACGTCAGCTGGAAAGTGTTTTGGATGTAGAAAGAACTACAGGCTGAGAAACAATGGAAATGTGAACTGGCTGGAGATATACAGTACGTTGAGCATTGGATGGTATGTTACCGGTCAGGACACGGACAATAACGGAATAATAACATAAATGGCATATCAGCTGCCATGAAAGGATAATCTATGGGAAAACTTGAATTACAGCAGATGGTTCTTGGCCCTGTATATACCAATTGCTACTTTTTAAAAAATAAAGAAACTGGTGAAACACTGATCGTTGATCCGGCAGATTCACCGAAGAGAATCTTTCAGAAGGTGGAAGATATGGGGGCAAAGCCGGTAGGAATCCTTCTGACTCATGGACATTTTGACCACATTATGGCAGTACAGGCTGTGAAAGCTGAGTATCAGATTCCGGTTTATGCCTGCCGCCAGGAAGAAGAAATGCTTCGGGAGCCTTCTGTGAATATGACTGACCGGATGCATAAACCATGTTCTGTGCGTCCTGATGTTTTTCTGGAGGACCTGCAAGTATTTGAAGCTGCTGGATTTTCTATTCAGATGCTCCACACTCCAGGACACACGAAAGGAAGCTGTTGCTACTATCTGAAAGACGAAAGGGTTCTGTTCAGCGGGGATACATTATTCTGCGGTTCTGTTGGAAGAACGGATTTTCCAGGCGGCAGTTCCCGTGAAATCCGGGAGAGCCTTCATAAGCTGTTAAATGCCCTTCCAGATGAAACAAATGTTTATCCGGGGCATGATACATCTACAACTATCGGTTACGAAAAGAGGTACAATCCATTTGTGTAAAATAGGAATCCTGCTGCTTGACAGGGATTTCGAGCATGATATATATGAATTAATAAAAGCATTTTATCCGGAAGGAGATATCCACAGCCTCTACGAAAAAGACGAAGAGGAGTACGATATCTTCTTTACTGTGAAAAAAGAAAATGACAATTTTGTTATAAAATATGAGACGAAGGATCAAAAAGGTGTTGCCAGCGCAGAGGTGATCCGGGGGGCAGACGGGGATTCCAGTCAGGAAACTCATGAGAAACTCAGGGATGCCCATGAGCTTCGTAAAGCCAACAAGGACAGTCTGAAATATGCACTGTACAATGTTCTGGTGAAGCTTACCGGCAGAACCCTTCCATGGGGGAATCTTACGGGAATTCGTCCGGCCAAGCTTGCCATGGGGATGATCGAGAGTGGTATGAAAAATACCGAGATTGCACAGGAAATGCGGGAGCGTTACCTGGTAAGCGCAAAGAAAACTGCTCTTGCCATCACCATAGCAAACAGGGAGCGGGCACTTCTTCAGGATATTGATTATGAGCATGGTTACAGCTTATATGTAGGTATTCCCTTTTGTCCAAGTATCTGTTTGTATTGTTCCTTCAGCTCCTACCCTTTGAAGCTCTGGGCAAAAAGAGTAGATGAATATCTGGATGCTTTATGTCTGGAAATTCGCGAAACGGCCAGGATGATGAAGAACTACAAGCTGGATACGATTTATATCGGCGGAGGCACACCTACCACGTTAGAGCCGTATCAGCTGAAAAGGCTTCTTGAACAGCTGGGAGAGTCCTTTGGTTTTGATGGACTTGTAGAATTTACCATTGAAGCTGGCAGACCAGACAGTATTACAAGGGAGAAGCTTGAGACAATTAAAGAATTTCCTGTGACCAGAATTTCTGTTAATCCCCAGACCATGAATCAGGATACTCTGGAAATCATTGGAAGACGTCATACTGTGGCACAGACCATAGAAGCTTTCCATCTTGCCAGAGAGCTGAATTATAACAATATTAACATGGATCTCATTGTAGGACTGCCTGGAGAGGATATTTCCAAGGTGAAATACACATTGGAGAAAGTAAAAGAGCTTTCCCCGGACAGCCTTACCGTACATTCTCTGGCTGTGAAGCGTGCAGCACGCCTGAATATGTTTAAGGACAAATATCAGGAGATGACATTTGAAAATAACCAGGAGATCATGGATCTGACACAGCAGACTGCATATTCCATGGAAATGGGACCTTACTATCTGTACCGTCAGAAGAATATGAAGGGAAATTTTGAAAATGTAGGCTATGCAAAGGTTGACAAAGCCGGGATTTACAATATACTGATTATGGAAGAAAAACAACCGATCATTGCTCTTGGAGCAGGCGGTTCTTCCAAACTGGTCTTTGACCATGGCAAACGTATTGAGCGGGTGGAGAATGTGAAAGATGTCACAAGCTATATTGCCCGTATTGATGAGATGATTGAAAGAAAGCGAACAGGAATTGGAACCTGGTTGTAGGAGGGAGGGAAAATTCTTGGAAAAGCTTTCCAGTGAACAGTCAGAAACATCCGACAGAGTTCTGGAATTTGATTTATCAGCAGAGTTAAGGCATGGAATCGCAGTGAGTAATCTGGCGTACGCGTTAAGTAAGGAGCTTGGACTTCCTCATGAGCAGTGTTACGATCTTGCAATTGCAGGAATGCTTCACGACATAGGAAAGCTGAAACTGAGAAGCTATATCAACGGGCAGGAAAGTAATCCCATGGTAATTGAGGAATTGAAATATGTCCGCATGCATTCTACACTTGGCTATGAGGAACTGAAAGACCAGGGCTATTCGGATTTTGTTCTTGAGAGTATTCTTTATCATCATGAAAATTACGATGGAAGCGGTTATCCGTCCAATCTGGCAGGGAAGGAGATTCCCATTGGTGCCCGGATTCTTCGTGTATGCGATGTATTCTGTGCATTGAGTCAGGAGCGGTCTTACCGCAAGGCTTTTGATAAGCATACTGTGATGGAATTGATGATAGATGAAATAAAAAACTTTGATCTGGAAGTATTTCTTGCATTTCAAAGAGTAGTACACGCCAGCCAGGCTGGTAAATAAGGAGGACACATGGCATTAAAGAAGAAGCCGGTTACCGGCATGAAAGATATTTTACCAAAGGAGATGGAAGTCCGTAACTACGTTACAGGACTGATCCGTGAGACATATGGTTCCTTTGGATTTACTTCAATTGAGACTCCGGGAGTGGAGCACATTGAGAACCTGTGCAGCAAACAGGGCGGTGATAACGAGAAGCTGATTTTCAAAATCTTAAAAAGAGGTGAGAAGCTGAAACTTGACCAGGCAAAAGAAGAAGCTGATCTTGTGGATTCAGGTCTTCGCTATGATCTGACAGTACCTCTTTCCAGATATTATTCAAATAACTCTAATGAACTGCCTGGACCATTTAAGGCACTTCAGATGGGATACGTATGGAGAGCTGATCGTCCGCAGAGAGGACGTTTCCGTCAGTTTATGCAGTGTGACATTGACATTTTAGGTGAGCCTACTTATATGGCAGAAATCGAGCTGGTACTTGCGACTACTACACTTCTTGGCAAGCTTGACTTCCATAATTTCACTATCCGTATCAATGACCGCCGTATTCTGAAGGCTATGGCTGAGTATAGCGGATTTCCGAAGGAAAGCTTTGATACTGTATTTATCATTCTTGACAAAATGGATAAGATTGGTCTTGAGGGCGTAGCGAAAGAACTGGAAGAGGAAGGCTTTGCAAAAGAAAGCATTGATACTTATCTTGCGATGTTTAAAGAAATCAGCTCAGATATCCAGGGCGTAAGATATTGCAAGGAGAAACTGGCAGATGTTCTTGACGAACAGATTGCAGCAGATCTCGAGACGATCATTTCCACTGTGGAAGCTGTGAAGACTGCTGACTTTAAGATGGCATTTGATCCTACACTGGTTCGCGGCATGTCTTATTACACCGGTCCGATCTTCGAAATTTCCATGGATGAGTTTGGCGGCAGCGTTGGCGGCGGCGGACGTTATGATGAGATGATTGGTAAATTTACAGGAAACAGTACAAGTGCATGCGGATTCTCTATTGGATTTGAGCGTATTGTTATGCTCCTTCTTGAAAGAGGATATCAGATTCCCACAGCAAAGACTAAGAAGGCATATCTTATTGAGAAAAATATGCCGTCAGACAAGCTGATTGAGATTTTCCGTCAGGCAGAAGAAGAGAGAAAGACCGGAGTTCAGGTCAATATCTCTATTATGAAGAAGAATAAGAAATTCCAGAAAGACCAGATGACAGCTGAAGGCTATACGGAATTTGTGGAATTCTTTAAACGCTGATAAAGAGATTTAACGTGTTGTTTTTGAAAAACAGCCGTCAATGATATTTTATGGATCATTTAAAGCAATACAGCTGAATGGTTCATAATCAGAGAAAGCTGGGGGAAACCCCATAGAATAAGGAGGCGCCTTAAAATGGCTGAGAGTATGCAGGGACTGCACAGAACCTGTCGATGTGCAGAAGTGACCACACAGATGGTAGGCAGCGAAGTAACACTTATGGGATGGGTTCAGAAAGCAAGAGATAAAGGAGGAATCATTTTCGTAGATTTACGTGACCGCAGTGGTATTATGCAGCTGATCTTTGAAAATGGTTCCATTGATGAGGAAGGCTTTGCCAAAGCCGGCAAGCTGAGAAGTGAGTTTGTGATCGCAGTTACCGGAACCGTTGAGAAACGTGGTGGTGCAGTAAATGAGAATCTTGCAACAGGTGAGATCGAAGTGAGAGCAAAATCTCTCCGTGTTCTTTCCGAGGCAGAAGTTCCGCCATTCCCGGTTGAGGAGAACAGCAAAACAAAAGAGGATGTACGCCTGAAATACCGTTACCTTGACTTAAGACGTCCGGATCTTCAGAGAAACCTGATCCTGAAGAGCCGTGTAATGCAGCTGACAAGATCCTTTTTCACAAACGAGGGATTCCTGGAGATTGAGACTCCTATGCTTGGAAAGAGTACTCCTGAAGGTGCAAGAGATTATCTGGTGCCATCCCGTGTACATCCTGGCTGCTTCTATGGTCTGCCGCAGTCACCGCAGCTGTACAAACAGCTTCTGATGTGTTCCGGATATGACAGATACATCCAGATTGCAAGATGCTTCCGTGATGAGGATCTTCGTGCTGACCGTCAGCCGGAGTTCACACAGATCGATATGGAACTTTCTTTCGTAGATGTAGATGATGTAATCGATGTAAATGAGAGATATCTTTCCTACCTGTTCAAAGAGGTTCTTGGTATCGATGTGAAACTTCCAATCGAGAGAATCACATGGCAAGAAGCAATGGATCGTTTCGGTTCTGATAAACCGGATATGAGATTTGGCATGGAGCTTCATGATGTAAGCGATATTGTGAAGAACTGTGGATTCTCTGTATTTACAGGTGCACTTGAAGCGGGTGGAAGCGTTCGTGGTATCAACGCAGAAGGCCAGGGCAGCATGCCTCGTAAGAAAATTGACAAGTTAGTAGAGTTTGCCAAGGGATATGGTGCAAAAGGTCTTGCATACATTGCAATCGCAGAAGATGGCACCAGAAAGTCTTCCTTTGCCAAGTTTATGACAGATGAGGAGATGGATGCTCTTGTAGCTGCCATGGACGGTAAAGCAGGTGACCTGCTTCTGTTTGCAGCGGATAAGAAGAAACTGGTTTATGATGTTCTTGGCGCACTTCGTCTGGAGCTTGCAAAACAGATGGATCTTCTTGATAAGAACGAATACCGCTTCGTATGGGTAACGGAGTTCCCGCTTCTTGAGTGGAGCGAGGAAGAAAACCGTTTCACAGCTATGCACCATCCATTTACAATGCCGATGGATGAGGATATCCCGCTTCTCGACACAGATCCAGGCGCTGTTCGTGCGAAGGCTTACGATATTGTACTGAATGGTAACGAGATCGGCGGCGGCAGTGTTCGTATCCATCAGGATGACATTCAGGAGAGAATGTTTAAAGAGCTTGGATTTACCCCGGAAGCTGCCCATGAGCAGTTCGGATTCCTTCTGGATGCATTCAAATACGGAGTTCCGCCTCACGCCGGACTGGCTTATGGTCTTGACCGTCTGGTTATGCTCATTGCCAAGGTTGACAGCATTCGTGACGTAATTGCATTCCCGAAGGTAAAAGATGCATCCTGTCTGATGACTCAGGCACCGCAGCGCGTAAGCGAAGCACAGCTGGACGAGCTGGGACTTGAAGTTGAGAAAGAAGCTGCTCCAGAGACTGAGGAATAAGAAAAGAAATACAACAAGAGATAATCTAGCTTATAATTTGGAATAAGCTGACTGAAAAATCCTGCCTGCAAAAATGGGTGGGATTTTTCTTTTGGAAGAATGTTGTCAGGGTCTGTCAGGTATGGACTTTGGATCTGCTGTCAGCACAAATAAAAACGCCCCTGCACAAATTTGCAGAGGCGTAAATTTTAATTATATCATTCATTGGTTTCCTGTTCGTCTTCTACCGGGCTGGAACTTAAAGTTCCAAATAATGCCTGTCCAAACACCGTTCCTGCGTCTTCAAGTTTCCAGGAAGCGCCATCGTTGATCAGTGTGAAAGTTGTTTTCACTGTTTTAGTAGCTGTATTTTCTTCAATATATTCAAGAAGCAGACTGTAGGACTTTTCATATCGTTTTTGGGCACCGTCGATAACAGCATCCACAGAGGCAAGATAGGTATCCAGCTCCTTCTGATAATTTTCCAGAATAGCATCACTGTCAAAGGTGGTAATATTGGCTGTAACTGTGGCTGTATAGCCGGAAACAGTGGTTTCCCCAATAGAATAATCAAAGGTAGAGTGAACCTGTTTTACCAGTGCTTCTGCAAGGCTGATCTTTGCAGGGTCTTCTGTGCTGATAATGGAAGCTGCATTTAAATAATTGCCCAGTTCCTCTGCAGTCATATTTTTCAGGGTATTCAGATAAACTAAGATTGTGTCTTCCGGTGATAAAATATCCGGGTCTGTGAGATCGTTCATAAGACCGCCGACAAGGTCATTTTCCAGTGTATTGGTGCGCCGGATCTCCCAACTGGTTTCGCCGTCTTTATCTGAGGCGTCTAAGGAGATGGTGCAGTTACGCTCCACAGTCTGGTAGTCATTACTCTTAAGCAGTTCATCCAGAAGCGTGTAGCGCTCTTCAAGGGAAATGGTCTGTTCCGTGGCTTCTTCAGAGGAAGCGGACTGGGAAATTTCATGCTTCAGCTGCGCCTTGGAAAAATCTTCGGCAAGCGCATGGGCATCCAGAGTGACCAGCCTGAGATTCGCCTGTGCGGATTGTTTGTCCTTGTCTACGTTAACATCCAGAATTTTATAATCAAAATCCTGGAAAAAGAGAGAAAAGACTTCTTCAATATCAGAAGAAATAGCGATATCTTCGGGTTCACCGGGGAAAAGCTCCTGGTAGGAGATGTATTTCTGTGTGGTAACGGAATCCAGATTCTTTAGCTGATCCAGTTCCTGCTTTACTGCGTCCTCGATTTTTTTCTCCTCTTTGCTGGTACAGCCGCACAGTGAAAAAGTGCAGAGAAGCAAAAGAAGAGGAAGCAGAAATCTGACTGACTTCATACAGAGTTCTTTCCTTTCAAATTATTACGTAAAATGTTTATAAAACTTTTTTATTATACCATTTTTTTTCATAAAAGTCAAAAATGCCTAAAATTTAGACGATATTTCTAAAAAAAGAGTGAATAAATTGTGAAAATTGCATTATTAGCTTAGAATACTTTTCTTTTGGGGATGAATCTGTTATTATAAACAGGGTAAATGCAGATGACAGATGTGGAGATATATCTGTTATAATTGCAAAAGATATTGAAAAACCATTGAGTTATCGTATAGGAGGTAACCATGAAGAAAAAAGGTTTTGTCATCGGAGGGTTGATCATTCTTGCTGGAGCAGCTGGTGCCGGTGGCTGGTATTACTATAAAGAGAATTATGGGGATTCTGCAGCGGCTTCTGGTGAAGTTGCATATGTGACTAAGATCAGCACTCTTCTTGGAGAAGATTCCGGAGTGCTGAACCGGTTCGCAGGCGTAGTAGAACCTCAGGAGACGGTAAAGGTAAATATTGAGAACAATCGAACTGTTACCGAAGTGAAGGTGAAGGTTGGAGATGAGGTAAAGAAGGGACAGCTGCTTTTTGAATACGACCTGAGCAGTATCCAGGATAGTCTGAAGGAAGCCCAGCTGGCTCTTGATCGTCTGAAGAATGAAGCACTCAGCCTCAATACGCAGATATCCACTCTTGAGAAAGAGAAGAAGAAAGCCAATAAGAACAACCAGCTTTCTTACACCATTGAGATTGAGACCAATAAGATGAACCTGAAGAAGAACGAGTATGACCAGGTGAGCAAGCAGGCAGAGATTGATAAGCTGCAGGCCGCTACCACCAATACAGAAGTACGAAGTGAAATCGATGGCGTCATCCAGAAAATCGATACCAGCAAGCTGGGAAGTGACGACGGAGATACTCTGGATGACAGCATGGGAGCTGATTACGGAAGTGATTCTTCTGATAATTCTTTTATTACCATTCTCAGTACAGGTGCTTACCGTATTAAGGGGCAGGTAAATGAGCAGAACCGGAAAACGGTTGTTCCAGGCTCCGCAGTTATTGTACGATCCAGAGTTGATGAGAATCAGATCTGGCATGGAACTATGGGGGCTGTGGACGAGCAGAATTCTACGAACAGCAGTAGCAGTAATTCCTATTTTGGAATGTCCAGCAGTGATG
Organism: Ruminococcus sp. RTP21484sp1_RTP21277st1_D2_RTP21277_210401; assembly: GCF_040924225.1. Classification (NCBI taxonomy): domain Bacteria; kingdom Bacillati; phylum Bacillota; class Clostridia; order Eubacteriales; family Oscillospiraceae; genus Ruminococcus; species Ruminococcus sp. RTP21484sp1_RTP21277st1_D2_RTP21277_210401. The sequence goes on along the minus strand of NZ_JBCOMJ010000007.1, from coordinate 127,573 downwards.
ATACTACAAATTCCAGTACCTATCCTTTCTATGTAACTCTGGATTCATCAGAGGGACTTATGTTAGGACAGCATGTATACATAGAAATGGATGAGGGACAGGAAGAGCAGAAGAAAGGTATCTGGCTGGGAGATTATTATATTGTGGATGCAGATACAGAAAATCCATATGTGTGGGCTGTAGATTCCAAGGGAAGGCTGGAGAAGCGCTTCGTTGTTCTTGGACAGCATGACGATGATCTTTCAGAATATGAGATCGCGGATGGCCTTACTGAGGATGACAGTATTGCATTCCCGTCAGACAGCCTGGCAGAGGGAATGCGGACAAAGGACGTATCTGAGATGACAGATGAGGATCTGGAGGCTGTTGATATGGAAAGTAATCTGGATGGCAGTGAGTACTCAGACGGAGATACCATGGAGCCTATGGATGGAGACTATTCCAGTGCGGACTTTGAGACAGGCGTTTCAGATGAGAGCATGGATGCTGCGATTGATGGTTCAGATGATACTTCTACAGACTTTGTTGATGAAGATTTTGTGGAAGATGATTCTGAAACAGATAATTCCGAAGAGTTTACTGATGAGAGCATTGATGAGCCTGGACAGTATGGTTCTGATGATACGGAGGCCGCAGGATGATACTTGAACTGAAGGGGATTTATAAAGATTACCAGCAAGGAAAAATGATTGTCCCCGTATTGAAGGACGTAAACTTTTCCATGGAAGAGGGCGAATATGTAGCCATCATGGGACCTTCCGGTTCTGGTAAATCTACATTGATGAATATAATCGGTTGTCTGGATCAGGCAACCAAGGGAACTTTTTTCCTGGATGGGCAGGACATCAGCAAATGTTCTGAGAATGAGATGTCAGATATCCGTCTGAACAAGATTGGATTTGTATTTCAGAGCTTTCACCTGCTGCCGAGACAGTCTGCTATTTCCAATGTGGAAATGCCGCTGAACTATGCTCATGTGCCGAAGAAGGAGCGACGCGAGCGCGCTTTTGCAGCACTTGACAGGGTGGGGCTTGCAGACCGTGTGGATTTCAGACCCAATCAGCTCTCAGGTGGACAGATGCAGCGAGTTGCCATCGCCCGTGCCATTGTAAATAATCCAAGACTTCTTCTGGCTGATGAGCCTACCGGTGCACTGGACAGTAAGTCTGGCAGACAGGTTATGGAGCTTTTCCAGAAGCTGAATGATGAAGGCGTTTCTGTTCTTATGATCACTCATGATCCGGATATTGCAGCACATGCCAAGCGGGTAGTTATGATCCGCGATGGTGAGCTTCAGGAAAAGAGGTGATCCTATGGGAAAAGCGAAGAAAATTATAATAGGTGTGGTAGTCACAGCTCTTGTCGGAACCGGTATTGGCGGTGGACTGATGTATGTACGGAAAGGAAGCCAGAAGGAAGTGCTGGTGGCAAGCGTCAGTGATCTGGCAGGTGAGAGATATGATTCCGATACCACATTGAGTGGAACTGTATATGCCAATGCAACACAGAGGATTTCCATAGAGAAAGACATGATCATCCAGGAAATTTATGTGAGCAAAGGGGATGAGGTAAAGCCTGGAGACAAGCTGATTTCTTTTGACATGACGCTTGTGGAAATGGAACTGAACATTGCCAAGCTGAAGCTTCAGAAACAGCAGCAGGATCTTGCTGCTGCAAAGAAAAGACTTACCAGCCTGCAAAATGGCGGACCGATTCTTGATTCCGATTCTTCCTCCGCAGACAATCTGATTGATTCAGGAGAGGATTCTACAGAAGATGACAGCTCAGCTCTTACGGGAGATGATGAACTGTCTTCCGCAGTAACTGCTTCTGATCATTATCTGGCAGCTGTTTTGCAGCCAATGCTTCTGGCTGCTGTGACAGATGGATTTGCAGACGCTCAGGCAGTTGGAAATGAGGAAATTACTTCTGCAGATACCCAGGAAGTGGGAAACGAAGATATTGGTTCTGCAGATGAAATGACAAGCGGTGACACAGGAGATCTTTCTGCTGATACAGAAGCTGATTCCGGAGATGATTCTGAAGATGATTCAGAGGATAGCTCTGGCGATCCGGGTACTGCTTCCGGATTTTATGCTGAACCTTCAAGTGATGGTTTTAGCAGTGATATTTCAGACACGAATCGGGGAGGATTTTTCGATGGAAGCAATTCTGGTTCCTCACAGAATCATGCTACCGTTGGAAATGACGGATTTGTAGATGGAGAGGAACCTTTTTACCTGACTCTGGATTATGATACAGAGCCTTATCAGGGAACGGGAACCGAAGAAGATCCTTATTTGTATCTTTGTTCCAGCGCAAAAGGCAAGGTAAATGTAACCGGGGCTTTTCTGAACAAGATGGCTGGCTATAATGCTGACGGAACCATTCTTCTTCATCCGGGTGGATACTGGTATCTGTTGGAGTTCCATCAGAATGATACCATTGCTGATTACACGAATCGAAAGAAATCCTGTACAGGATATTATCTGATTGATGGAAATATGCTCAGCAATCCAGTTGACCGCTTTGCAGAAATGGATTTTACCCTTGACGGGGCTATGCAGTATGATAATGGAGATGAAGAGCCGGATATTCCTGGTGATGGAGGCAGTGGTGGCGGAAGCTCTTCCCTGTCCCGTTCAGAGGCCATCAAGATTCAGAAGAACCGGATCGCCAGTCTGGAGCTGGATGTGCAGGCGAGCGAAATCAGCATCAGCAAGCTTCAGAAGAAGGCAGACAGAAAGCTGATCACCAGTAAGCTGGATGGTATTGTAACCACTGTGGGAGATGCAGCTACAGGTACCAATTCAGAATCTGATTCCTTTATGATCGTTAAGAGCAAAGACGGCTATTACGTACAGGGAACTGTAGGGGAGCTTATGCTTGACCAGGTGAAGGAAGGCACAATTTTGAACTGCAATTCTTATGGTGAGAATGGATATATGAATTTTGAGGCTGAGGTGATCCAGGTTTCTGATTATGCAGTTGATGGAGACAGCTCCTATTATTACTATGGAGACAGCAATCCAAATGTTTCTTCTTATAATTTTACTGCCAAGATCACAGATGACACCGTGCAGGTAAGTGTTGGAGACTGGGTGGATATCCAGCTGGAGCAGCAGGCGCAGAGCACGGATGGCATTGTTCTTTCCAAGGCTTTTGTCCGTACGGAAGACGGCGTAAGCTATGTGTATAAGGATGACAATGGCGTGCTGAAGAAACAGATCGTTAAGGTAAAAGAGAATGTAAACGGTGGTGCTTATGTATTGGTAAGCGGCGGCTTGTCCATGGATGACAAGATTGCATTCCCTTATTCGAAATCCATCAAAGAAGGTATGAAGACAAAGGAAGGATCGCTGGATACGTTTATGGGATATGATTCCACATCATATGGCGGTCTTGGTTAAGGAGGGATTTCATGTTTGAAAATATACGTCTGGCATTCCAGGGAATCTGGTCACACAAGATGAGATCTTTCCTTACAATGCTGGGTATTATTATCGGTATTGCATCTATTATTGCCATTGTTTCCACGATTAAGGGAACGAGTGAGCAGATTAAGGATAACCTGATCGGCTCTGGAAATAACACGGTAAATGTAACTTTGTCACAGGGTGACAGTGCTTACAGTGTGGATTATTATGATGGCGGTTCTTCCGGCTCTACACCGCTTCTCAGTCAGAGCCTGAAGGATGAAGTGTTAAAAACAGACCATGTGGAGAATGCAACATTTTTCTATAGCAGAACAGACTACAACAGCAGTGTTTACTATGAGAACAGCAGTTTTTCCGGCGGTAAGGTCTATGGCATTGATACCAATTATCTGAATACCTGCGGTTATCAGGTACGTTCCGGAAGGGGATTTGTACAGGCTGATTATGATAATTTCCGCAAGGTGGCACTGGTGGACAGCTATGCTGCTGATACCATGTTTCCGGGAGCTAATCCAGTGGGAAAAATCATTGAGATCGGTTCTGAACCCTATACAATTGTAGGAGTTGTACGCCAGTCGGCTGACAGCTTGCCAAACATGGATACACCGAGTGATTTCGACAGCTATTATGAAAATGTGATTGGAACCGTAATGATTCCAAATAAATGCTGGCCGATTTCTTACAAATTTGATGAGCCTGAGAATGCGATCGTCAAAGTAGACAGCACGGACAACATGAGTGAGACTGGTTCTGCAGTAGCGAAGATTCTGAATAAATCCATCAGCAGCACTGGCAGTGGAAGCAGTGGCTTCAAGTATAAAGCAGATGATGTTATGCAGCGGGTAAAGGATCTTCAGGATTTAAGTGAGAGCACCAACTCCCAGCTGATCTGGATCGCAAGTATTTCTCTTCTGGTTGGAGGTATTGGTGTTATGAATATCATGCTGGTATCTGTAACCGAGCGTACCAAGGAGATTGGTCTGAAGAAGGCGATTGGTGCCAGAAAGAAGGTGATTCTGGGACAGTTCCTGACGGAGGCAGCAGTACTTACCAGTGTGGGAGGTATTATCGGAGTTGTTCTTGGAATCGGACTTTCAAAAGTTGTATCCAAGGTGGCAGGCTCACCTACAGCCATTAGTGTTCCGGCGATTATAGGCTCTGTAGTATTCTCTATGCTGATCGGTATCATCTTTGGTCTGCTTCCTTCTGTTAAGGCGGCTAACCTGAATCCGATTGATGCACTTAGAAGTGAGTAATGGTTTATATTTGCAATAAATGTTAATATTGTTATAAAAATGAACAGCTGAAAGCATGGATCAGATGATTTGTGTTTGGAGCTGTTCTTTTTTTATGAGTCAATTCATGCGTCAAAGTATGTTTTTGAGTTATTTGTGTAAAGTGGAGTGTGCAGATTGTGAGAATGCTTTTAGGACAGGCTATAGAGAATGTTATGTTTCGCCGGTTAAAATTTTGCAAAATATAAGGGGAAACATGATATACTTGTTTAGAGATTACATAGAGATTCCTTTGGTAGGATTATTGCATACCACTGGAAGGAGAATTTTAATATGCAAAAATATAAAAAATGGAAACAAGTTCTGTCTGTTTCTACAGCAGTAAGTCTATGCATTGCGGGTGCGGGAAGCCTGATGGGCTGCGGCAGTACTGACAGAGGGAAGGACAAGGCAGATTCTGTGGAATCCAAAGCAATGGGACGGTATCTGGAGAATGAACTGTCTGTGCCGGAAGGATGTATGGAGATTGTGGATTTGCAGGTTATGGAAGAGGAAAGCCTGAAAATGCTTGCAAGAAACAGTGACTACGAATTGATGCTCTACCAGTCCTCTGATAAGGGCAAGACCTGGGAAGAAGGGAAGAAGGTTGCCGGTCTTTTCGGTGTGGAAGGGGAATCCATTTATAAAGCAGCGCTTGGGAGAGACGGAAGTATTCTGATTGGCGTGTATATAGAATCTGAAGATGAGAACAGCATGGGAAGTATGGAATATTATTATTGCCCGGTTGATGGTGAAGAAAAGAAGGTTGAAATCGGAGAAGCTTTGGATGAAACCATGGCATGGAGTATAGATATTGGGGAAAATGGCAACCTGTTTTTACAGATTTCAGGAAATGGAATCATGGAAATCAATCCTGTTGACGGAGCTGTGGTTCATGAGTATGAGAAAGGAAAATCCACAGATTATATGTTCGTGACTTCAGAGTATCTGATCGTGATTGCAGATGGAGATGTGCATTATTACGATGTGGCTTCCGGTAAGCCGGCAAGTGGAGGCGATGCACTGACTGCGCAGCTGAAAAAGACTCCTGCAAATCTGGAATTTGGAAATTCCTCCGGTACTGCCTTACTGTTTTTGGAGGGGGATGAGAAAGATACCATATTCTATGTGGATCAGACTGGTTTATACCGCTATGCATTTGGCGGCAATGTAATTGAGCAGGTAATTGATGGAAGCCTGAATTCCATAAGCTCTTCGAATAAGGCATTTAATTGTATGGCAATGGATTCGGAAGGCGTATTTTACATTGGTGAAGTTGATTACAACTCTGGCTTAAATGGTGGAAGGCTGGTTTCTTATAAGTATTCTGCAGATACTCCAACTGTACCGGATACAGAGCTCACCATATATTCCCTGGAAGAGAATTCCGGTATTCGACAGGCTGTTGTTATGTTTCAGAAGAAATATCCGGATATTTATCTCACACTGGAAACCGGAATGTCTGGAAACGATGGTGTAACACGTACAGATGCGTTAAAAACACTGAATACGGAAATTATGGCAGGAAAAGGACCGGATATTCTGATTCTGGACGGAATTTCTTCCGAAACCTATGCAGAACAGGGAATGCTGGAGGATTTAAGTGGAATTCTGAAAGAGGCAGGATTACTGGACAACATAGAAAGTGCTTATACAAAAGAGGATGGAAGTATCTATGAGATGCCGGTGAAATTTGGAATTCCTATGATAGAGGGAAACAAGGAGGATGTGCAGGCAGTGACAGATCTGGCTTCTCTTGCTGATGTGCTCACGAAGCACAAGGATGAATATGGACTGACTTCGGAAAACATCTATAAGCTGCCCTTACTTTATTCCATGTATCCACAGGCACTTCTGGAAAAACTGGCAGATAACAATTCCGCAGCATGGATGAAGGCGGATGGAACTCTGGACGAAGAAAAGATCAAGGAATTTCTGGAACAGTCCGAAAGAATTTATCAGGCTGGAAAGGATGCTATGGATGAATTAAAGGCTGCTTATCCACAGGCTTTTGATGACAGTGAACAGCCAGTATATGAAAGAGCTGGCAGTATTTCGGGAGAAACTGCCGTGCTGCTTTCCCGAAACTGTGAATTTGCTTTAGGTGATATTTTTTCGCCTTTGGATTTTGCATTTGTAAATTCTATGGCAGAGATAGATACTTCCTTGGCCTATGCACTTTGGAATGGGCAGATTGCAAATTGTTTCATTCCGGTCAACCGAATCGGAATCAGCTCCAGAGCTTCCCAGAAAGCTGCTGCTGAGAAATTCGTGGAATATTTATTTTCCGAGGAAGGACAGATGCTTTCCAGAGAAGATGGTTTCCCTGTAGTGGAATCTGTTTACAATGGAAAGGACTACTGGAATCAGGGAGAGGCTGGAAACGTGTTAGTCACTGGCGGCAGCAGCAACAGTGAGAACGGCCAGGAATTGGTATACAGTATAAAAGTTCCGTCCGCTGATAAGGTAAATGAATTAAAACAGCTTGGAAAAATGCTTACAACTCCGGTTTTGGATAATACAATCATTACCAGTGCTGTCTGTGAAAACGGAGTGCGTTACCTGAATGGGGAAATCAGCCTTGATGAGGCTGCGAATGCAGTCATGCAGCAGGTGAACCTGTATCTGGCAGAATAAGGAGTAAGAGATGTTTAAAAAGCTTCACAGGCAAATGACCATATTTGCATCACTGATCACAAGCGGAATACTGATCCTGATGGCAGTTTCCTGTCTTGTGATCTCCGAGAGGGGGCTTACCCATAATACTTACGAGAGATTTTTAAATAATGGAAATTCCTGTGTGGCTTATCTGGAAAATCAGACTGTGCTTTCTCACAAGTGGATACTGGAAGCAAAGCAGGAATACAAAGTGGAATTTCGCATTCGGAATAACGGAAAAAAGCTGTATTTTGATAAGCTGGATACAGAAAGCCAAAATCAGGATAAAAAGGAAGAGGATCTGAGCTCTGTAGAAAATATGCTGACAGAGGCTGCCAAAATTTCCCGGGAAGAGCAGGGGCTTGATGTGGACTATATGGGAAGCCTCTCTCTTTCCAAAACGGTTTATTTTGAAACTTCAGATTTTTATGCCTGTACAGCCTTGATTCCTAAGGGAAGCGGCGTGTTAAGCCTGGTGTTGGTATATCCTCTTGATGGGTTGAAAACACAGATCTTTCATCAAAGAGTCTGGTTTGGAGGTATGGTGCTGCTTGCAGTTCTGGCTTTGGTTACATTTTCCTGGTTTTTTACAGGAAAAATGCTTCGCCCTCTGGAAGAGAATCAAAGGAAACAAACCCAGTTTATTGCTTCGGCATCCCATGAACTGAGATCTCCGCTGGCTGTGATATTGTCAAGTGTACAGGCAATGGAATCTGACTGGGAAAATGCCGGCAGATTTTTGAAAACCATAAAAAGTGAGGGAGACAGGATGTCCCGGCTTATCGGGGATATGCTTTCTCTTGCAAATGCGGACAATAAATCCTGGAGCATTATGAAGACAGATTGTGAGCTTGATACCTTGCTTCTGGATACATATGAGAAATACCAGCCTATTCTGCATGGGAAAAAGATTTCCTTGAAAGTAGTTCTGCCAGAGGAGCCTCTTTCTATCTGTAAGTGTGACAGTGCCAGAATCAGTCAGGTACTGGGAATACTTTTGGATAACGGGGCAAGCTATGTGTCGGTCGGTGGCAGGATGGAAATGGGAGTAAAAGAAAATGAAAAATATTTTCAGCTTTATGTACAGGATAATGGTCCGGGAATTTCGGATGAGAATAAGGAGGCTGTATTCCGAAGATTTTACAGGGCTGATCCGGCCAGAAAGGAGAAACAGCATTTTGGACTTGGACTTTGCATTGCCAGGGAAATTGTGACGTTACATAAAGGGAGTATCCGTATTCTGGATACTCCGGGTGGCGGAAGTACATTTGTGATAAGATTACCGAAATAAAACGAGAATGCTGTTTACTGACAGACTTCCAACTGATAACCTATCCCGCGTATGGTTTTGAGAACCAGTGTGCTTTCCACAGATTTCAGGCGGCGACGGAGAAAATGTATGTAGTTGTCAAGATTTCCTTCTTCTACGTCGGATTCCATGCCCCATACGCGGGAGAGAAGAAGGTTTCTGGGAAGAACCTGACCGGGATTTCGTAGAAATACTTCCAGAAGGGCACTTTCGCGGCCGGAAAGAGTGCATTCTTTTGCACCCTTGGTAAGGCGTCCGCATTCAGGATCAAAAGCAATATCTCCCAGCTTCAGAAGATTTAAGTCACCCCATTTTCCGGGACGGCGCATAATGCTGTGGATTCTTGCAAGAAGCTCTTCAAAAGCGAAGGGCTTTACCATGTAATCATCTGCTCCGCAGTTCAATCCGTTGACTTTGTCCTGTAATTCGCCAAGTGCCGTAAGGAAAATAACAGGGGTTGAGATGTTGGACTGTCTGGCTTCTTTCAAAACCTGGGTTCCATCCATGGAAGGAAGCATGCGGTCCAGAAGTACCAGATCATACATATTTTCCTGCATATAGTAAAGACCTTCCGCACCATCCAGACACATATCTACCGTAAAATTTTCTTTTTCAAGTGCAAGCTTTGTAAGCTGCGCCAGATCTTTGTCATCTTCTATTATTAAGATTCTCATAGGAAACTCCTCTTCTTATAATCTGTTATCCATTATATACGCAAATCTCTAAAATTTCTCTAATTAATTTTAAAGCCTTTTTCAAACACGCTTTAGAGAAAAAATAAAGATTCCTCTGCTATTTTTATGATGTTGAATGAAAGATAGAAAAGAGGAAATTTTTTTGAAAAGAAAACATGCCCTGAAAGGGATTTTATTTATTCTCCCAAGCTTTGCTGGAGTCTGTATGTTCTGGCTGTTTCCCTACATGGATGTGATCTGCAGATCTTTTTTGGGAGCCGTAAATGGAGTGTTTGTTGGGTTTATGAATTATCAGATGATATTTTCCAATCAGGCATTTCTTCTTGCCGGGAAAAATACCTTGCGGTTTTTCGGAATCTGTATTCCGTTACTGGTGGTTTTGTCACTGGCAGCTGCTGTCCTGCTAAATGGACTTGGGGAAAATCAGAAGCAGCTGATGAAAACAGCATTTCTGCTTCCAATGGCCATTCCAGTTGCTTCTGTGGCAATTTTATGGAAAGTACTCTTTAATGGACAGGGACTTTTGAACCATTTTCTGGAAATTCTGTCGTTGAAAAGTATAGACTGGTTGAATACAAAGGCTTCCTTCTGGGTGCTGGTGATCAGTTATATTTGGAGAAATCTAGGGTATGACATTGTACTGTGGCTGGCAGGCCTTTCCACAATCCCGGAATCTCTTTATGAGGCAGCAAAGGTGGATGGAGCAGGTGCCTGGAAATGCTTTACCAGAATTACCTGGCCCAATCTTTTGCCCTCTCTTTTTACCATTGTAGTTCTGTCGCTGCTGAACGGCTTCAAAGTATTCCGGGAGGCTTATCTGGTCGCTGGAGATTATCCACAGGAGAACATGTATCTTCTACAGCATCTGTTCAATAACTGGTACAGAGATCTGGCCATGGATAAGATGGCGGCTGCGGCAGTGGTTACCGGAATTGCGATCATGGTTCTGGTACTTTTACTGCAAAAAGCATGGGAAAGAGAGGATTAAGAAGTGAAAAAGATAACTTGTTTTTTTCTTGTACTTTTAGCTTTGGTTTTTATATTTCCCGTTTTATTTCTGGCAGTTGGTTCTCTTATGGGAAAAAATGAGCTTACAGATCTGCTGTTTCCAGTGCTGCAGGAGGGGGCGAAAGGATATGCTTCCTGGAAGCTGTTTCCGGAATATCCGACTCTGAAACATTATGTGGAAGTACTGCTGGATTCACCGGAATTTTTCGTAATGTTCTGGAACTCGGTGAAGATTACGGTTGGTGCCCTCGCTGGCGGGCTTCTGGTTGGAATGCCTGCCGCATGGGGATTTGCTAAATTTGATTTTCCTGGGAAAAATATATTGTTTACTTTGTATATTGCACTGATGATGATGCCGTTTCAGGTTATGCTTCTTGGCAATTATCTGGTGCTGGATAAAATTGGGCTTCTTGACTCGCTTTTGGGGATTATTTTCCCAGCGGTTTTTTCCACATTCCCCATATTTATTATGTACCGCTTTTTCAAAGGGATTCCACAGGCGTTTCTGGAAGCGGCAAGACTTGACGGTGCAGGTGAGCTTAGACTGTTTTTTATAGTTGCCATCCCCTTGGGCTCACCTGGCGTCATTTCTGCCATCGTACTTGGCTTTCTGGAATACTGGAATCTGATCGAACAGCCGATGGTATTTTTGAAAACAAAAGAATTGTGGCCATTGTCTTTGTACCTGCCTAATATTGAGTTGGAGCAGGCAGGGTTTGCATTTGCGGCCTCTGTGGTGGCGCTGGCCCCGGCAGTTCTGGTATTTTTGTCCGGACAGGACTACCTGGAGCAGGGAATTGTCTCTACGGCGGTAAAAGAATAAAAAGAGAAACAACTGGAAAGTGACGATAAAAAACGACAGTTTGATAAAATATATTGTCAATGGAATTTAAAAGAAATAGTTAGAATGCAGAGTGTTTTACAAATATGTTCAGGAACAGAATGGGAGTTTGACATGAAGAAAAAATTAATTCAGGCAACTTGCCTGTTTTTTGTAATGATGCTGATTTTTACCATATTGTCAAGAGTTTCGGATTCTGTAAATGTGATACAGATCCAGACTAAGAACCCGGCAAATCAGATGATCACTCATGAGGTGAAAGGCTCTGGAAAAGTGGAGGGCAGTCAGGAAGTGGCGGTGTTTGTACTGGAAAATCTGCAAGTGGAGCAGGTGATGGTACATGCAGGGCAGACTGTGAAAAAAGGGGATATTTTATTGAAGCTGTCCCAGAACAGCATTCAGGCGGCTTTGAAGAATCTGGACGATAAAGTAAAAACTCTGGAAGGGCAGGCAAAGGATCTGGAAAGCCAGAAAAAGGTGAACAGCCAGAAGCGTGCAGCGGAACAGGCATGGGCTGGAAATTCTTATGATCTGGCTGTGCAAAGCGGAAATGTTTCCGTGGATAATGCAAGGGCGGAAGTTCAGATAGCCCAACAGCGGCTTGACGAATTTTACAGGGAAAAGGAAGCAAAGACTTCCGGGGATGATTTAAGTGGCTTCACAGATGGAGAGGAAGGATTTAATGATGGTGAGACCACTGTAACACAGGAGGATGATTCCGCCACAGAAACTGCCCTTCAGGATGATCTGCGAGCCAGACAGGAAGCATTAAATGAAGTGATCGCGGGAAGAAACCAGACTCTGGCAAGTGCTGGAAAAGCGGTGTCCGATGCCAGTACGCCGGAGGCTTCAGACAGTACCTTGGAGAACGTACAAAGAGAATTGGAAAATGCCAGAGCAGATATGGAAAAGGTTACAGTGCTTCAAAGTACAGAGGGAGTGATTTCGTCTCCTTCTGACGGTGTGATCAAAAGTCTGTCCGTGCAAACCGGAGACCTTACAGGACAGACTGCAGCAGTAGTTTTATATTCAGCCGATGGTGCTCTTCGAATGACTGGTACCATCTCAAAAGATGATATAAAATATGTATCTGCCGGCGCAGATGTGAAAATCACAGATAATAACAATAATGATATTTCTGGAGCAACAGTGGAAAATATAACAGAAAATAAGGAGGATAATGATATTCGTGACCTGTCCATCATAATGCCGGCGAACAGTCTGTCCATCGGTCAGAGCGGAGATTTTTCCATATCAAAAGATGCTGGACCTTATTCCTGCTGCGTTCCGCTTTCAGCGCTGTACCAGGAGAATGGGAAGGTTTATGTGTATGTTACAGACACAGAAAATACAGTGCTTGGAACGGTAATGGTTGCAAGAAAAGTGGAAGTTACTGTGCAGGATAGAAACCAGACAACTGCTGCATTGGGTGAGGGAAGCCTTTCTACGGATCAGGCTGTGATCGTCCAGGCAGACAGGGAACTGAAGGATGGAAGCAGGGTGAGGATTTCTGAAAATTAGCATGGAAAGTGAAAAGAAGAATTACTGTTCCAAATATCTGAAGGTTGTTATGGCAGTATTGCTGGCCGCAGCTTTATTTTATTCTGGAATGAAAGATTATGTGAAGGTGGGAAAAACAGATACAGCGGTGGTTGAACTGTATGGAGATTATCCTGCAGTAAACCTGGCGAAGCAGATCTGGGAAAATTATCAAAGTAGTGATGAGATTACAGATTTCTGTTTTGTGTGGAATGGAGGAGTTCAGGTGGTTACGAATCCAGAGGATTTCAGACAGACAAATGCCCGGGTGACAGGCATTGTGGGAATGGCTGCTTTGTATGACCGACAGGCTGCTTTATTAGAAGAGAATGATGAAACCGGATGCGTGATCGATAAAGACACAGCCCTGGAGCTTTTCGGCAGTGAAAATTGTGCGGGAAGTCAGTTGACTGTGGGAGAGCAGATTTACGAAGTGCGAGGTGTGGTATCCTGGAATCAGCATACGATGCTTATCCGTCCGTCACGAAAAAATCAGGTTTGTACTCAGGTTCTGATCAGAGGGAAAAAAGGTCAGAATCTGGAGGGTGCTGCATCTGATTTTCTCGTGGGAAACGGACTATCCGGAATATTAGTGGATGACAGCTGGCTGGAAGTGATTTTGCCCTGGTTTCCAGTGGCTTTTCTTGTAATGCTTATAAGAACTGTTTCCAGGTGGCTGTATGAGATGGAGCACGAAATCTGGGAAAATGGAATTCAAAGAAATAGAGAAAAGAAAATTGATTTTAGAAAATGTAGCTGCTTTGTTATTAGAATTTTACTGTGGGGAATCGGCCTCTTTTTTTGCGTAAGGCTCTTATCCCATATTCCCCAGAGCTGGCTGCCGGACAAATGGTCAGATTTCTCTTTCTGGCCTGCGAAGCTCCGGAAAACAATGGAAGCTTTCCGCTGGTACATCATGTTCCCGAAAACTATGGCGCAGGCGGAGCGGCTGATGAGCGGAATTGGCTGTATTATAAAATGTGGGGCAGCAGCACTGCTTATAGGGGCGGTGTAGGCTGTCTTTTTTTCTTTTTTGCCAAAAGAATTTTACAGATGAAGAAATATTTTGGTACATTTTTTTCGAGACTTTTCTTTAAAGTGTTTGCCAGACTGGAGCGCAGGTATTATAATAGATTTTAAGACCCTGAATAGGGAAAGAAGATTTACAGTCGCTGTTTACTGGGAAAAAAGAACCAGCTGCCAGAAGAAAAGGCAGGACAGCGGCGAGTTTGTTACTGTTCATTGGTAAGGTTCGCGAAGCGTGTTGCTGTGAACGAAGTGAACAGTAACATGAGTTTTTATGAGATAAGGAGAGATTGAATGAGTAAGATTGCCATTGTAACGGACAGTAACAGCGGCATTACACAGGAGGAAGGACGCAGACTTGGAGTGTCTGTTATTCCTATGCCTTTTTTTATTAATGAAAAAATGTATCTGGAAGGAATTACTTTGAGCCAGGAAGAATTTTATAAGTGGCTGAAAGAAGATGCTTCCATTTCCACTTCCCAGCCAAGTCCGGGAGAGACTATGGGTTTGTGGGATAATCTTTTGAAGGAATATGATGAGATCGTACAGATTCCCATGTCAAGCGGACTTAGCGCTACCTGCGCCACTGCTATGGGACTTGCCCAGGAGTATGAGGGCAGGGTGCATGTGGTTGATAATCAGCGAATTTCTGTAACCCAGCGTCAGTCTGTGGAGGATGCAATCGCCCTCCGCGATGCAGGTAAGAACGGAGCTGAAATTAAGAAGATCCTGGAAGAAGAGAAATTTAATTCCAGTATTTATATCACTTTGGAAACCCTGAAATATCTGAAAAAGGGCGGCAGGATCACACCTGCTGCAGCTGCAATCGGTACCGTTTTGAATTTGAAGCCGGTACTGCAGATCCAGGGTGAGAAGCTGGATGCTTTTGCCAAGGTAAGAGGCAAGAAGCAGGCCAGACGTACTATGCTGAAGGCTATGAAGGCAGATTTTGAGGGACGTTTTGCATCGTTTGTCCAGAATGGAGAAATGTGTCTTCAGGCTGCTTACACAGGTAATCCAGAAGAGGCAGAAGAGTGGAAGCAGGAGATGCAGGAAATCTTTCCTGGTATGGAAATCCATATGGATCCGCTGTCACTTAGTGTGGCATGCCATATTGGATATGGTTCTCTTGCAATCGCATGTTCTAAGAAAGTAACTGCATAGAAGCTAAGAAATGGCTATAGTTTTTAAACATTAGTTTTGGATGTCACCTATAGATAGTAATTGAAAAGAATTGATTTTTTTAGAAAAGATTCCGAAATAGAATATATATTTTCGGAACGAATTCAGAAGAAAACAGAAGTATTCTCTCTGAGAAGAAAATTTAGGAGGATTTATGAAAAAACTTACAGACTACATGGCAGAAGAGCTTTCTGCAGCATTTGAAAAAGCAGGATACGATTCATCCTACGGTAAAGTAGGCGTTTCCAACCGTCCTGACCTTTGCGAATACCAGTGCAATGGTGCCATGGCGGGAGCTAAGGCTTATAAGAAAGCACCATTTATGATCGCAGATGACGTAGTGGGCAATCTGGCAGATTCCAAAGTATTTTCCATGAAAGAAATGGTAAAGCCCGGATTTATCAACCTGAAAGTCAGCGAAGAGTTTCTTGCAGATTATCTGAAAGAGATGGAGAAGGATGAGAAGCTTGGTGCAGACACAGCCAAAGAGCCGAAGACCATCGTAATCGATTACGGCGGACCGAATGTTGCCAAACCTCTTCATGTAGGTCATCTCCGTTCTGCAATTATTGGTGAAAGTATTAAGAGAATCGGTCGTTTCGTAGGCCATAAGGTGATCGGTGATGTTCATCTTGGTGACTGGGGACTTCAGATGGGACTGATCATTACAGAGCTGAAGCACAGACAGCCGGAGCTTGTATATTTTGATGACAGCTATACAGGTGAATATCCTGCAGAGGCACCTTTTACTATCAGTGAGCTTGAGGAGATTTATCCATGTGCAAGCGGCAAATCCAAGGAGGATGAGGCATACCGTCAGGAAGCACTGGAGGCAACTCATCTTCTTCAGCAGGGTAAGCCGGGGTACATGGCTCTCTGGAACCACATTATGAGTGTTTCTGTTACAGACCTTAAGAGAAACTATGCGAATTTGAACGTATCCTTTGATCTGTGGAAAAAAGAGTCTGATGCGCAGCCTTACATTCCGGACATGGTAGAGATGATGAAGGAAAAAGGCTTTGCATATGAGGATCAGGGAGCGCTTGTTGTAGACGTTAAAGAGGAGACCGATACCAAGGAAATCCCGCCATGTATGCTTCTGAAATCAGATGGAGCATCTCTTTATACTACTACAGACCTTGCCACAATTGTAGAGCGTATGAAGCTGTTCCAGCCAGATGAGATCCTTTACGTTGTTGACAAACGTCAGGAGCTTCATTTTATTCAGGTCTTCCGCTGCGCAAGAAAGACCGGTCTTGTGAAAGAAGACACAAGGCTTTCCTTCCTTGGCTTCGGTACTATGAATGGAAAAGATGGCAAACCGTTCAAAACAAGAGAGGGCGGTGTTATGCGCCTTGAGAACCTGATTGCCGATATTGATGAGGAAATGTTCACAAAGATCGTAGAGAACAGAAGTGTCCGTGATAAAGATGCAAGAGATACTGCTAAGATTGTAGGTCTGGCAGCAATTAAATATGGCGATCTTTCCAATCAGGCTACCAAGGATTATATTTTTGATGTAGACCGCTTCACCTCTTTCGAGGGAAATACAGGTCCGTACATCCTTTATACAATTGTTCGTATCAAATCCATCCTGAACCGTTATGTGGAAGCAGGCGGAAATCTTGAAGCAGGTGAGATCCTTCCGGCATCTAACGGCAGCGAGAAGAACCTGATGCTTCAGCTCAGTGGATTTGGAAGTATGATCGAGAGTGCATTTGAGGAAAAAGCTCCGCATAAAATCTGTGCATATATTTATGAGGTTTCCAATGCATTCAACAGCTTTTATCATGAGACCAAGATCCTCAGTGAAGAGAATCAGGCGCAGAAGGAATCCTATATCCGTCTTCTGCAGCTGACCAAGAGAGTGCTTGAGACAAGTATTGATCTTCTTGGATTCGAGGCACCGGATAAGATGTAATAAAATAATAAGCAGATTATGAGGGCATGGTCTGTGGTATGGAGCTGCGGCACTTTCTGGAAAAGCTGGAAGTGAGCGGCTCCTTTTTTCTTTACGCAAGCGACGTGACCAGGTTCATGCCTGCATGAGACGCTGACGGCTGCTGCGATAAGAGGTAAAGCTTACATAGTGTGTTTTGTCTCATTTTTGTATCGTTATGCTTTAAGGCAGAAAGGAAATGTCAGATGAAAGCGAAACATCATACAAATTTTCTGCCGGACAGGGTGTTTTCCTATTTTCAGAAAGAATGGAAAGTGCTTCTGGCAGTGGCTATATCCGGTTTGATCTATAATATCGGCCTTCTGGCAGGTCCCTGGTTTGAGGGGAAAATGACCGGCTGCCTGGTGGATATCCTGAAAGGGGCTGACCAGTTTTCAGATATGCTGGTTCTGGTGCCGGGCTATGTGACCGCCATTGCAATTGTCCAGACTGCCAGATATATCAAGAGGTTTTATGTGCGGCGTTTTGCCAACAATGTAAATCGCAGAATGAAAGAAATCCTGTATGCCAGTCTGGTGCGGAAAAGTCGTGCAAGCCTTCGGGAAGAGGGGGAGGGAAGCATTATGACCAAGGCAATACTGGATGTGGATGACTGCGTAGAGGGAATGCGCAAATTCACTACGGAGATTTTTGATACAGGAGTTGCCCTGGCTGCTTATGCAGGAATGCTTTTGTGGTATGATTTCAGGCTTGCCTTGCTTTGCATGATTTTCCCGCCGGTTTCTTATATGACGGCGGAAAAAATGAAAAAAATGATCCAGATAACCGGAACTGCATACAAAGAGCAGTCTGGACATTTAAGTACAGCGACTCTGGATCGGGCGGAAAATGCTGTTACATACCGTGTTTTTGGATGTGAAGAGGATCGCCGCAAGGCATATGAAGAAAATCTTACCGCTTATGAAAAGTCAGCAGTAAAAGCGAATATCTGGAATTCCATCATGCCGCCTTTGTACCGGATCATTTCCATGACCGGGGTACTGTTTATCCTGTATTTTGGACAGAAAAATGTTCTGGGAACAGGCTGGAGCACATGGACGATTGCATCTTTTACTACTTTCCTGGCATGTTTTGTGAAGCTGTCCGTGAAGTCATCCAGTGCAGCGAAGCTGTTTAATGCAGTGCACAAGGCGCAGATTTCCTGGAAGCGTATTAAGCCGCTTTTGACAAAGCAGGAAGAAATTCCAAAGAGTGAGAAAAATGTGTCTGGAATTCTGGAAAATGGGAAAGTGGAAAAGATCGAAAATGTGTCTGCTAAACATGCAGAAGAAACATTGTCGCAGAGGGAACTATCTCAGCTAGAGATAGCCCAGTCAGAAATTCGTTACAGGAACGTAAAACAATTGCAGGTCCGTCATCTGAATTTTGCTTATCCGGATGGGAAACAGATTCTGAAGGATATTTCCTTCAAGGCTGAAAAAGGGCAGATAATCGGAATTACCGGACCAGTGGCCTGCGGAAAGTCTACTTTGGGAAAAGTATTTTTGTGCGAGTATCCATATGAAGGTCAGATTCTTGTGGATGGCAAAGAGCTTCAGAATATGCCCCCATCCTGGCAGACGAATATCATAGGCTATCTTGGTCATGATCCGGAGCTGTTTAACGACAGCGTGGAAAACAATGTGCTTATGGGTGAACAGAAAAAGACAGAGGATTTCCTGAAAATGGTTTGCATGGCAGAAGAAGTAAATGAGATGGATGATGGTTTACAGACTCTGGTAGGAAATGGTGGCGTACGTCTTTCGGGCGGACAGGGAAAACGTCTGGCTCTTGCAAGAACTCTTTGCCACAAAAAGCCAGTTCTGGTTCTGGATGATCCTTTTTCGGCTTTGGATAAGAGCACCGAGAGACAGATTTTTGCCAATTTGAAAGCACAGGCGAAAGAGAATATTGTGCTGCTGATTTCCCACCGTCTGTATCTGTTTCCGCAGATGAATCAGATCATCTGGATGGAAGATGGAAAAACAGTGGTGGGTACGCATGAAGAATTACTTGTGAAGGTACCGGAGTATAAGAAATTATTTACTGAGGAAGGAGGTGCAGAGAGTGAAGACAGACAGAAATAAGAACAACGTGAAATCAGAAGAAAATATGATTTTGGAAAAGAGCAGAAGGTCAGATGCAAATGTTTTTCCGGTAGAAAACAAGGGAAAAGGGAAAATTGCAAAAGCGAAAAAAAGACAGGTAAAAGGTGTGATCTGGAAAACAGTTCTGCAGCAGAAATGGCTGTCTATGGGTATTGTCTTTGCTGTAGCAGGCGCAGTGGTAACGGCTCTTATCCCGCCGCTGATCCTGGCAAAAATCGTAGATACAGTCACAGCGGGAAAAGCCGTGACATTCTGGGTGATTTTCCTTTATTTTGCAATGCTTGCACTTACCGGATTCATGGAATCTGCCAGGGAAGGTCTGCTTACCGTATTTGGGCAGAAAATCACACATGCACTTAGAAGCAGCCTTATGGAAAAATTCATATGCCTTACTTCTGACAAACTGACAGGGCTGGAACCTGGAACTCTGGCTTCACGCTTTGTTGGTGATGTAGATACTGTGGAAAATCTTTTTACCTCAGGGATCATCAGTATGTTTGCTGACGCCTGCAAGATTATCAGTATTCTGGTGGTGATCTGGTTTGAAAATAAGGGTCTCGCTGTGGTGCTTCTTGTAATACTGCCATTTCTTTTCTGGTTTACCAGACATGTGCAGAAAAACATGCTGGCAGCCCAGATCGAAAACCGTAAGGCTGTGGGAAGAGCCTCTGGACATGTGCCGGAAACCCTTCATAATATCCGTACCATCCATTGCCTTGCCAGGGAAAAATATATGGAAGAGCGTTACGATACTTATATCGGTGAAAGTTACCAGGCAATGGAGAGAACCAATTTTTATGATGCAGTATATTCACCGGTGATCTTGATTTTAAATGCAGTCGTGGTTGCAGCTGTGATGCTGCTTTCAGCATCTGGAAATAAGATGGTGCTCACGTTTTTTGGAATGTCTGCGGGAACTGCAGTGGCTGTGATCAACTATATTTCACAGATTTTTTCGCCGGTGGAAAGTCTTGGAATGGAGATTCAGACCATCCAGTCCGCGGTAGCTGGAATCCATAGGATTAATGAATTCTTTGGGCTGGAGGAGAAAGAAAATGGCGCACAGGAGAATGGAGATACCGAGAAAACCTGGAATAATCCGGCAACAAAAATAGAAGAAAACAGAAATGAAAAGATTAGCCGAAAGGAAGCGATGGCTGATATGGAAGAAAGGCACAGACTGGGAGCTTCTGACAGTAATAGTTTGCCGTTTGTAGAATTCCGGAATGTAACCTTCGGCTACGATGAGCATGTGGTGCTGGAGCATCTGAATTTCAAGGTGATGGATATCGATCAGGTGACTCTACTCGGACGAACTGGTGCAGGAAAGAGTACGATATTGAAGCTGCTTCTTGGACTTTATGAGCCGGATCAGGGACAGGTACTGCTCCACGGCATTCCGGCAACGGCTGTGAGGGCTGGAGAACGACGGAAACTCTTTGGATACGTAGAGCAGACTTTTCACATGGTGCCGGGAACCGTACGCGACCAGATTACATTATATGATGACCGGATCTCTGAGCGTCAGGTAAAGGCTGTTGCAGAGCTTACAGGTTTAAAAGAGGCAATTGAGAGTCTGGAAAATGGTTACGATACTTATTGCACCCCGGAGATTTTTTCCCAGGGACAGTGGCAGCTGCTATCCATTGCCAGGGCAGCAGTGGCAGAGCCCAAACTGCTTCTTCTGGATGAGATCACTGCAAACCTGGATGCGGAGACAGAGAAGGCTGTTCTGGCCGCATTGAAACGTGTGGCAAAGGATCGTACCGTTATTTCCATTTCACACAGAACGTCCGCAGAACTGGGAAGGACGATTCAGATTTAATCTGAGATTGTGAAAAGCACTTATAAAATTTTTATAAAGTGCTTTTCACAGTGGATTTTAAATGTTATAATTCTGATTACATTCTTAAATGTCTGATTTGAAGCTTTTTCAATCGCGCTTCGGAATAGCGGACATTTCATAATCACTAATTTTTTATCTTATTTATATTTATCATTTGCCGGAGATCGCCGACAGTATTCACTTAATTTATGCAGACAACGAGCTAGAGCCTGTTTGAAAAATCATTCCCGCAATCTGCACGCCCCACTTTGCGGGAGATTTCACCCGAATTCAGTTGCCGTAGCCCACTACAGCGCCCTCATCCGGGCGAAATCTCCCACAAATTGTGACGCACATCTTGCAGAAAGCCTTTTTCAAACACGCTCTAAAGCCTGTGCTTGCGTCAGACCTTGAAGCGTGTTTTGTCTCATTTTTGTTATTGAAAATAGTTACATGTTTTTATGAAAAAGAGGTGATTATCATCAATCTTACAGGTATGATCTTGAAAATGCGTTACTGTATCCTGGAGCAGGTGGGCGCAGGCGGGGAAGGGCATTTGTACCTTGCCAGGGATATGGAGCTTGGAAATTACTGGGCAGTAAAAGAACTTCCCCTTGAGAAAAAGCGTGAAGCCAGACTGCTGCGGCTTCTGGAACATCCATCCATTCCACGGATGGTAGATTATGTGGAAAATGGAGATCACTGTTATCTGATCATGGAATATATTCGTGGAAAGTCCCTTGGACAGATGTTAAAGGAGGGACATGTTTTTGCAGTGGATGAGCTTCTTTCCCACGGAGACACTGTGCTTGCAGTTCTGGAATATCTTCATGGGCAAAAGCCGCCGGTATATTATGGGGACTTGAAACCGGATAATCTTATGCTTTCAGATTCGGGCAAATTGTATCTGGTGGATTTTGGGAGCGCGGTGTTTGGATTTGGAGAAAATCAGCGGATCTGTATGGGAACAGAAGGCTTTGCAGCTCCAGAACAATATGAGGGAAAAGTAAACAGCTCCAGTGATCTTTATGCTTTGGGAAAAACATTACAGGCGCTGGCAGGAAAAAACTGGTTATCTGTTTTGTGGAAAGTTCCTGGGTTTGCTTTGTTTCTCTATAAATGTACCCGGCCTCAGGGGAAAAGACGATTTGAAAATGCGGCACAGGCAAGAAAAATGCTTTCTGGTATAGGAAAAAGAAAAGGGCTTGCCAGAAAAAATGCAGCGGTGGTGATTGGAACTACGGGGATTTTGCTGGCTGCAGGTGTATTTCTTGCAGGATCAGAGCAGCAGGCAGCTTTCGAAAGTGCATTGGCAGAAGTAACGAAAGGATATTACGAGATAGAGGAAAATGAGTCTTCTTTGTTGTCAAAGAAATTTGCAGCAGAAGCGGATAAAAAAAGTACAGACAAAGAAGCAGATAAATTTCTTCTTAAAAAATGCGAGCATGCAGAAAGTGCTTTGCAAAAACTGCAAAAAGAATATACGAAAGATGAAGAGCAGAGAAAATTGCTTTTATTATTGGCGGTAAATGCGGAACTTCAGAAAGAGTGGGAACGGGCAGCCGTGTATTATGAGCAGCTGCTTTTGTATGCGCCGGAATTTGCAGAAGGGTATGGGAAATATGGACTGTTCCTTTTGCGAAGAGGTCAGAAGAATTCCAGCAGGAGACTTTATGTTTTATACAGAAGCAGTAAGGCAGATGGGACGGATTGTAAGAGCGTTGAAATCTGGGAAAAACAGATGGAAAGTGAAACAGGTGAGGGAAAATGAAAAGATGGAGAAGCATAAGGAGAAAAATTGCGAAAAATTCAAATCGAAAAGGTATATATTCACACAGCATCTGGAATAACTTTCGGAAACCTGGAATTTATCTGATGGTGACAGTGATTTTACTTATTACCAAAGTTGGTATACTTTACACTTATGGTGGAGAATTTGGAGGATTTGATATCGATATTGGTGCTGATGAAGGTATATTTGATAATTGGGAGGAGGCTGAAGGAAATCAGGAAACTACGGAGCCAGAGCAGAAAGAAAATGGGGGCAGTAATGGTAATGAAAGTAATAACAACAGCAATAATGACAGCGCGAATAGCGGTAATAGCAGTAATGACATAGAAAATGACGGTAATAATAACAGTCACAATAGCGGCGGCAGTAACGATAACAACAGCGGGAATAATAACAGTAACAACAATAATAACAGTAACAACAATAATAACAATAATAACAATAACAGTAATAGCAACGCGGGAGCTGGCTTGTCGAAAACTGAGAACGGTGACAACACAGGTGATAAAGAGGGCTGGGAAAAACCTCAAGCTGCGGGTTCTGAGAGAAGACCAAAAGAAAACAAGAAAGAAAACAGTGTCACGGCAGCCTCATCGGCAAACAAAAACGCAGAGAATGAGAAAACGAATATAAATGCAGACAACAGTGCCAATGGAACTGAGTCTAAAAGCAATACTACAAAAAACACTCCCCGTGTAAAGAAGGATAGCTCAAAAAGCAAAGAAGAAAAGTCAGAAGATACCGCAGCAGATGAAAATATAAGTGAAAGCAGGATTACTGCCAGAGAAACAAAGAATACTGATCGGAAAAAAGCAGATAGGTCCAAAGCAAAAATTACGGAAAGTCCTAAAAAAGAAAATACCAGTGAGCATTTGAAGCTCACAGGAGCCGGCACGGTTTTTACAGCAGTAGGAATGACAAAGATATCTCATGGACTTGGATTCTATAACAAAAATGATGAAAATAGAGAAAAAAATGAAAACACAAATAAAAACAATAACATAAATGATAATAAAAATAGCACAATACGTTTTGTACACGAAGAAACAGTCCCTGTAAATGAATATCCTGAAATACAAGTTATAAGAACTACCGGTGAGCAGGATGTTACAATTCTGTCTTTGAACTTAAATGGTGATGAGATTTTCTGGCACCAGGAGGGGGATACCCTTATATTTGACCAGCCGATTACAGCGAAGGAAAATACTGTGAAAGTGATTGCTGTAATAGATGGGAGAAGAATTGTGCATATGCCTATATGGGAGTTTTGAAAGTGTGCATCAATTGTTACTGGTCATGGAGTGAATGGTAACCATTAACTAAGATTTTGCCATCTGGACGTTATAAAGAAATGATGTTATAATTAACACCCATATAGCGAAAGACTTGAAAAATCAACGACAAAAATTACATGACGGTACAGGAGGCAAAACACAGATGTACAAAGCTATTTTATTTGATCTGGACGGAACTCTCACCGATTCCGGGGAGGGAATCACCAAATCCGTACAATATGCTCTGGAGAAGGTAGGAAAACCAGAACCAGATCTTCAGAAGCTGCGCATTTTTGTGGGACCGCCCCTTTTGGAGCAGTTTCAGGAATATGCGGGAATTGACGAAGAAACAGCAAGAAAGGCAGTTGAGATTTACAGAGAACGATACGCACCAGTGGGGATTTATGAGAATGAACTGTATCCTGGCATTCCGGAAATGTTATCCGGACTGAAACAAAGAGGATACAAGCTTGCCATTGCGTCTTCCAAACCAGAGAATTTCGTGAAGATCGTTGCGGAATATTTCCATATTGATTCTTATTTTGACGAGATGGTTGGAAGTGAGCCTGAGGGTAGACGAACCAATAAGACAGAGGTGATCGAGGAAACTCTGAAGCGGCTGGGATTTTCTGAACACCGTGACCAGGTGATCATGGTGGGGGATAAAGAGCATGATGTATTTGGGGCAAGACGCGCCGGATTGGAATGCATTGCAGTTTCCTATGGGTACGGAACCGAAGAAGAACTGAAAAATGCCCATCCTTTTAAAATTGTGAATTCGGCAGAGGAAATACTGGATTTTTTCGCCTGAGCCCCAGAAGAAAACAGAAAATGCCGGTTTTGGCATGGAAGTGTCTGTATCCGGTGGGAATCCATTTTGTGCTTTCCCAGCTTGTCTCCTATCTGGGACTGTATTTTCTGGTGCAGCGGACTGGCGCAGATATGAGTGCATATTACCAGCATGTGCTTATGCTGACTGGTCTGACAGGGATTTTGGCTGCAGTTCCCTGCATATTGTTGTATCGGGGCGATTTTTCAAGAAGAAAAGAAACCGGGATATTATATCCTGCAGCTGATCGTCACCTTCCTGTTCCTGAAATTCTGGGGTTTCTTATAATTGGCGCATTTCTTGGTCAATATGGAAACATTCTGGTAGGGCTTTTTCAGCAATATTTGAATCCGGAAGCTTATCAGGAAACTCAGTCCTTGATTTCCGAGGGGAAAAGTATCTGGAGTCTGATTTTCTGGATGGGGATTGCAGCACCTTTTGCAGAAGAGGTTATTTTCCGCTGGCTGGTATTTCTTCGTATGAGAGATAATATGCGCGTGATCACAGCTGCACTGTTTTCAGGACTGACATTTGGAATTTACCATATGAATCTGCTCCAGGGAGTGTATGCAACTATTATGGGATTGCTTTTCGCATTGATCCTGGAATGGAGAGGAAATCTGTTTGCCAGTGTATTTCTTCATATGGGGGCAAATATCTGGAGCCTGCTGGTCAGTGATGTGATGCTGTACATGCTGGATCATACAGGAGCCACATCCGTAATTGCACTGAATCTGTTTCTTGTTTTTGCAGGAACTTATGGTATCTGGAGATGCTATAAGAATTATCAGAAACGAGGATGTACGAGGCTGATATAAAGCATAATCAGAAATATATTAAGAAAAATAGAAGACCTTCTTACAAAATCCTGGAAAAACAGGGGAGATTGTGAGAAGGTTTTTTGTTGGCGCATTCCACTTTATAAACATTTAAGAATTTCCCGTCTTGAATTTAAAGTACACATATGCTATCTTAAGTGTATTAAATGTATTAATACACTTAGAAAGGAGGAAGCATGTCTATGATCGTTTTGGATTATCAGGACAGAAGGCCACTGTACGAGCAGGTGGAGGAGAAATTTCGGAATCTGATCCTGATGGGAGTACTGGAGCCAGGCTCCAGAATGCCCTCTGTGCGGCAGCTGGCCATGGAATTATCGATCAACCCAAACACCATCCAGCGTGCTTACATGCAGCTGGAACAGGAGGGACTGATCTACCCGGTTAAAGGAACAGGAAACTTTATCGCAGACAGTGAAGAAGTGCGTAAACTTAGCAAAGCTTCCTATATAAAAGAACTGAAAACCCTGATCCGGAAGGGAAAGGCTATGGGAATGGAAGCGGAAGAGCTGATCTACATTATTAGGGAGTGTTACAAGGAGGAGAAGCCATGATAGAAGTCAAAGAATGCAGTAAGGCGTTTGGCACTGTCAAAGCGGTCAATAAAGCAACTCTGGATGTTGGAGTGCGGGAAGTGTTTGGTCTTGTAGGCAGTAACGGCGCCGGGAAAAGCACCCTGCTTCGGATGATGGCTGGAATTATAAAGCCAGATGAAGGGGAAATCCAGATTGACGGTATGCCAGTGTATGAAAATGAAGAAGCAAAGAAACTGTTTTTCTATATCTCAGATGACAGTTATTTTCCGGCAAATTATACAGCAATGGATCTGGTGCGCTTTTACCGGAACTTTTACCCTCAGTTTCGAACCAGGCTTTTCCATGAACTGATGGAACAATTTCATCTGGAAGAAAATCGCAGAATTGCAACTTTTTCCAAAGGTATGAAAAAACAGGTTCTGGTAATCATCGGTGTGTGCGCGGCAACGAAATATCTGTTTTGCGATGAGACCTTTGATGGCCTTGATCCGGTAATGCGTCAGGCGGTAAAGAGCCTGTTTGCAGCGGAGATCATGAACCGGGAATTTACTCCTGTAATCGCGTCTCACAATCTGCGCGAACTGGAAGATATCTGCGACCATGTCGGGCTTTTGCATAAAGGGGGGATTCTTCTTTCCAAAGATCTGGAAGACATGAAATTTCACATTCACAAGATACAGTGTGTGCTTAGTGGAAGACAGCAGGAAAAAGAACTGGAAAAGGAACTTCAGGTTTTGAAGGTGCAGCATCAGGGTTCCCTTCTTATGATAACGGCCCGGGGAACCAGAAGTGAGATCATAGAGAAAATCCAGGCAAAAAATCCTCTTTTCATGGAGGTGCTTCCTCTGACCCTGGAGGAAATTTTTATCAGCGAGACGGAGGTGGCAGGCTATGAAATCAAAAATTTATTTTAGCAGATATATGAAGGTGTCATCAAAAGGCATGATGTGGATCCCGGCTTTTGTGACCATTGGATTTCTTCTGGCATTTCCGGTGGCAGAGCTGATCATGCTGGGAAACTGGTTTGGAATGGGATATGAGATCAATGCTCTTTATGCAAATCTGTGGCAGAATGGATTCATGATTACCGGACTTGCGGTTGCAGCGCTTGCAGCACTGTTTAATGGGATCAGCCAGTTCTGGTACCTGTATTCACCGCGGAAAATTGACTTCTACCACAGTCTTCCTGTGAAACGAAACAGAATGTTCTGGTATAAGACTTTGCAGTCACTTTTATACTTTTTGGTGCCGTATCTGGTGATGGAATTTTTTGCCATCTGTATCGGGGCGATGAGAGGATTTTTCAGTCTTCATCTTATGAAACTGGCATTCCTTATGATGGTATTTCATCTGATGCTGTATCTGCTGATGTATTTTTCCGTTGTGCTGGTGATCTGCATTACAGGACATCTGCTTATGGGAGCGCTGCTTCTGGTGGCTGCTGTAGCTTATGGACCAGTGCTTTCTGTGCTGTTGGATTTATATGAAATGGCATTTTATTATACACGCAGTGAGAGCTCTTATGGTTTCGTAAAATGGCTGAAAGAGATGGCTTCACCATTTACCATTTCTTATACCTTCGTGAAAAAATATGCAGAGGGAAATTACGGCGGAATACTGATTGCAGTGATTCTGGTAACTGCGGCATTGGGAGGTCTTGGATATTACGCCTTTGTACATAGAAGATCAGAGAGAACAGGGATGGCTTTTGTTTTTCCATGGATCGGTACTGTAGTAAAATTTCTGATCGTGGTACCTGGAGGCCTTGGAATCGGATTTATTTTCTATATGCTGTCAAGTGACAGTTCCAGAACGATCTGGTGGATTTTTGGATTGATTCTTGGAACCCTTCTTGCTGGCGGTATTATGGAAATTATTTATTACAGGGATTTCCGGAGATTCTTTTCCCATAAGATCCAGCTTGTGATAAATGGGGCATGTGTAGCACTTGTGGCGTGTGTGTTCTTTTTTGACCTGACAGGATATGACGAATATGTTCCTTCCTATGACAAGATTGAAAATATCGCAATCGGATCTGTGGATACCGAAAAGGAAACTACTTATAATGTGAAAGTAAATGAAGATGGTACTGTTGCCATGCTGGATTCCGGATATTATTTGAATGGGGATTCGACGGGAAATGATCTGGGAATTGACCAGAATCTTTTTGACAGTATAAAAGAAATTGCAAAAGATAGCAAGGAGACATGTAAAGAAATTATAGGAAACAGCACAGCATTGTGGTTCAGCAATCTGTGGGATCCTTCTAGAAATACATTAGGACTTAAGGTACGGTATGACCTGAAATCAGGAAGTGCCATCTATCGTTACTATATGGTAAGCCTGGATGACATAAAGAATTTGTGGAAAGAGGGCATGGCTGAGGGACCCCTGAAGGCTGAGCGTTATTCCATTCTGAATCTGGATGACAAATATGTGGATGAGGTAAGATGTGATTTTATAACCGGACAGTCAATTTTCCTTTTCCAGGATAATAAGGCGAAGAAACAGCTGCTGGTGGATGCTTTCCGGCAGGATGTGGAGGAGGCTGATCCAGAGGTGCTGACAGGGGAACCTTGCGCAAGCCTGACCATTGGCTATTCTGATGTACCATCTGTGGAAGGTACGGACGACATGGTAGTGGGCAAAACAGGAGATTATTCTTTTTCTCCATGCTTCTATGTATTCCCACAGTTCAAAAGGACAGTTGAAATTTTGAAGGAAACAGGGTATCCTATTTCTATGGATGATGTGAACTTAAGTTCTGTGGAAGTTCAATATTATATGAATGAGAATCAGAATGAAGTTTCTTCCCCGATTATTTACAATAAGCCGGAGCAGCTGAGTGAGCTGAAAAAAGCCCTGAGATGTTATCAGATGGTACCGTTCTGGGAAAAACAGGAACTGGACAGCTGGGACAGCCTGAAGGTTGTGATCGACGGCATGGAAACAGAGGTGGCCTGGTCTATCATGGCGAAGGATGTTCCGGAATTTATGAAGGAAGATTCTCAGCGGGCATTGTCCTTTGAGGTTTTGGACGAGGAATAAAGTAGAAGGTAAGGTAGTATAAATGGGAAAAGCAGTGAGACTGGATAAATTTCTGGCAGATTCCGGAGCTGGCACGAGGACAGAAGTGAAGAAGCTGATCCAGAAGGGAATGGTTCAGGTAAATGGTGAGACGGCGAAAAAGCCAGAGCTGAAGGTAGACCCGGAGAGGGACGTGGTGGAATTTGGCGGAGAGCGCCTGGGCGCCCGGGCAGAATTTGTGTATTATCTTTTGCACAAGCCTGCCGGGTATGTAAGCGCCACGGAGGACATCAGGGAAAAGACGGTTCTGGAACTGGTGCCAAAGGATGGCAGGCGGAATCTTTTTCCTGTAGGACGTCTGGATAAGGATACGGAAGGCCTGCTTCTTATTACAGATGACGGCCAGCTGGCCCACCAGCTGCTTTCTCCGAAGAAACATGTGGATAAAACTTATTTCGCTGTGACGGAAGGCAAAGTAGTGCCGGAGGATATAGAGAAGATCCGGGTAGGTGTGGATATTGGAGATCAGGAGCTGACATTGCCGGGAAAGCTGGAGATTCTTAAGAGTTGGGAAGAAAACCCAGAGCAGGGAGTTGCCAGTGGTAAAGATTGCGAAGGAAAAAATGTTAAAGGTGACTCTGAAACAATGACGGTCAAAGCAGATAATGAGGAATATAAAGCAGACGTGGAAAAGAGTTCCTGGCGCTCGGAAATCCTTCTGACTATTCAGGAAGGACGTTTTCATCAGGTGAAGAGAATGATGGAAGCGGTTGGAAAGAAAGT
Organism: Ruminococcus sp. RTP21484sp1_RTP21277st1_D2_RTP21277_210401; assembly: GCF_040924225.1. Taxonomy (NCBI): domain Bacteria; kingdom Bacillati; phylum Bacillota; class Clostridia; order Eubacteriales; family Oscillospiraceae; genus Ruminococcus; species Ruminococcus sp. RTP21484sp1_RTP21277st1_D2_RTP21277_210401. Next base: position 97,652 of record NZ_JBCOMJ010000007.1, on the reverse strand, counting down.
AATCTACTTGAAACGGATTTCTATGGGCTCGCTGACTTTGCCAGATGATCTGCCAAAAGGCCAGGCGCGAGAGCTGACACCTGGCGAACTGGCGGCGCTCAGACTGGGGAAATAGCTTATCTGAAATGCTTTTGCAGAAATGAAAGAACCCTGTTGGGAGAACGGGGGAATGAATTTGTTAAAACGTTGAAAAGCCTAAAAATAGCGTAAAAATTTGCAAAAACCCTCTTTACACGGAGGGTTTTGTCATGTTATAATGCAAAAGTTGTAAACCATCAAACACGCATGGAGATTCCCAGGATGGTGCCCTGCGGTGTGAGGCTGGGTCCGAGAGGAAAAGGATTCATGCGGAAGAATTTAACCAAAAGGAGAAAAAGACATGAGCGTTATTTCAATGAAACAGCTTTTAGAGGCAGGTGTTCATTTCGGACATCAGACAAGAAGATGGAACCCTAAAATGGCTCCATACATCTACACAGAGAGAAATGGTATCTATATCATCGACTTACAGCAGTCTGTAGGAATGGTTGACGATGCTTATAATGCAATCGCTGATATCGTAGCTAACGGCGGAAATATCCTTTTCGTTGGTACTAAGAAACAGGCTCAGGACGCTATCAAGACAGAGGCTGAGCGTTGCGGACAGTTCTATGTAAATGAGAGATGGTTAGGCGGTATGCTTACCAACTTCAAGACTATCCAGAGCCGTATTGCGAAACTGAAAGAAATTGAGACCATGGAGTCTGATGGAACATTCGATGTTCTGCCTAAGAAAGAAGTTATCGCTTTAAGAAAAGAATTAGATAAACTTCAGAAGAACCTTGGCGGTATCAAAGAAATGAAGAGACTTCCAGATGCTATCTTCGTAGTAGATCCTAAGAAGGAAAAGATCTGTATTCAGGAAGCTCATACACTGGGAATTCCGCTTATCGGAATCTGCGATACTAACTGTGACCCAGAAGAACTGGATTACGTAATCCCGGGTAACGATGACGCTATCCGTGCTGTAAAACTGATCGTTTCCAAGATGGCTGACGCAGTTATCGAAGCAAACCAGGGACAGACAGACGCTGAGGGAGAAATCCAGGCTGAGTCTGAAGAGTTCGCTACAGAGGAATAATTTGTGAAAATTCTGGACATCAGCTGTGAATGAGCTATGTCTGCATAGGCATATCCACAGCTGACGGACAGGTCCTTACAACACACTATCATTAGGAGGAAATGAAAATGGCTATTACAGCAGCACAGGTAAAAGAGTTAAGAGAGATGACCGGCGCTGGTATGATGGACTGTAAGAAAGCTCTTACAGCTACAGAAGGCGATATGGATAAAGCAGTAGAGTTTCTTCGCGAGAAAGGTCTTGCTACCGCTCAGAAGAAAGCAAACCGTGTTGCAGCAGAGGGTCTTTGCAAGACACTTGTTGCTGACGATGCTAAAAACGCAGTTGTTGTTGAGGTTAACTCCGAGACAGACTTCGTTGCTAAGAACGAGAAATTCCAGCAGTATGTTGCAGATGTTGCAGCTCAGGCTCTGACAACTACAGCAGCTGATATCGATGCTTTCCTTGCAGAGGCATGGGCACTTGATACCACTAAGACTGTAAAAGAAGCTCTTGCAGCTCAGATCGCAGTTATCGGCGAGAACATGAACATCCGTAGATTCGCTCAGATGAAAGAGGAGAACGGTTTCGTTGCTTCCTACACACATATGGGTGGAAAAATCGGCGTTCTTGTTGACGTTGAGACAGACGTTGTAAACGACGCTGTCAAAGAGATGGCTAAGAACGTTGCAATGCAGGTTGCAGCTCTGAAACCTCTTTACACAAGCGACAGCGAAGTAAGCGCTGAGTATATCGAGCATGAGAAAGAAATCCTTATGGCTCAGATCCAGAACGATCCTAAGGAATCCCAGAAACCGGAGAAGGTTATTCAGGGAATGATCACAGGACGTATCAAGAAAGAGCTTAAAGAGATCTGCCTTCTTGATCAGGTTTATGTTAAAGCTGAAGATGGAAAACAGTCTGTTGGAAACTATGTAGCACAGGTTGCTAAAGAGAACGGCGCTAAGATCACAATCAAAGGCTTCGTTCGTTACGAGACCGGAGACGGAATCGAGAAGAAAGAAGAGAACTTTGCTGAGGAAGTTGCAAAGCAGATGGGTAAATAATCCATTAACTTAAGTTTTCTTTCTATTATTTTAATAAGTCTGAATTTAAGTATTTAAAGGCCCTGAAAGCCTTATAAACACTACGTTTCGCAGTGATTATAAGGTTTTCGGGGCTTTTTTCTATATTTTTCTAAAAAAGTCCTAAATACCGCCAAGCATCGCTGGAAATCACCAAGAATCTCCAAAAATTGAGTATTGAGTAAGGAAAAACTGAGTAAAAGCAAAGGCTTGCAATCTTCAGCGAAGTTACTCAAATTATCAGCGGTTTCATCAGATCGCCATAATTTTCAAAAATCAAATTATAAACTTAAAAACTAATTGCATAAGGAGGAAATCAATATGGCAAGTACAGCGATAGGCGCAGCTGGCGAGGATGCTCGCACAATAACTTTTATGAGCAAAGAACATAAGGAATTCTATTTGGAATATCTGCCTAAATGCAGATGGAAAGACGTATATCATGAAGCATTGGTATATTGTCTTGGAATTGACAGAGATACACGAAAACACGTTAACAAAATTTATGATTTTAAAAATGGCAGTGTGAAGCCAGAATGTCTGCAGGAAGGTGGAGGAAAGACCACTACCACTATCAATCTTGGAGTAGTGTTCCGATTACTTAGCCAATTATGTTGTAACATCGGAATGATTAAAACGCATTGCCATGAAAAGAAAATGGTTTTATTATAATGATATAGATTTTATGTGTGAAAATAATTCTATATTTTTTATTAACTCCATCGTAACTCCATATATCTAATGTATAATTACAGGAAATATTAAAAAGAAATTGTGGGGAGTGATTTTATGTATCGAATATTGGTTGTTGAAGATGAGGATGACATTCAGAAAATATTAGAAAACTATTTGATAGATCAAGGATATGCAGTTACACTGGCGTATGATGGTGTGGATGGGATTGCAAAATTTCACAATGGCGAGTTTGATCTTGTGCTGTTGGATGTTATGATGCCAAAGATAGACGGTTTTGGAGTATGTGAATTAATCCGTAGAGAATCGAATGTACCAATTATCATGCTTACGGCATTAGATGAAGAAGCGTATCAGATCAAAGGCTTTGATATGAATGCAGATGATTATGTCACCAAGCCGTTTTCTATACCCATTTTATTGAGAAAAATTGCAGCAATCTTGAGAAGGACACAAAGAGAAGATGAATTGCAGGTGATTTCTTATAAAACGTTAAGCGTGGATGTGAAGGGGCATCATGTTTATATTTGTAAAGCAGAAAAGGGAGAACAGATAGAGGTTGAATTAACACAGAAAGAATTTGAAATGCTATATGTTCTGCTGATTAACAAAGGAATCGTTTTGACACGCCAGAAACTTCTAAATATGGTATGGGGAGAAGATTATTATGGGGAAGAGCGAATTGTGGATACACATATTAAGAATATCCGCAAAAAGCTGGGAGTAAATCTGATTAGTACAATAAGAGGGGTGGGATACCGGATTGATAAAGAGAATTAAAAACAGTCTGACCATAAAAATTTGCACACTGATTGCTGTCTTACTGGCAGTATCCAGTGGAATTACATATGCGGTAATTGTAGGATTCCTTCCAACCTATTATAGTAAACAGCTACAGAAGGATATTGATTCGGTTTCACAGGAAATGATTGAAACCATTCATTCTTATGAAACGATTAATGAAGCTTCTTATGCCATTGAATTGTTTGAAGCAGGTTCGAAAGTTTCAGTCGTGATTTTGGATGAACAGGGAAATAGGATATGGCCGGCTGAGAGTACAGCCGTGACAGAAGATGTATTGGATAATGGTGTGGTAGAGCAGGGTTATATGGGTGATATGATATTGACACACGAAAATAGCGCAGAGCAAACCACTATCGTACAGGAAGAAAATGCGGCCTATGAAGAGGGAGTAATCGGCCAGGCGGACGTCGTAACAGAGGATGTCGTCCAACAGGCTGATGGAATTGCAGAAGTCGGAGATAATTCAGCAGTGAAACGGTACAGCGTTACAGTGGGTGGAGAAACATATACAATGATTGTTTCTGGGGGAATGCAGCCAGTCAATCAGGCTCTTGAAATATTATATCAGATACTGCCGTATATCCTTGGAATCGCTATTGTAGTTTCCATATTGTTTGCACTGGGGGCATCCCTTTATTTGACATTTCCGATCGTTAGGTTAAGTCAACTGGCTCAAAATATGGCTGCGCTTGATTTTGACAGTTCCTATCAGGGGAAAAGAACAGATGAAGTAGGAGTATTAGGGGAAAGCTTGAATGAGCTTTCCAAAAACCTCTCACGAGCATTGGAAGAACTGAAGAGTGCAAATGAAAAGCTTAAGTCAGATATCGAAATGGAACGCAAGATAGAGAAAAAGAGAATTGCATTTTTTTCAGCAGTGTCCCATGAACTGAAAACACCGATTACAATATTGAAAGGGCACTTGTCCGGAATGCTGCAGGGAGTAGGGGAATACAGGGACAGAAATTACTATTTGCAGCGGTCACTGGAAACCACAGAAAAAATGGAAGACATGGTAAAGGAACTTCTGACTGTTTCACGGATCGAGAATAACAAATTTATTACACAAAAGACCGATATAGCAGAACAGCTCCGCTTGCAGATTGCTGATATGGCTGAACTGATAGAAAATAAAAAACTGGAACTGCAAGTGGAGATCCCAGAACATTTGTATGCAGATGTGAATCCGGTGATGATGGACAAAGTTTTTTCTAACCTTCTGCTTAATGCCATCCGTTATACGCCGGAAGAAAAAGGAAATCATATCAGAGTTTTGCTGAAACCGGGAACAGATACCGAGACGGTATATTGCCAGATTGAAAATACCGGGGTGTTTATTCCGGAAGAAGCATTAGTCCATTTGTTTGAAGCATTTTATCGTGTGGAACAGTCCCGTAACCGCCAGACTGGTGGAAGCGGATTGGGTCTTTATATTGTAAAAATGATCTTGGACCAGCATGGAGCAAGCTATCGTATGGGTAATACATGTGATGGGGTTTGTTTTTCCTTTTCTCTATAAATCACACACGAATCACATATAAACTCCAATTACATTACAAAATTCAATGGTATGGTATGGACATAATAAAAAATGTAAAGGAGTTGGATGTACAATGAAAAGAAAAATTGCAGCTTTATTAATGGGAACTACCTTATCTGTGGCAGTATGCGGCTACAGTGTGCAGGCAATGACTTACGGATATGATATGGGAGGAAAGGTATTTATCTCCGAAGATTCTTCATCTTCCAATCTGACAGAGGAAGAAAAGGAAAAATTATCCGACTGGCATAAGGAAGAAATGCGTAATGAACTTGCTTATCTTGAATGCTACGGTGTTACTTATGATGCAGACAGTGATACACTGTATTATCAGGGGAAAACCGTAAGATGGCTGATTGACCGACAGCTTGAGGATACTTATAAGTCGATCCAGATGCCGGAAGGTGAAATTGATGTCTATACGGTAAGGGAAGACGATTACAGATTAACGGGCGTTCGGATTGCTACACAGGAAGAATATGACCAGCGGACAAAGGAAATGGAAGCGTTGGAAGCAGCGGCTGGAAAAGAATCATCTTATGAACAAGAAGCTGTGGATACAGAAACGGGAAGTAGTATTCATATGTTTGCTTACGATGAGGAAACAGTAACGGAAGCCAATGATGGGTCAGCGACGGAAACAGCAGTAGTGACAGAAGATGTGGTGTCAAATTATGCGGAACAGAAGGATACAGTTGAAAATGCAGTGGAAACAGCAGAGGGTACCTGTGTAGTAGGAGATAATCTTAATTCAGAAATAAAGATTCAGGAATATAAGCAGAATGGCATAGACCTCGATTCTGCGACAGGTAGCTGGATGTGGCATGGAAAAGAAGTTCATTTACTAATGGACGAGGATGGAAGTTTTTACCAGAATGGAAGCAAGGAGGCAAAAGATAATAAGATATATCTGATAGTGAAACGGGAAGATGATGGCAGGATTAAAACTGTGAGACAGATTACAATGGAAGAAGTTATGGCACGTATAGCGCATTTGAATTAGAAATTAGATATAAACGTTTGCAAGGTGAAGCATATTGGGAAAATGTTGATTTTGACATTTGAGGATCATGAAGAGAACATGATTGACTGGATTGTGTCATGTTTAGGCATAGGTGTAAAGTCTTTTCAGATTCAGAATACTAAAACGGAAAAATTAAAATTTCGAGATCTAAGAATAGATTTTAGTTGTCGTAAGGTTATAAAAAATAATAGACAAGAATGCACCACAGCTGCGGCTGTGGTGCGAGTTTTAGGCGGAAAATTTCTGGAAGTTTATACATAATTTTCAAAAATTCTAGAATAAGAATTTACACCGACTCATAATTATGATACAATTATAGCACAAGAAAGAGAGGTGTTCATTATGCCAACAATTATGCCGATTAGAGATTTAAGAAAAACCAGTGAAATATCGGAACTGGCACATAAAAAGCAGGAACCAATATTTATCACGAAAAATGGATATAGTGACTTAGTTGTAATGAGTTCAGAGCTGTATGAACGTTTTGCCCAGACAAACAAGATTGATCAGGCAATTTATGAAGCAGAACAGGAAGTAACAGAAGGAGCAGAGCCGATTTCATTAGAAAGTGCAATGGAACAGCTCAACAAGAAATATTATGGATAAATATGAGATAATGCTGTATCCAAGAGCGTACCGGGATATTCATGATATTTATGCTTATATTGCACTTGAAAAATTGTCACCTGAAACTGCAAAAGAACAGACGGATCGGATTTGGCAGGCAATAAAAAAGCTGGAACTGTTTCCAAAATCGCACCAGGACCGTCTGGTAGGCCGCTATGCCGGAAAAGAATATAAACAGCTGATCATTGACAATTATATTGCTATTTTTAAAGTTGATGAAAACAAGAAAAAAGTATTTGTATTGACAGTGCAATATCAGGGAAGGCAGATGTAAACGAAAGGGTTGAACTGCTGTACAAAATAACATTTAAGAATGATAGTCAGATATAAAAAGGACACAGACAGTCAAGTTTCGATTGCCTGTGTCTTGTTTTGTAAAAATAAAAAATTTTTGAAAGCAAATTCCCATATTTTAAGTCTAATAGTTATAAAAACAAAAAGGGGGAATAAAATGGAGGCTTTGGTAACAGCTGCTAAAAATGGAGATAAAGAAGCGTTCGTTCAGCTGATCCGGATAAATAAGCAGAGCATGTATAAAGCTGCCTGGGTTTATCTTCGGAACGAACAGGACATTGCAGATGCACTGCAAAATACGATCCTGTCCTGTTATGAAAAGATACAGGGATTAAGGGAAGTGAAATATTTTAAAACCTGGCTGATGCGGATTCTGATAAATGAATGCAAAGACATTCTCCGTCAAAAGAACCATGACGCGGAACTGGATAATTTCTCAGAAGGTGTACAGTGTGAAGATCTGGATCTCTGCGAATGGAAACAATTGCTTTTATGTCTGGATGAAGAAAGCCGGAAAATCGTGGAACTCTATTATTTTGATGAATTTTCCGTAAAGGAAATTGGTAATCTTCTTGAAATGAACAACAACACCGTATCAACCAAACTTTCCCGGGCAAGAGCAAAATTAAAAAAGGTGATCAGGAGGTGAAGACTATGGATGAAAAAGAAATCAGAAAAATTTTAAAAGAAGAAACTGTGATACCGGACAATATTGATAAAGCTATGGAAGATGTTCTGAAGGGAATTTTGGATTCTCCAGATGAGAGAATGAGCAGCACGAAGAATCTAATTGTAAAATCAGATAAAGGAAGATCAAAAAATTCAGGGAATAAGAAAAAAATAATCCGGATTCTTCTTCCTGTGGCTGCTGTATTAGGCGTCAGCACCGGCGTACTTGCAACAAAACTTGGATGGCTTCACAAAGAACTGGAGCAGCAGGGGGTTACAGAACAGGAAGCTGTTCAAATGGTTGTCACAGAACCTGATTCAACTGCAGAAAATGTGGAAGATGTGACTTCTTATCATATAACGCCAAAGGAGAGGGATTGGAACCAGTCTATGCTGTCTGTTACAGAAGCGTATTTTGATGGCAGCGGTTTCAGCTTTCTTGGAGATCCTTCCGGGGCGGTGGAGAATTATACGCTCAGCTGCCGTGACCATGCGACAGTGAATGGAGAAGATGCACTTGCAACTTTGAATAAGATAGACGGGGAAGATCTCTATTATGGACATATTACCCTGTATGATGATGCTTTGACAGAGAAAATATTAAATGAAGATTCCCAGGTAGAGGTTTCCATGACCATTCAGGCATATCCGGATTATAACGGCAGGATCTATTACACCTGGAAAGATGATGAAGCTTTCAGAAAGATTTTTAAAACTGGTTCTTTTACAGATTCAGAAGGAATGCTGGCTTATGCACTGCCTGCGGAGGATGCTTACAGAGGATATACGCCGCAGACCCTTACAGTAACCCTTCCGTTAAATGATGAAGTACGGGATATTATAGAAAAATACAGAAAAGAAGGAAAGATGCAGGCGGAAGATACTGGTGTAGAACCCATTTCGGATTCTACGGAAGAGAGTACACAGGAAACAACAGACTCAGAAAATCCTTCAGATGCTACGGGAGCGAATGAGAAATATGATCCGGAAACAGCAGTATGTAAGAAAATCAATCAGCAACATGACGGAGGGATATGATTATTACGATACAGAGATTCTGTTGAATGGGATCCCGGTGGGCGGGCTTTCTCAGCATGGTTATCTGGGAACTGCAGGCTTTGGCCCTGCGCCTGAAGACTGTTATTTCAACATACCGATTCCGCTTCAGTTGAAAGTGGAAGAAACAGTTACTATGCTTCCAATGGAAGAAATTATGAAGTCAGTGGAACAATATGTAAAAGAAGGCAAAATTGGTCTCTTCACGGAACAGGACACTGCGGAGGAAACAGAATCCACCACGATTCCAGTTACAAAAATATGTTTGGAATACTATATTGATGAAACCGCAGACGGAATCACATACAGACCTGTCTGGAGCTTTCGCTGCCCTTACCAGTGGAAAGATTCCCCGGACGAACAGGAACTGTTTTACATAGACGGGGAAACGGGGGCACTGATTCGTGATGCGTTTGGCTGGTAGGTATGAAAAAAAGAGCCGGATCCATTCCGAATTAGAATAAGTTCAGAACCCCCAGTTTATTCAGTAAGTTGCGTCAAATTTGCGTAAGCTTTATGAGCAGAACCGCGCAAATCCATATAAATAAAGCCTGTTCACAAATACTTCGCAAAGCAGATGGGTAAATAATCCATTAACTTAAGTTTTTATTATATTATTTTAATAAGTCTGAATTTAAGTATTTAAAGGCCCTGAAAGCCTTATAAACACTACGTTTCACAGTGATTATAAGGTTTTCGGGGCTTTTTTTGTATTTTTCTAAAAATCTGCCTGTTGAGGACAAATATATTGCATTTTCATCCATATTCTCTTACAATTACAAGTAGAATAAATAACGAAAACAGAATTGGAAAATGGATTTAAAATGCAGAACACTTTTGAAAAAAACTGCCTGGCCCGGAGAGGGAATGCAGCTGCTGAAAAATATGGGGTTTAAAACAGCTGCCATGGCATTGCGTGATGATTCTGTGGGAATTGACAACCAGACACTTCAAGCAGAAGAGAAGCTGGCTATTGTTCTCGGAACAGAGGGAGACGGGCTTTCCTCACAGACGATTGCAGATTGCGATTATACAGTGAAAATTCCCATGTCTCACGGTGTGGATTCCTTAAATGTGGCTGCCGCAAGTGCAGTAGCATTCTGGGAACTTGGGTATATTAACAGACGGAAATAATTGTGTATATAGAAATCGCTTTCAGGATAGAGTTAAAACAGAGATGCAGGATAGAGTTAAAGCGGGGACGCAAGACAAATGAAAGATAATAACTATAAGCAAAAAGGAGGCTGCAGGTTATGAGTGATCAGATATTTCGGAAAAAAAGTCTGGACCGGATTTCCTCCCCGGAGCAGCTGAACGATTATATCCGGGTGGCAAACCCGGGCATATGGATGATTCTGGCGGCTGTCATCATACTGCTGGCCGGGGTGTGCGTGTGGGGGATATTCGGTCATCTTGATACAAAAACAGAGACTGTGGGAACTGCAAAAGCAGGAAAAATCACATGTTATATAAAAGAAACAGATATCCGGAATGTCAAAAAAGGAACTCCAGTGTATATAGATGGGAAAGAATATGAAATTGCGGAGATATCCGAAATCCCTGTGAAGCTAAAAGAGGAACAGTTGGAAAGTGCTGCTTTTGCAGTGGATGAAAGCGTATACACAGCAACCATCCATACAGGGCTGGCAGACGGAATCTACAAGGTAGAGCTTGTTACGAACCGGGTGTCACCTATGTCATTTGTAATAAATTGAGGTGACCATAATGAGTGCTGAGAAAAAAGTAAAACAGCCGATCACAAAAGGGGTGGCGAAGGTTCCTGTAGTCATGCAGATGGAGGCTCTGGAATGCGGTGCAGCAAGTCTTGCCATGATACTCGCCTACTATGGGAAATGGATCCCGCTGGAGCAGGTTCGCTTCGAATGCGGCGTATCCCGTGACGGTTCCAGTGCAAAAAACGTACTGAAAGCTGCAAGAAGCTATGGGCTTACAGCCAAAGGATACCGCTATGAACCGGAAGATCTGAAGAAAACAGGCCGTTTTCCCTGTATCATCCATTGGAATTTTAATCATTTCGTGGTACTGGATGGCTTTCGAGGAAATAAAGCTGTTATAAATGATCCTGCCAAAGGAACCTATGCGGTTTCAATGGAGGCTTTTGATGAAGCTTTTACCGGAATCAGTCTGCAGTTTGAGCCTTCTGAGAATTTTGAGCCAGGAGGAAAGCCAGCCTCTGTACTTCGTTATGCGAAAAGACGCTTAAAAGGCACAGGCACAGCGATTGCATTTGTTGTCCTTACTACATTGATCTCTTCCTTGATCGGCATTATAAATCCTGCTTTTTCCCGTATTTTTATGGATCGGCTGCTGACCGGAGAGAATCCGGACTGGGTATTTCCTTTTCTCATAGGAATGATTCTCATGGGAGTGGTACAGTTGACTGTTATGTGGATTCAGCAGGTATATTCCCTGAAAATCAATGGAAAGCTGGATATGGTTGGAAATGCCACATTCATGTGGAAAATACTGAGAATGCCTGTAGAATTTTTTTCACAGCGCATGGCAGGGGATATTCAGGTACGCAAGAATACCAATGCTTCTGTTGCAGAAGGGCTGGTGAATACGTTTGCGCCGCTGGTTTTGAATTCGCTGATGATGATTTTTTATCTGGTGGTTATGATAAGGTACAGTCCTGTTCTTACGCTGATGGGTGTAACCTCTGTATTTCTGAATCTGCTTCTTTCTAACATAATATCGAAAAAAAGGGTAAACATTGCCCGTGTCCAGCTGAAAAATGCAGGCAAACTTGCAGGAGCAGCCGTGGCTGGTATTGAGATGATCGAAACCATTAAGGCTACCGGCGCAGAAAATGGCTTTTTTGAAAAATGGGCAGGTTATCAGGCCGGAGCCAATACAGGAGCAGTAAAATTCCGGAAACTGAACAGTGTGCTGGGACTTCTTCCAGGGCTTATCAGTACTCTGTGCAACACAGCAGTTCTGATGACAGGAGTGTTTTTTGCAATGCAGGGAAGGTTTACTGTGGGTATGATCCTGGCATTTCAAGGCTTTCTGAATTCGTTTATGGCTCCGGCAGCCAGTCTCATCGCAGCAGGTCAGACTTTACAGGAAATGCGTACGGATATGGAGCGTGTCGAGGATGTTATGAATTATCCGGAAGACGTTATATGGGGAAAAGCAGATGGGAAAGAGCCTGAAGCCTGTTTGAAAAATCATTCGGAAAGCCTGTTGCAAACAGAATCCAGTCCGGAAGAGGAGTACAGAAAATTATCCGGTCACATTGAACTGAAAAATGTCACATTCGGCTACTCCAGGCTTGCCCAGCCGCTGATAAGGGATTTCAATTTGTCCCTGAAGCCGGGCAGCAGAGTCGCTTTCGTTGGACCTTCCGGCTGCGGCAAATCCACTTTGTCCAAACTGATATCAGGTCTGTATGCCCCATGGAGCGGCGAAATCCTTTTTGACGGTAAAAAGATATCAGAGATAGACCGGAATGTGTTTACCGGTTCCCTGGCTGTGGTAGATCAGGACATTATCTTGTTTGAGGACACTATAGCGAACAATATTAAAATGTGGGACAATTCCATCGAAGATTTTGAAATGATCCTGGCTGCACGGGATGCACAGCTTCACGATGATATTATGATGCGTGAGGGAGGTTATCAGTACAGGCTGACAGAAGGTGGAAAGGATTTTTCAGGCGGACAGCGCCAGAGAATGGAAATTGCCAGAGTTCTGGCACAGGATCCTACCATTGTTATTCTGGATGAAGCCACCAGTGCACTTGACGCAAAAACAGAATACAATGTGGTGAAATCTATAAAGGACAGAGGTGTTGCCTGTATTGTGGTCGCACACAGACTTTCTACCATCCGGGACTGCGATGAGATCATTGTGCTGGATGAAGGCAGAGTCGTGGAGAGGGGAACACATGAAGAACTTATGAGGGCCGGCGGAATGTACACCATGCTGGTATCAAATGAATAGGAGGCGGAAGCATTGGGCTGGTTTGACGAACAGATAAAACTTAGAAAGCAGAGCGATGACGATGCTTTCGCAGATTCTTTTGTGAAAATGGCAGGTGCCGTTATGGGGGAGAAGGTGCTTGCCTCGCTGAATGACGACCGTATTGTTGCCAAGAATGAAATCGATGAGATCCTGAAATTTTACCATGTAAAAAGCAGGGAGGTTCCGGATTCCATTGAGGATATGAATGAACAGCTGGAATACCTTATGCGCCCCTATGGAATCATGCGCCGCACGGTTTATCTGGAAAAAGGCTGGTATAAGGATGCAATTGGTGCCATGCTGGGCGTTATGAAAGAAACCGGAAAGATCGTAGCTCTTCTTCCCGGAAAAGTGTCTGGTTACAGCTATTATGACATTGAAGCTGGAAAAAGAAGAAAGATAACCCATGGAAATGAAGATTTGTTTGAAAAAGAGGCCCTTGCATTTTATAAACCTTTTCCCATGAAAAAGATGGGAATCCCTTCTCTGGCAAAATACATAATGGAGACACTTTCCGGGGCCGATTACGGGATGATGGTTCTTGCCGCACTTGCAGTGACTTTTGTGGGGATGCTGACACCGAAGATCAACCAGCTTATTTTTTCGGAGGTTCTGCCTTCTGGAAGCATGCAGCTGTTTTTTGCAATTTCGGTTTTTATGGTGTGCACTGCAATAAGCAGCCTGCTTTTTGAGGCAGTAAGTGCGATGGTAACTGCCAGGGTGGAAACGAAGCTGAGCCTGTCTGTAGAGGCTGCAACCATGATGCGGGTAATGTCCCTTCCGGCAAGTTTTTTCAGAAAGTACAGCGCAGGTGAGTTGTCCAGCCGTGCCAGCCAGATCAACTCACTTTGCAATATGCTGGTTTCTACAGTATTTACAACAGGGATTACTTCCGTTTTTTCCCTTATCTATATCTCACAGATTTTTGCGTTTGCACCGGCACTTGTGGCACCGGCGCTGATTATTGTAGCGGTGACGGTTGCGTTTTCTGTTATTTCTTCCCTGGTACAGATGGGAATTTCCAGAAGACAGATGGAGCTTGCAGGAAAAGAAAGTGGAATGACATACGCCATGATCACTGGTGTCCAGAAAATAAAGCTTTCAGGGGCTGAGAAAAGGGCTTTTGCAAGATGGGGAGATTTATATGCCAAAGAAGCAAAACTTAAATATAATCCTCCTGTATTTATTAAAATAAATGCTGTGATCAGTACAGGGATTTCCCTTGCGGGTACTATTGTGATGTATTACGCAGCAATCCGGTCTGGCGTTTCCGTAGCGGATTACTATGCTTTTAATACTGCATACGGCATGGTATCCGGAGCTTTTCTGTCATTGGCAGGAATTGCTCTTACAGTAGCAAGGATAAGGCCTACACTGGAAATGGTAAAGTCGCTTTTTGAGACAGTGCCCGAGGTTTCCAGCGGAAAACAGGTGATTACAGGGATTTCAGGCGGGATCGAGCTGAATCATATATCGTTCCGGTACAATGAAAACATGCCTCTTGTACTGGATGACCTGTCTTTGAAAATCCACCCGGGACAGTATGTGGCAATTGTAGGCCAGACTGGCTGCGGGAAGTCCACCCTTATGCGTCTGCTCCTTGGATTTGAGAAACCTATGAAGGGAGCCGTTTATTATGACGGAAAAGATCTTGATAAAATTGATCTGAAATCGCTCAGGCAGAAGATTGGCGTAGTCATGCAGAATGGTAAGCTTTTTCAGGGGGATATTTATTCCAATATTGTGATCTCGGCGCCATGGCTGACACAGAAGGATGCCTGGGAGGCAGCAGAACTGGCGGGTATTGCAGAGGATATCCGGAAAATGCCTATGGGAATGAATACAATGATTTCTGAAGGCTCCGGCGGAATTTCCGGAGGACAGAAGCAGAGACTGATGATCGCCCGAGCTATTGCACAAAAACCCAGGCTGCTTATGCTTGATGAAGCCACCAGTGCCCTTGACAATCTGACCCAGAAAAAAGTGTCAGAAGCCCTGGATGGTCTGAAGTGTACCAGAATTGTAATCGCCCATCGGCTTTCTACTATTAAACAGTGTGACAGAATTCTTGTGCTGGATAAAGGGAAAATCATTGAAGATGGAAAATATGAAGAACTGTTAGAGAAAAACGGCTTTTTTGCAGAACTGGTAAAACGGCAGCGTCTGGATGCGCTGTAATAAAAAGAGATAAGGGGATATTTTATGCGATATATACTTGATTCCCGGATTGCCTTACGCTCCTGGCAGCAGGTTCCCTATGCATATTACCGGAAGGGAAGTCCATATGCCAAAGGGCTGAAAAAAGAAGAATTTGAGCTTTTGCGTTCCTGCGACGGAAAAAGGGAGCAGGAGGCGGATGATTTATTGGAAACTATGGCAGCCAGAGGCTTTATTCATCCCTGCAGAGGGGAAGAGAATCTGACAGACTGGCAGAAATACAGACATTGCGAGAATCGGTATTTTCCAAAAGTAAACTGGATGATAACCGGGAAGTGTAACTATAATTGTCTTCATTGCTTTAATGCAGCTGACAATGCCCCATCCATGAGCGAGTGGTTCCTGAAGGAAGCAGAAAAATTTCTGGATGAGGCGAGGGAATGTGGGGTAAATGCATTTACCATCACAGGCGGGGAGCCGATGCTTCACAGGAATTTTATGGACATCCTGACGGGAATTTATGAAAGAGGAATGTATGTAGAAGAGATCAATACCAACGGCTATTTTCTCAGGCAGGAAGTGTTGAACCAGATGAAGGAAAGAGGAATCCGTCCTTTAATGAAGATCTCTTTTGACGGAATCGGACATCATGACTGGCTTCGTGGACGAAAAGGAGCTGAGGAGGATGCAATCCGGGCCATCCGTTTGTGCAGGGCAAATGATTTTCCAGTAATGATTCAGACAAATGTGCACAGACACAATCTGGATACGCTTCTGGAAACAGCGAAGCTTATGGACAGCCTTGGGGTGTGGAAAATGCGCATCATCCGCACATCGGAGGCCCCAAGGTGGAAGGAAAATGCAGGTGATGCTGCTCTGGGACTGACGGAATATTATGACAGAATGCTGGAATTTGCCAGTGCATATATGAAAACGGGCTGCAGAATGGATGTGATCATCTGGCAGTTTTTGCGTCTGTATCCTGTATCTGGCAGTTATGGGATGATTCCTGTTTTGTACCGGGAAAAGGAATACAGGGATTCGCTTCCAGTATGCAAGGGGGTCAGAGGCATGGTGGCAGTTGCAGCCAATGGAAATATATTTCCCTGTCATCAGCTGTCTGGCACCTACGAACTGAATGGGGATATCCCTGGCAATGTGAAAAAGGAATCTTTGAAGCATCTGCTAAGTGACAGCCAGTATCTGTGTGAGGTATGTACGACTGTGGACAAAATCCGGGAGCACGACAGAAAATGCAGAAATTGTAAGTATTTCAAATACTGTGCGGGAGGATGCCGGGCACTGGCAATTGTGCTGACCGGGGACAAACTGGGGGCAGATCCCTCCAAATGTGTGTTTTTCGGACAGGGATATTATGAGAAAACTGTCAGTGCATTGCAGGAATATGAGAATTATACGGAAATTGCTTATAATCCGGGTACTGATATTTAATGGAAATTTAGAGCACATTTTTTCAGGCATGATGCAGACTGCAGATACATATGGAGTGGACCTGCCGGGGAAAAGGTGGCTGTAAATCTAATATAATTTTAAGGAGGATTTGACTATGGCAGAGAACAAAATGACAAAGGAAGTTTTAAAAGCTGCAAAGGGAACCGGATCTGTGGAAGAACTTCAGAAACTGGCGAAGGAAAACGGCATGGAGCTTGATGCTGTACAGGCAGAAGAAATGTATGCCAGATTACACCCGGTAACCCAGGAACTTTCAGATGATGAGCTGGACAATGTAACAGGCGGTGATTCCTGCGACGTAGG
The DNA here is from genome assembly GCF_040924225.1 of Ruminococcus sp. RTP21484sp1_RTP21277st1_D2_RTP21277_210401. NCBI lineage: Bacteria > Bacillati > Bacillota > Clostridia > Eubacteriales > Oscillospiraceae > Ruminococcus > Ruminococcus sp. RTP21484sp1_RTP21277st1_D2_RTP21277_210401. The sequence goes on along the minus strand of NZ_JBCOMJ010000007.1, from coordinate 80,841 downwards.
ATACAGCTGCCCGAAATGCGGAAGTACGGAGGCTTCTTCCAGAGAGCCGCTTTATGGCTGCACCTATGTAACCTGCGCCTGCTGCGGTGCAACCTACTGGGATCCTACTTCCACCAAAACACAGAATTAATTGATTTTGGATGGAGGGATATTTTTGATGGAAGACGAAATAACAAAAAGAGAGCTTTCAGATGATGAGTTGGACAATGTGTCCGGTGGAGGATGCGAGGAGAATGCGCGAAACTGCTGTCCACAATGTGGGAGTACAGAAGCGAAAACAATTTTCAGTAGAGAAGACGGTTCTCTGGTTGAATGCGCTGTTTGTGGTACGGGGTACTGGAAAATTTAAAGCGCATTCCCAAAGTCCCTGGCTCGCAGCCTTTTAGTGGAAAATCCCGCAGTCCGTATTGATGATAACGGATTGCGGGATTTTTTATAAAAAAGATACTTTAATATTGCTCTTTACAATAGGTATAATTATTTTAAATATGTTTAACATTGGCAATACACAGAATTTAACATAGACAGCTATAATATCTTTCAGAAAAGGAAAAAAGAATGATATTTTTGAGTTGCTGCGAAGTAATCGAACAGTAACGCTTTTTAAGGCAAGGAGGCTTCTTTTATGAGAAAGATATTACAGAGAAATGAGAAAGTGGAGCTTAACAGTTTTATAGATGAATTTGTAAAGGCAAGACAGAAATACTTTACACCAGGTCAGGAATGGCTGGAAGCAGAGCTGGCGGAGGAAAAGATTAGCGTGTATATGGATAAAGCACAGCTGGAAAAAGATCTGGATGAGCTTGTAAAGACCAGTTTGATGTATGGCAAGGTACGGAATCTGGAAATGAAGATTCAGGTGAAAAAGACTGCAGATGGTGCTGGAATCTGTTTCTCGGATAATGGTGTTGGAAACTGGAGAAATAAGAGTATCTGTGTAACAGGAAAGCCTGGCAGAGGCCTGGAAACAAAGAAAATCTGGGGCGTGCAGGTTGCCTGAGTGTCAGTTTATTAATGGTTTGAAAAAGGTTTTTTGCAAGACAAGTCAATATGGAAATCAGATCGCAGAGGATTATGAAAATACAGGATTTCTGCGGTCTGTTTTTATAGTATGTAGCATAAAAAAACGGCAGCCCGGAAATTCCCGGGCTGCCGTAAATTTTTCAAATATGCTTTAGAGCCTGTTTGAAAGATCAGATGTTCAGAAGATCGCTGAATACCTTAAGAGCACCGTCTGTATTGTGTGCAAGTACACGTTTCGCAAGAACTTTACCAAGCTGAACGCCTTCCTGGTCGAAGCTGTTCAGATTCCATACGAAGCCCTGGAACATGATCTTGTTCTCAAAGTGAGCAAGCAATGCACCAAGGGAAGCAGGGGTAAGCTGCTGACCGATGATAATGCTGGACGGACGTTTACCCTTGAAGTTCTTGTTCAGGTTCTCATCCTCTTTACCGCAGGCAAATGCAACAATCTGAGCTGCCACGTTAGCGCAGAGCTTCTGCTGGCTGGTGCTGTTCTCAATGTCAACATCTACGCCAAGCTGGCTGTTCTTAAAGCCGATGAACTGAAGCGGGACAATGTCAGAGCCCTGATGCAATAACTGATAGAAGGAATGCTGACCGTTGGTTCCTGGCTCTCCGAAGATAACCGGACCTGTTACGTAGTTAACCGGCTCGCCGAAACGGTTTACGGTTTTACCATTGGACTCCATGTCACACTGCTGAAGGTGTGCCGGGAAGCGGCTTAATGCCTGTGAATATGGAAGAACAGCTGTGGAAGGATATCCCTGCACATTTCTCTCATAGATACCGATAAGGGCATCCAGCATATCTGGGTTCTTCATAAGGTCACGGTTTGTTGCAAGCTGATCCTCAGCTGCAGCACCTTCAAGGAGCTGAGCAAATACTTCCGGTCCGAATGCCAGGGAAAGGATTGCTCCGCCTACGCCGGAAACAGAAGAGTAACGGCCTCCGATGTAGTCATCCATGAAGATGGCGGTAAGATAATCTTCACTCTTTGCAAGAGGGGAAGTCTCACTTGTAACGGCAAGCATGTGTTTGGAAGGATTCAGACCTGCTTTTGTCAGGGCATCCTTTACAAATGCTTCGTTGGTCAGTGTCTCAAGGGTTGTACCGGATTTGGATACAACGATGAATAAGGAGTGTGCAAGGTCTACAGAAGCAAGTACTGCAGCTGCATCATCCGGGTCAACGTTGCTGATGAACTTCGCTTCCATCTTGAATGTGTTATTGGCCTTCGCCCAGTTCTCCAGTGCGATGTAAAGAGCACGGGGACCAAGGTCACTTCCGCCGATACCAATCTGAACGACTGTGGTGAATTTCTCACCAGCTTCGTTGGTGATCTCACCAGCATGAACCTTATTTGCAAAATCAGCAGCTTTTTTCTGCTGGGCAACGTAGAATTCACGTTTGTCTACACCATCTACAACAACCGGGTTACCAAGCTGCTTACGTGCAAGGTGATGAAGAACCATACGTTTCTCTCCGGTGTTGATCACTGCACCATTATATAATTCCTGAAATTTGTCGATCAGCTGTGCCTCGTCAGCCAGTTTCGCAAGTGCGGATAAAACGGTTTCGTCTACTTCTTTGGCTGCATAGTTGTAAGAAAGACCAGCTGCCATTGGTGTACTATAATCAGCTACACGCTTGCCACCTTCTTCACCAGACAGAGCTGCCGCAATGTCTACGTGATTCTTAAGCTCTTTCAGTTTGCCAAAAGAATCAAGTGTGTCAAGATTTTTCCATGTTGCCATAATATAATTCCTCCTTTAAATGGTTGAGACTATAGTTGCTGTTCAAAGCTTGTTCAGCAACGGATTATGCTCTCAAAGGAGTCTCACTGTGAGACCCGTATCGAAATCATTATACTGAAAAATTTATAGAATTTCAATGCAAGGATGAAGATTCTTGAAAAATTAACATTAATATAAGAAAGAATGGGGCTGATATGAAAAAAAGAACATAAAAGCTGGTGAAAAAGAGGGGATAGAAGTAAAAAAACAGCCGACAGAAGCTGAAAAATGTTTCTGTCGGCTGTTTGAACGGACCTTTGCAATAGGTTTCTGCATTGGTCAAGTTGAATGTGAGGGATGGATTACTCCTGTGTAATTCCGGTTACTTCATAGCCAGCGTCTTTGATTACCTGGCGGATTTTGTCCTCGTCCACTTTCTCTGGTGCTGAGAAAATAGTAGTTCCGGCATCATGGGAGGATACAACATCCTGTACCCCAAATGCTTCCTGGATTGCTTTGTTTACGTGTGCTTCGCAATGTCCGCACATCATTCCTGTTACATTAACTGTCACTTTTACCATGGTATTATTCTCCTTTTTGTTAGTATTGTTATTAATATCGCTGCATTCGTTCAAAAGCTTGCAGCTGTTATTAATCGTTTGTTCTGCATCTGAAGTTTTATCTGCATTGAATGATTTTGAGAAAACAGCAGATAATGCTTCAGAGAAATCAGCAATATTTCCAGAATTGGATTCTATGGAAACCGGATTCTTGACTTTTTTATCTTTAACTGCGTCATGAATTTTAAACAGGTTTAGCCTCAACGCGTTGGTAACTACACAGAAGCTGGAAAGGCTCATGGCAGCAGCGCCGAACATCGGGTTCAAGGTCCATCCGAAAATTGGAATCCATACGCCGGCAGCCAGCGGAATACCAATTACATTGTAGAAGAACGCCCAGAAGAGATTCTCGTGGATGTTGCGAAGAGTAGCGCGGCTCATACGGATAGCAGCTGGCACGTCGGAAAGCTGGCTTTTCATAAGGACAATATCTGCTGCGTCGATGGCTATATCCGTTCCGGCACCGATGGCAATACCAATATCTGCTCTGGTAAGGGCTGGTGCGTCGTTGATTCCGTCGCCAACCATGGCAACCTTGCCTTTTTCCTTCAGGGAGCGGATGACGCTCTCTTTTCCATCTGGAAGGACGCCTGCAATAACCTGGTCAACACCTGCCTGTGCGCCGATGGCTCTGGCCGTGCGCTTGTTGTCTCCGGTAAGCATAACTACGTGGATACCCATATTCTGAAGCTCTTTGACCGCCTGTGCACTGTCCGGTTTGATTACATCAGCAACTGCAATGATTCCAAGAAGTTTTCCATCTTTTGCGAAAAGAAGAGGAGTTTTTCCTGCTTCGGCAAGCTTCTCGGCCTGGTTCATAAGAGACGGAGAGACAGCTGCCAGAGTGTTGATGTATTTCATGCTTCCGCCGATAAGCGTGGAAGCGCCAAGCTTCGCAGAGAGTCCATTGCCGGGAAGAGCCTGGAATTCTGTGACTTCCTGGGCTGTAAGACCAAGGCTTGCAGCTTTTTCCAGAATGGCTTTCGCAAGAGGGTGCTCGCTCTTTTTTTCAAGGGCGTAGGCAAGGGTGAGAAGATCGTTCTCAGATACGTCGTCTGCAGGGAGAATGTCAGTAACCTCCGGCTGACCGTTTGTGATGGTTCCGGTTTTGTCAAGGGCTACGATCTGAACCTTTCCGGCTTCCTCAAGGGAGACGGCTGTTTTGAAAAGGATACCGTTTTTGGCACCCATTCCGTTTCCAACCATAATGGCAACCGGAGTGGCAAGACCAAGGGCGCATGGGCAGCTGATGACCAGAACGGAAATTCCTCTTGCCAGGGCGTAGCCAGCCTCATGACCGGTAAGCAGCCAGACAATAGTTGTTATAATTGCAATGGTGATAACAGCAGGTACGAAAACACTGGAAACACGGTCTGCGATTTTTGCAATAGGAGCTTTGGTGGCTGCAGCATCACTGACCATTTTGATGATCTGGGAGAGGGTGGTGTCTTCGCCAACGCGGGTAGCTTCACATTTGATGAAACCAGACTGGTTGACTGTGGCTGCGGAGACAAGATCTCCGGCAGCTTTGTCAACAGGGATACTCTCACCTGTAAGGGCAGATTCGTTGACTGCACTGGAGCCTTCGATAATCACACCATCCACCGGGATGTTTTCACCAGGGCGAACAACAAAGGTGTCACCTTTTACAACCTGGTCAATGGGAACGGTGGCTTCCTGGCCGTTTCGGATGACAACGGCAGTCTTGGGAGCAAGCTTCATAAGACCTTTTAAGGCATCCGTGGTCTTGCCCTTGGAACGGGCTTCCAGCATTTTTCCAACGGTGATCAGGGTCAGGATCATAGCGGCAGATTCGAAATAGAATTCCATCATGTAGTGCATGACAAGTTCGGAATTGCCGTCAACCTGGGCTCTGGTCATGGCGAACAGGGCGTAGACACTCCATACAAAGGAGGCCATGGAGCCGAGAGCTACCAGGGTATCCATGTTTGGAGAGCGGTGCCACAGACTCCTGAAGCCACTGATGAAAAATTTCTGATTGATGACCATGACGATTCCTGCAAGAAGCAGCTGTACAAGTCCCATGGCGATATGGTTGCCATCAAACCAGGCTGGCAGCGGCCATCCCCACATCATGTGTCCCATGGAAAAGTACATCAGCACCAGAAGAAAACCTACTGAGGCAATAAGCCGTTTCCTGAGGAGTGGCGTTTCGTGATCTTCCAAGGCTTTCTCAGCATCGGAAACGGATTCCGTCTGACCGGAAGCACCCTTCAGGCTGCAGCCGTATCCGGCTTCTTCTACAGCTGAGACAATGGCAGAGGCTGAGGCAGTTCCTTCCACTCCCATGGAATTGGTAAGCAGGCTTACGGAGCAGGAAGTAACTCCCGGAACCTTGTTTACCGCTTTTTCCACACGGGCGCTGCAGGCTGCACAGCTCATGCCGGTGACGTTGTATTGTTCCATAATAAATTCCTCCTTCGAATACAGTGTTTCGATACCAACGGACTGCTCTGCGCATTCGTACCTCCGCAGGCAGGTACACATTCGGAATGCGCTGGTATCTCACTTCATTAGCTTCTGCAAAGTTGCAACCAGCTCATCAATGGTTTCGTCTTTACCATCACGGATATCTCTTGCCACACAGGTTCGGATATGATTGGCGAGAAGTTCCTTATTAAATGCATTCACAGCGGCATTTACAGCTGCTGACTGAATAAGAATATCGTTGCAGTAAGCGTCATTCTCCAGCATTCCTATAATCCCCCTTATCTGGCCTTCAATACGTTTCAGACGGTTTACCAGCTTCCTGCGCTCTGCTTCGGAACGATCGGTGTGCTTGGTACAACAGCAGGAACAGACCTTCTTGGTAGGTTCCTGGCTGGAAAGAGTTGCAGGATCGGCTGCGGTGTGGCTGCAGCAGGATTCGGATTTATAATCAGCTGTCATAGGCGGACTCCTTTCCTTATATACCCCTTAGGGGTATGTATTTGATGAAACCAATATATACCCTGGCGGGGTATTTGTCAATAAGTAATTCACAGAAAACCTGAGAATTGCGGCGCGAAACCATGCGAAAGCATGATTCCTGTGTATCGCGAAGCGTGTTGCTATGAACGGAGTGAATAGTAATCTGTTTGAAAAATTATTCCCGCAATCTGCACGCCCCACTTTGCGGTATATTTTGCCCGAATTCAGTTGCCGTAGCCCGCTACGGCGCCCTCATCAGGACAAAATCTCCCACAAATTGTGACGCACATCTTGCAGAAAGCCTTTTTCAAACATACTCTAGTTCATAAAAAATACATAAAAAGTTCATAAAAAATATATAATAATATGGTACATATTAAATATCCGAGTCGAATATGTATAATGGTTATAGCGCGAAGGTTGCATCATGAACATGATGCGCAAAAGAGAATCCGGTGAGAGTCCGGAACGATGCCGTCACTGTGTAAGGGAACTGCTTCAGAGCCCACTGGGAAACCGGGAAGGGGGAGCAGTGTTGACCGAAGTCAGGAGAACTGCCTTGGCGTGGAATCTTAGGTCTGCGGTACACAGAACCTGTATTCTCATAACGATACATGAATATTTCCTGAATGTTTTTTGGAAGAAAAGTGTGTATATGAGAATGTGTGCAGTCGCAGAAAATGCGGCTGTTTTTATGCAATGGGAGATTGGTGATAGATTTCCCATGGGATTCTTTATACGTGATTCTATCCGGAAATACAAAAAAAAGAGGAAAAAGAAATGAAAAGAAAATCTTTATTAGCAATCCTTCTTGCAGCTTCTATGGCAGCAAGCATGACAGCAGCAACAGCAACTGTTGCATTTGCAGAGACAGAGGAAGCAGCAGAGGAGACAACAGACGATGCTGAGACAGCTGATGATGCTGAGGCAGCTGACGATGCTGAAGCAGCTGATGATGCTGAGACAACAGACGATGCAGAAGCAGCTGATGACACTGCAGATGCAGATAAGGAAGCGGCTGATAAAGTAGCAGCACTTATCGATGCTATTTATGTTCAGGAGAGAACAGATGATACAGATGAGCAGTGCAAGGAAGCTAAAGAAGCATGGGATGCCCTTACAGATGCTCAGAAAGAGCTTGTAGAGGGAGAAGAGGCAAGTCCAGAGTATTTCGGACGTGACACAGGTGATGCTTCCAAGGATGATCCGCGTAATCAGGACGAGATCGGTGAGAATGAGCTTCTTGTAGTAAGCTTTGGTACTTCCTTTAACGACAGCCGTGCAGAGGATATCAAAGGAATCGAGGATGCTCTTGCAGAAGCATTCCCGGATTGGTCTGTAAGAAGAGCATTTACCGCTCAGATCATTATCAACCATGTACAGGCAAGAGATGATGAGAAGATTGATAACATGCAGCAGGCACTTGACCGTGCAGTAGCAAACGGTGTTAAGAATCTTGTAGTTCAGCCTACACATCTTATGCATGGTGCTGAGTACGATGAGATGGTAGAAGCTATTGATGCTTACAAAGATAAATTTGAATCTGTAGCAATCGCTGAACCAATGCTTGGTGAGGTTGGCGATGACGCTACCGTTATCAACGATGACAAAGCTGCTGTTGCTCAGGCAATCACAGATGAAGCTGTAAAAGAAGCTGGATATGACAGCATGGAAGCAGCTGCAGAAGATGGAACCGCATTTGTATTCATGGGACATGGTACTTCCCATACAGCAAACGTTACATATGATCAGATGCAGACCCAGATGGAGAAACTTGAATTCACAAACGCATTCATCGGTACTGTAGAAGGTGAGCCAGAGGATACAGCTTGTGATGAAGTTATCAATAAAGTAAAAGATGCCGGATTCAAGAAAGTAATCCTTCGTCCGCTTATGGTTGTTGCTGGTGACCATGCAAACAATGATATGGCTGGTGATGATGATGACTCCTGGAAGAGCATGTTCGAGGCTTCTGGAGATTTCGATGAGATTGACTGCCAGATCGAAGGTCTTGGAAGAATTGACGCTGTTGAGCAGCTTTATGTAGCTCATACTCAGGCAGCTATTGATTCCATCGCGAAATAATTATCCTGGTATAAATTGTTATTGCAACAGAACAAAAGCAGCTGCTCCTACACTGTGGGGCAGCTGTTTGAGTAATAAAACAAATACGGCACACACAAGTGTACCGTAAATAAAGAAAAAGCAAGGAGAGTTATTATGAAACGTTCATTAGTCATTTTATTAACAGCTGTAAGTATTTCCGCTATGACAGCAGGAACTGCATTCCCGGCATTTGCAGAAGCCACAGAGGCTGAGGCAGAGGAAACCACAGATGGTGCAGAGAATGCCGCAGACAGCGAACTTGAAGACGGTGTTTATGGTGTAGAGTTTGACACAGACAGCAGTATGTTCCATGTAAATGAGGCTTGCAACGGAAGAGCTACCCTCACTGTAAAGGATGGTAAAATGACCGTTCATATTACTCTCGTTTCCAAGAATATTGAGAATGTTTTCCTTGGAACAGCAGAGGATGCACAGAAAGACGGTGCCGAACTGATTCAGCCTACTATTGATAAGGTAACTTACAGCGATGGCATGACAGAGGAGGTTTATGGATTCAATGTTCCAGTAGAGAAGCTTGATGAAGAATTTGACCTGGCAATCATTGGTAAAAAGGGCAAATGGTATGACCATAAGGTAAGCGTTACGGATGTGCAGGAGCAGACTGAGGAAGAAAAAAATGCAGTTGAGATCGGTGAGGAAGAGAAAAGCGAAGATGCTGATACAACTACAGATGCAGCTGCCGAGGAAGAGAATAAGGATTGATCAATAATCTGAAAGGGACATCACATGAGCGAAAACGGTTCATGCGATGTCCCTTTTTATATTTATTTTGTTTTGCCCTCACCGGCAAAATATTCTTTTGTCAGCTTCACAACTGTACCGGAAAGCAGGAACAAAGCAATCAGGTTGGGAATTGCCATAAGACCGTTAAATGTCTCGGCAATGCTCCACATCAGTCCAAGGTTGGCAGTTGCGCCAAGGATGGCAACCAGGGAATAAATAACCATAAAAGGTTTGATCACTTTTTCAGAGAACAGGAACTCGATGCAGCGGGCACCGTAAAGTCCCCATCCGACTGCTGTGGAAAAAGCGAAGCAGCACATGGCAACTGCTGTAAAAATGGATACCCAGCTTCCATATGTAGAAGTAAATCCAAGGATCGTAAGCTCTGCGCCAGCTGCTTTTCCATAATCAACAGCAACGCCGCTGCAAAGGATAACCAGTGCAGTCAGTGTACAGATCACGATGGTATCTGTAAAGACTTCGAAAATACCGAACATACCCTGTTTTACAGGCTTTTTGGTATCTGCACACGCATGGGCAATGGATCCGGTACCAAGACCAGCCTCGTTAGAGAAGATACCACGGGAAACACCTTTTTTTAAACTTGTGAACATACTTAAAACAATGCCGCCTGTTACAGCTCTGGGCTGAAATGCCCCTCTGAAAATAGAAACGAATACAGCTGGTACATTCTGAATGTTCAGAAGGATAACTCCCAGTCCGAGAAGAATGTAAAGCAGAGCCATAAATGGGACCAGCTTTTCGGTGACATGGCCAATTCGTTTGATTCCGCCAAGAAGGATCATGGCGATCAGAATGGCAATTATGATTCCGATGATTAGGTTGGAAGTAGAAACGGCGCTTTCGCTGATCACGTTATAATTCAGCAATGCAGAATTGATGGCAGTGGTGATAGTATTGACCTGTGTAGCGTTACCGGTACCAAATACAGTGAGCACGCCGAATGCTGCGAACAGATAAGCCAGCCAGTGCCATTTTTTGCTAAGACCGTTCTTGATGTAATACATGGGACCGCCTACCAGTTCACCGTTGGCATTGATCTCGCGGTAGTGTACCGCCAGAGTAACCTCAGCATATTTGGTACACATGCCAAACAGTGCAGAAACCCACATCCAGAATATGGCTCCGGGACCGCCGATTGCGATAGCGCCTGCTACACCGGCAATATTGCCAGTACCGACCGTGGCTGCAAGTGCTGTACACACTGCCTGGAAAGGCGTGATAGCACCGTCAGATGCGTCGCGTTTGCGGAAAATACGTCCAAGGGTTGTTTTGATTGCGTAGGGGAATTTGCGGATCTGAAGAAAATTGGTGCGGATACTAAGATAAAGACCAACTCCGAAAATACAGACCATTGCAGGAACGCCCCAGATAAAATTATTTACAGCGGTGTTGATGGTTTCGATTATTTGCAGCATAAAATACCTCTCTGGAAGTTTTTTGGATGTATGTGAACGGAACTGCTTCCATGTCACACACATTATTAAACTGGTGCAGCCAGAGCCTGTTTGAAAAATCATTCTTGCAATCTGCACGCCCGCTTTGTGGGAAATTTTGCCCGAATTCAGTTGCTGTAGCCTGCTACGGCGCCCTTATCCGGGCAAAAACTCCCACAAATTGTGACGCACATCTTGCAAAAAGCCTTTTTTAGATATGCTCTGGAGCTTCATTTATGTGAAGATATGACAACTACTGCACCATATTTAGCGGATAAAATTTGTCTTGATCTTATCTTCCGCCTGAGGAACTGCAATACCTGCCGCTTTCCCTGCTTCCAGGGATTTCAGAAGCCATGCCATATTGTTTCCAAGTGAGCGCATGATCTGAAGTCCTTCTTCATCCTGCGCAACTTCTGCAGGAGTATTTCCGTGAACCATGTTCCAGTAGTTAGCAGATACAACAGGCATTTCATGATAGCTGAAATATTTCTGAAGAACGTCTAAAGTAGCTGTGGTGCCGGCTCTTCTTGCAGAAGCAACTGCTGCAGCTGGTTTGTGGAGCATGTCTTTGCCTGCCATGGAGCAAAGCTTATCCATAAATTCAATGATCTGTCCGGATGGGGAAGCCCAGTATACCGGAGAACCAACTATAAGCGCATCTGCTTCTTTTAATTTCGCCGCGGCGGCTTTTACATTATCTGTATCCGGATTTCCAGCTTGGAAAATCTCAGTATCAATTCCATTATGATTCAGTGTTTTTGCCACTTCACTAAGTGCGGTGAACGTACAGCCTTCCTTGCGCGGGCTGCCATTTAAGAGTAAAACCTTCATGTTTTTCATCCTTTCTGAAGTAAGTTATATCAGACTGCGATAGCCGCAATCTGCATGCATCATCTCTCTAAAGCGGTAATGTATCTTCTTATTATACGATAGAAATAGTTGGATTTCAAGAGAATGGTTTTATTTTAAAAACACAATATGTTCACAATTTAAGATTATAATAAAAAATATTTGAACTATTCAGCAAATATTATTCCGCAAGGTATTTTATGTGAATCTGACTCACATAAAAATCGAAATCTTCGGCGCCCCACTTTGCGGTATATTTTGCCTGAATTGGTGAATGGTTATAAACATTTATTATGCGACAGAAAGGAAGTAGTAAGTGCTTCAGATCAAAGACATACACAAAGAATACAGAACAGGAAATTTGGTACAGCGTGCCCTGGACGGAGTGAGCCTTAGTCTTCGGGACAATGAATTTGTGGCAATTCTTGGTCCCAGCGGTTCGGGAAAAACCACTCTTCTGAATATTATTGGTGGTCTTGACCGGTACGATAGAGGCGATCTGATCATCAATGGGATTTCTACGAAAAAATATAAAGACAGGGACTGGGACTCTTATCGAAATCATACCATAGGATTTGTGTTTCAGAGTTATAATCTGATCCCACACCAGACAGTTCTTGCAAACGTGGAGCTTGCCCTTACCATTTCCGGTGTATCAAAAAGTGAGCGGAGACGCCGTGCAAAAGAAGCTCTGGAAAAAGTAGGCCTTGGTGCCCAGATCCACAAAAAGCCAAGTCAGATGTCAGGCGGTCAGATGCAGCGAGTGGCAATTGCCAGAGCACTTGTAAATGACCCGGAAATTCTTTTGGCGGATGAGCCAACAGGAGCCCTGGATTCAGATACCAGTGTACAGGTTATGGATCTTTTGCAAGGGGTCGCAAAGGAACGATTGGTAGTAATGGTCACCCATAATCCGGAGCTTGCTCAGCTTTATGCCACCAGAATCGTGACGGTAAAAGATGGGCGGATCCTTTCTGATACAGATCCGTTTGTGATAGACAGCGAGAGCATGGCACCTCCTGTTCACAAGAATATGGGAAAATCCTCCATGTCCTTTTTTACTGCACTTTCCCTTAGCTTTCAGAATCTGAAGACTAAGAAAGCCCGGACCTTACTTACTTCTTTTGCAGGCTCCATCGGTATTATCGGAATTGCGCTGATCCTTTCCATATCAAATGGTGTAGACAAATACATTACAAATATGGAAGAAGAAACACTTTCAGAATATCCGTTGCAGATACAAAGCACAGGAGTGGATCTTACCTCTATGATGATGGGAGCAGCCACAGCGCAGAGTGGGAAAAAGGATGGGGAAGTAGGAGTTGCCCAGATGGTGACTAACATGTTCTCCAAAATGAATTCCAATGATCTGGAGTCTCTGAAGGTTTACCTGGACAGTAATGAAAGCAGCATTTCCCAGTATGCAAATTCGGTGGAGTATACGTATTCTGTTTCTCCCCAGATTTTTCTGGAAAATGGAAAAAATATCCGACAGGTAAATCCGGACAAATCTTTTTCGGCTATGGGTTTGGGCTCTGGTTCCTCCAACAGCATTATGTCTTCTACCATGAGCACTGATGTTTTTCATGAAATGCCGGAAGATGCTGATCTTTATAAGGATCAATATGACGTGAAAGCGGGAAGATGGCCTGAAAATTATAAAGAATGTGTACTGGTGCTTACTTCACAGGGCGATATCAGTGATTTTCTCCAGTACACTCTTGGGCTTCGGGACGGTAAGGAACTGGATGATATGGTTCAGAAATTTATGGCAGAAGAGGCAGTGGAAACGCCAGAAAACGAGGGCCCATACACCTATGATGAAATCCTGGGGAAGAAATTTAAGCTGGTAAACAGTACCGATTATTATGAGTATGATGAAGAATATAAGGTCTGGAAGGATAAATCAGACAACAGCTCTTATATGAAAAAACTGGTGAAAAACGGAGAAGATCTGACAATTGTGGGAATTGTCCAGCCTGTGGAAGGTGCCACTGCTTCCATGCTCACTGCAGGAATCTGTTATACCCCGGAGCTTACCAAACATGTGATCGAGAAGGCTGCTTCCAGTGAAATTGTGAAGCAGCAGCTGGCGGATGAAAAGATAAATGTTTTTACCGGAGAGGAATTTGGAAAAGAAGACAATGAGAACAGTAAGTTTGACATGGAATCCCTTTTTTCCATTAACGCGGATGCCCTGCAGGAGGCCTTTCAGGTAGATCTCAGTGGATTTAATATGGACCTGTCCAGTCTTTCGGGGCTGTCCTCCGGATTGAATGTGGAAATGCCGGATATGCCTGACATGTCAGCTCTGGCTGGAAATATAAATCTGGATGAGAGCAGTATGCCGGATCTTTCCAAGCTTATCAAGCTGGATGACCTTGATCTGGATCTTTCCCATATGATTGATCCGGAAGAAATTCTGAAAAATCTTCCGGCAGACCAGGTTCCGGATATGAGTCAGGCGCTGAAGTCAGTGAAGTTTGATTTTACAGAAGAGAAGGTAACTGCTTTGCTGAAAGAGGTTCTTACTGGTTATCAGGAAAGCATTAAAGATAAACCGGAAGCAGATATGGATAAAATGCAGGCAGCATTGAAGCAGTATCTGACATCAAAAGAGATGAACGAACGTCTGTGCAAGGATCTGCAGGAGCTGGTGAAAAATAACGTGAACGTGGATATGTCTTCGGAAAAACTGATCGCAGTGGCTGTGGGGCTGATGAACCAGTATCAGGAGTATGCCAAGGCAAATGGTATCACCCAGACAGATGTGGCCAGCATTCTTGCCTTTTTAAGTCAGGGAGAAATCCAGCAGCAGATCAAAGAGGAAGCAGAGAATCTGGTTAAAAACAGCGTGACAGTGAATATTACCACAAAGCAGATACAGGATCTTCTTTTACAGGACGTTGTAGCTGCTTATCCGGAGTATGCCAGAAATAATTCCCTTCCGGATCCGGCTAATCTGGGAACCTATTTTCTGGAATATATGCAGACAGAGGATGGGCAGAATCGTCTCATGAATGGACTTATGACTCTTGTGGATACCAGCGAGGTGCAGACACAGTTTTCCCAGGCAATGGAAACTTACATGAAATCCATGATGACTTCTTTCACAGATGCGATCACAAAGGGGATTGAGTCAAAATTCACAGAGATAATGGAACAGGTGGAAAAACAGCTTACAAAGGGAATTCAGACTGCTATGGAGCAGATGATGGGAAATATCAGTTCCGGTATGCAGGAGGCAATGCAGTCTGTGATGGCCAGCGTGTCATCCAGTATTACTTCTGCAATGAGCCAGGCTATGAGCGGACTTGGCGGATTGGGAAGCAGCATGGGAAATATGGAAGATGCGCTTTCCATAGATCCGGAGGCCTTTGCAAAAGCAATTCAGATGAACATGAATGAGGATGACCTCTCAGAGCTTATGATGTCTCTGCTGTCATCTGAAAATGCTTCTTATGACGGAAATCTGAAAAAGCTTGGATATGCAGATCTGAATGTTCCTGGCGGAATTAATATCTATCCAAAGGATTTTGAAAGTAAATCAGAAATTGTAGGTATTCTGGATCAGTATAACGCGGATATGGAAGCGGCAGGAGAGGATGAGAAGGTGATCACTTATACGGATCTTGTGGGAACGCTGATGTCGTCAGTTACGGATATTGTAAATATTATCAGTTATGTTCTGGTGGCTTTTGTAGCGATTTCCCTTGTGGTTTCTTCCATTATGATCGGTGTTATCACGTATATCAGTGTTCTGGAGAGGAAAAAAGAAATTGGTATTCTAAGAGCGATTGGTGCTTCCAGGCACAACGTGTCACAGGTGTTCAATGCGGAGACGTTTATTATCGGATTTTGCGCAGGTGCTATGGGGATTGGAATTACATTGCTTCTTCTCATTCCTGCGAACAGCATTATCCGGTCACTGGCTGACGGAGTGAATGTGAAGGCGGCTCTTCCTCCTGTGGCAGCAGTAGTTCTGATTGGACTGAGCGTGGTTCTGACTCTTCTTGGCGGACTGATCCCATCAAGAAAAGCTGCTAAAAGTGATCCGGTGACAGCGCTTCGAACTGATTAAAATAACAGAATTTGATGACTGATTTTGACCATCATTATAAAATACAGAAAAATGCAGGGTTCAGGTTGGGGCACAGCCTGATATCTGCATTTTTTTGTGATTTATGGATATTACTATTCGTACAGCCAATAGTAAATAACCGCTATATTGACCTGTCTGATCTGTCATATACTGCGCCAATGTGGCAGATACTTAATTTTCACTGTACTGGAGCGCGTCTGAAAAATCATTCCCGCAATCTGTACGCCCCACTTTGCGGTATGTTTCGCCCGAATTCGGTTGCCGTAGCCTGCTACGACGCCCTCATCCGGACAAAATCTCCCACAAATTGTGACGTACATCTTGCAGAAAGCTTTTTTGAACATGCTCTGGCACATCGTTGCATATAAAAAATCAAAAACAGTCAAAATAATTCATATTTGTGCAATTGTAATAAAACATAAGTGAAAATCTTTTGAAAAAGATTGATTGACTTTGACTGTATATGAAAGTATAATAAGCACAACAAATCAAAAACAAGCAAAAATAAGCAGGAGGCAGAAATGATTTACACTGTGACTTTTAATCCGTCACTGGATTACATCGTGTCGGTAGAGAACTTCCAGCTTGGTCTTACCAATCGAACCAGTTCGGAGATGCTTTTGCCGGGAGGCAAGGGAATTAATGTTTCTACAGTTCTTATGAATCTGGGAATTGAGAGTACAGCCCTTGGATTTACAGCCGGATTTACCGGAGATGAGATTATCAGACGTCTTGAGGAGATGGGTGTGAGGAATGGTTTCATCCAGGTAGGGGAAGGCTTTTCCAGAATCAATCTGAAACTGAAAAGTATAGACGGTACAGAAATCAATGGACAGGGACCGAAGATCGGAACTGATAAGGTGGATCTGCTGATGAAGCAGTTAGGAGAGCTTGGACAAGGCGATGTACTTTTCCTTTCCGGAAGTATTCCATCATCCATGCCGGATGATGCCTACCAGAAGATCATGGCTATGCTGGACGGCAGAGGCGTAAGAATCGCAGTAGACGCGACGAGAGATCTTTTGATGAAGGTTCTTCCCTATCATCCATTTCTCATTAAGCCAAATAACCATGAACTTGGTGAGATCTTCGGCGTAGAACTGAAAGACCGCCAGTCCGTGATCCCATATGGTAAGAAACTCCAGGAGATGGGAGCTGTGAATGTACTGATCTCCATGGCAGGAGAGGGCGCGGTCCTTATTGCTGAGAATGGAGACGTTTATGAGGAGCCTGCACCGAAAGGCAAGCTGATCAATGGTGTTGGAGCCGGAGACTCCATGGTTGCCGGATTTATGGCAGGATATATGGAGAAGCAGGATTATGAATATGCGTTCCACATGGGAATCGCAGCTGGAAGTGCCAGTGCGTTTTCTGAGAATCTTGCTACCAGAGAAGAGATTGAAGCTGTATATCAGCAGATCACAGGAAAGGATCAGGAGGAAAGGAAGAAATGAGGATCACAGATTTACTGGATATAAGAAGTATTTCGTTAAATGCTGCCCCAGCAGATAAGTCTCAGACTCTGGATGCAGCGGTTTCCCTTATGACCAGAAGTGGCAAGATTAATGATGAGGAAGCGTACCGTAAGCAGGTCTATGCCAGAGAGGAAGAAAGTACCACAGGAATCGGGGAGGGAATCGCCATTCCTCATGGTAAATGTGATGCAGTAGAGAAACCAGGACTTGCCGCTATGGTGATCCCGGGAGGCGTTGACTTTGACTCTCTTGACGGAGAGCAGGTTACCTTGCTGTTTCTTATTGCTGCGCCGAATACAGAGGATAATGTTCATCTGGACGTGCTCAGTAAGCTTTCCATGATGCTGATGGATGAGGAATTTACCAAGAGCCTTCGTGCAGCGAAGACACCAGAGGAATTTCTTGCGATCATTGATCAGGCAGACGAGGAGAAGAAGAGCGTAGATGAGCTTCTGGCCGATATGGGAGAGGCTGAAGCGGATCAGTTTAAGATTCTGGCTGTTACTTCCTGCCCTACAGGAATTGCCCACACTTACATGGCAGCAGAAGGAATTGAGAAGGCTGCCAAGGCGAAGAACTGCTTTGTGAAGATTGAGACAAGAGGTTCTGGCGGAGCCAAGAATGTGCTTACAGAGCAGGAGATTCAGGATGCAGACTGCATTATCGTTGCAGCCGATGCTCAGGTTCCAATGGATCGTTTCGATGGCAAGAAGGTGATTCAGCGTCAGGTTTCTGACGGAATTAATAAAGCTGATGAGCTTGTAGAGCTTGCCATGTCTGGAAACGTACCGGTTTATCACAGTGGAAATGCATCAGCCTCATCACAGAGTCAGAATAAGACCGGCGGCGGTGTGGGACACAAGATTTACACCCAGCTGATGAATGGTGTTTCCCATATGCTTCCGTTTGTAGTTGGCGGTGGTATTCTGATCGCCATTGCCTTTTTGATCGATGGTCTTATGGTAGATATGAATGCCCTGGATGTAGCCGAGCGCTCTAATTTTGGGTCTATTACTCCGGCGGCAGCTATGTTCAAACAAATCGGTGATGTGGCATTTGGTTTTATGCTTCCGGTTCTGGCGGGATTTATTGCCATGGCAATCGGTGACAGACCGGCACTTGCACTTGGCTTTGTGGGTGGAATGATGGCACACAGCGGAACTTCAGGTTTTCTTGGTGCTCTGGTAGCTGGTTTTGCAGCAGGATATATTATTCTGGGACTTCGTAAGGTATGTGAGAAGCTTCCGGAAGCCCTTGAGAAGATTGCGCCGGTTCTGATTTATCCGGTTGTTGGTATTCTGATCATGGGACTTCTGATGCTGTTTGTTGTAGAGCCCATCATGGGGGGTATCAATACAGCACTGAATAACGGACTTACCTCCATGGGAAGCTCCAGTAAGATCATTCTTGGACTGATCCTTGGCGGAATGATGGCAATCGATATGGGTGGCCCGTTTAACAAGGCAGCATATGTATTTGGTACTGCAGCGATTGCAGCTGGTAACTATGATATTATGGCAGCCGTTATGGTTGGTGGTATGGTTCCGCCATGCGCCATCGCACTTGCTACACTTCTTTTTAAAGACAGATTTACGAAAGAAGAAAGGGAGTCTGGTCCTACCAACTTTATTATGGGACTTGCCTTTATCACAGAGGGAGCCATTCCTTTTGCAGCAGCCGACCCGCTTCATGTGCTTCCGGCATGTATTGTGGGATCTGGTCTTGCAGGTGCAATGTCCATGGCATTTGGCTGTACCCTGATGGCACCTCACGGTGGAATCTTCGTAGTTCCGGTTATGGGAAATGCAGTGCAGTATGTGAGTGCACTGGTAGTGGGAACTGTTGTTTCCGCAGTGCTCCTGGGAGTTCTGAAAAAGAAAAATGCCTGACAATGGATGTTCAAACAGGCTCTAATATTGGCTGCGGAATGAATGGTAACTCATGTCTGGAAAAGATATGCAGGTATAATCGTGTTATTGTGAAGGTCATGAACAGTAACATAATCGTGAATAGTGATTGACACAGAATGTGAAATCAGATATAAAGAAATCAAATAATAAGAAAATCAATAGAGACCAAAGATAAAAAGAAAAATGGAGGAATGAATCATGAGAGAATTTAAATATGTTGTAACAGACCCGGAAGGAATCCACGCACGTCCAGCAGGAGAGCTTGTAAAAGCAGTAAAGGCTTTTTCTTCTGATATCAAGATCGCAAAGGGCGGCAAGGCTATGAATTGTAAGGCAATCTTCGGAATTATGGGACTTGCAGTGAAGAAAGGTGACGAGGTTACTCTTACATTTGAAGGTGCAGATGAAGACGCTGCATATGAGGCAGTGAGCAAATTCATGCAGGAAACTCTGTAAGACAGGAAGGGGACATACCTGCGGGTATGTCCCTGTTTGTTTGTAAACAGCCTGTCAAAGTGATATTTGCGTGAGACTTTGGTGAGTATCACGAGAACGGGATAGGATGGCAGGAGCGTTTGGTCTCCTGTCAGCAGATCAAATAAGTGGGAGAGAAAAAATGCAGATATATAATGGAAAAAGTGTTTTCGGTGGTATTGCCATCGGTAAGATCAGCGTATATCAGAAAAAAGAGCAGCAGGTTAAGCGTGTGAAGATTGATGATCCGGAACAGGAGATGGCGCGCTATGAGAAAGCTAAAGCAGAAGGGATTAAACAGCTTCAGGGACTTTACGATAAGGCCTTGAGAGAAGTCGGGGAAGCCAATGCAGCAATCTTCGAAGTTCATCAGATGATGATGGAGGACGATGGATATAATGAATCTGTAGAGAATATCATTCGCAGCCAGGGCGTAAATGCAGAGTATGCAGTGGCAACTACAGGTGACAATTATGCGCAGATGTTTTCGGCAATGGACGACGATTATATGAGAGAGCGTGCAGCTGATGTTCGTGATATTTCTGAGCGGCTTCTCACCATTTTAAATGGAGAAGAGACAGGGGCTGTAGATGCAGACGAGCCGAAGATCATTGTGGCAGAGGATCTGGCGCCATCAGAGACTGTACAGCTGGATAAGGATAAAGTTCTCTCTTTTGTTACAGTGAAAGGCTCCTTGAATTCCCATACAGCGATTCTTGCAAGGACCATGGCGATTCCTGCACTTGTAAATACTTCCGTGTCTCTTGAGAGTGAGATGGATGGCAGACTTGGAATTGTAGACGGGGCAGACGGTACATTTTATGTAGATCCGGATGAGGAGACTCTGGCAGAGATGAAGAAGCGCCAGGAAGAAGATCTTTCCAGAAAGCAGCTTCTTTTGACCCTTAAAGGAAAAGAGAACGTTACACTTGACGGACAGAAAGTAATGCTGTACGCTAATATTGGCAACATCAAGGATCTGGCAACAGTCATTCAGAATGATGCTGGTGGAATCGGTCTTTTCAGAAGTGAGTTTATTTATCTGGAGAAGGAAGATTTCCCAACAGAGGAAGAACAGTTCCAGATTTACAGACAGGTTGCACAGACTATGGCAGGCAAGAGAGTGATCATCCGTACATTGGACATTGGTGCAGACAAGCAATGCGATTATTTCCACATGGAGCATGAAGAGAATCCGGCACTGGGATGCAGGGCAATCCGTATCTGTCTGACAAGACCGGAGATTTTCAAGACACAGCTTCGTGCTTTATTCCGTGCCAGTGCATTTGGCAAGATCGCAATTATGTATCCTATGATCACCAGCGTACAGGAAGTGCGTAAGATCAAGGAAATCGTAGAGGAAGTGAAAGCGGAGCTTACCTCTCAGGGCGTAGAGTTTGGTAATCCGGAACAGGGAATTATGATTGAGACTCCGGCAGCAGCAATCATCAGTGATGATCTTGCGAAAGAGGTTGATTTCTTCAGCATCGGAACCAACGATCTCAGCCAGTATACTATGGCAATCGATCGTCAGAATCCTCAGCTTGACCTGTTTTTTGATCCTCATCATCCGGCAGTGCTGCGCATGATTTCCCTGGTTATGGAGAATGCTCATAAGGCTGGTATCTGGGCTGGAATCTGTGGAGAACTTGGTGCTGACCAGTCACTTACAAAAGAGTTTCTGGCAATGGGAGTGGACGAGCTTTCTGTTTCACCGGGAAGTATTCTTCCACTGCGTAAGATCATTCTGGAAACCAATGTTACAGATTATAAGGCGGGAAAAGAATGTTAACACAGCAGCGACATGAGATCATTTTGGAGCTTCTGAGAGAGAAAGGAAGTATTACTGTCACAGAAGTGAAGGATCTTTTAGATACATCAGAGTCAACAGTGAGAAGAGATATCACTGCACTGGATAAGGAAGGCAAGCTGGAGAAAGTTTTCGGTGGTGCCGTGGAACTGAAGGAGCGGGTAACTGCATATGAATATTCAGTTGCCGAGAAAATGGGACTGAAGCTGGAGGAGAAGGACCGGATCGCAAAATATGCAGCAGGTCTTATCCAGGATGAGGATTTTGTCTATATTGATGCAGGTACTACTACTGGGGATATCCTGAAGTTTCTTAAGGTTACAAGGGCAGTATTTGTTACCAATGCAGTGGTACATGCCCAGACACTGGCAGGAAGAGGCTTTAAGGTTCTTCTTGTAGGTGGAGAGCTGAAGAGCACTACAGAAGCAGTAATTGGTAATCAGGCTATGAATACGATTCGTGGTTATCATTTTACCAAAGGCTTTTTTGGAACCAATGGACTTACCAGAAAGAGTGGCTGTACTACCCCGGATGCCAATGAAGCGGCAGTTAAAGCAGCTGCCATGGAGCAGTGCAGGGAGTGCTATGTGCTCTGCGATAGTTCCAAGTTTGACAATATCAGTTCTGTGACCTTTGCAGATTTTTACAGATCTACGATAATTACAGACAGGATTCCGTCTGGCTATGAAGATTGTGCTAATATTATAGAAGTACAGAAGGAACAGTAACTGTCTTGTTACTGTTCACTGGTAACGTTCCGCGAGGTGTTTTTTGTGAACAAAGTTCACAGAAAACCCGAGAATTAAGTTTGCGCAGCAAACGCTACTTCTTGTGCTTGTCACAAGAAGGTTCGTCTTTCTGTGCATCGCGAAGCGTGTTACTGTGAACGGAGTGAACAGTAACACTGTCTTTGGAATTGCAGGAATGATTTTTTTAATATACTCTGGATAAAGTGTTCCTTTCATAGTATAATAGTCCACAGGATTTCTGACAGATAAAGGTTGGGAGTTCTGTGGATTTTTATGGAATAGAAAATATGTTGGAATCCCCTGTTATGTACTAGCAGAATACATGAGGTAGAGCTATGATAAAACTGATCGCATCAGATCTGGATGGTACACTTCTGAAAGAAGGCACCATGGATATTAATCCGGAAATTTATGACATTATCCGAAAGCTGAAGGCTAAGGGAATTGTATTTGCGGCTGTCAGCGGCAGAGAATATGACAGTATTGAAAGAGTGTTTGCACCTGTGAAAGATGATATTTATTTTATTGCAGGAAACGGTGGAATCATTTCCTATCAGAGAGAGATTATTGAGAAAATGGCAATTCCTGCAGATATACTCAAAGAGGTTGTGGAGTATGTGAGAGCCCAGGAGGGAGCTTCTTTCATGACAGCAGGCAGTGCCCAGGCATACGTGGAGCGGGCAGACCAGGCTTTTGTGAAGAAACTTCGGGAAGGGTACAAGCTTCATGTAAATGAAGTGGACGATGTACTGAATGCTCCAGAAACTATGACAAAAGTTGCCATGTACAATGAAGAAGTGGATGCAGCTGTAGGAGCAGAGGAAGCGAAGCGGCGTTTTGGAGATAAGATTCAGATCATGGCTTCCGGTGATTACTGGGTGGATTTCGTGGATGTGCATTCCGGAAAAGGAAATGCTCTTCAGAAACTTTGTAACCGTCTTGGAATTACGAAGAGAGAAGAGGTTGTTGCTTTCGGAGATAACTGCAATGATGTGAGCATGCTGCTGGAAGCTGGAAAGAGCTATGCAGTTACTACTGCCCGCGAGGAAGCCAAGCAGGCCGCCAGATACGTACTGGAGAAACCAGGTCCGGACAGCGTACTGAATGTGTTAAAGATGATTTTGGAGTTATAAGAGAAAAGAAGAATAAAGAAATGGGAGTACATTCAATTTTGTAATTCCATTGGAGAAATCTTTGATATTGTAGTGGAAGATATGATTCATCAATCAAAGGGATTACAGGGATAAAAAATCCGGGCTGTGTGGAGCAGTCCGGATTTTTGTGGGGCAAAATCAGGCAAGAATCCTTCCATCTGTGGAGATGGTGTACACCTGCCATGGAAGAAATTTTCCGCTGGCTTTCATGGCATTTATGGCTGCATTCTGGATTCCGCCGCAGCATGGAACTTCCATACGCACGATGGTAACACTCTTGATATTGTTCTGACGGATGATTTCGGTGAGCTTTTCGCTGTAATCTACAGAGTCCAGTTTCGGACAGCCGATAAGAGCAATCTTACCTTTGATAAAATCCTGATGGAAGTTAGCGTAAGCATAGGCTGTGCAGTCTGCAGCAATAAGAAGGTCAGCATCGTCAAAATATGGAGCATTGATAGGAACTAACTTAATCTGTACCGGCCACTGTTGAAGCTGGGAGTGTGCTTCCAGCTTTTTCTTATTTTCCAGAACTGCGGCTTCGTCGTAAGCAGCTGCCTCCTTTTCTACAAAAGAAATGGCATTTGTTGGACAGGCAGGGAGGCAGTCGCCCAGACCGTCGCAGTAATCTTCACGAAGCAGTTTTGCTTTTCCATCTATAATTCCAATTGCACTTTCGTGGCAAGCGCGGGCACAGAGCCCGCAGCCGTTACATTTTTCTTCATCTATATGAATGATTTTTCTGATCATGAGAGTATCCTCCTTATCCCAACAACGTTTTCAAGTCTTCCTCTGGCGTAGTAATCGCAGCGATCCCAAAGTTTTCTACCAGATAATTCAGCACATTCTGTGATAAAAATGCCGGAAGGGTCGGGCCAAGACGGATGTTTTTGATTCCAAGGTGAAGCAAGGTAAGCAGAATGGAAACTGCTTTCTGCTCATACCAGGAGAGCACCATGGAAAGAGGAAGCTCATTTACCCCACATCCAAATGCTTCTGCAAGAGCGCCCGCAACCTTGATCGCGCCGTAAGCATCGTTGCACTGTCCCATATCCATCAGTCTTGGAAGCCCACCGATGGTTCCAAGGTCCAGATCGTTAAATCTGTATTTTCCACATGCAAGTGTAAGAATTACGGAATCAGAAGGAGACTGCTTTACAAAATCGGTATAGTAATTGCGTCCGCTTCTTGCGCCGTCGCAGCCTGCTACCAGGAAAAAGTGACGGATAGCACCTGCTTTTACAGCATCAATTACCTGATCTGCAACGCCAAGAATGGTTCCATGGGAGAAGCCGGTTGTAACGGAAGTTCCGCCGTTGATTCCGGTAAAATGCTGGTCTTCCTGATATCCGCCAAGCTCCAGGGCACGCTGGATAACTGGTGTGAAATCTTTTTCTTCATTAATGTGAACAGTTCCAGGGAAAGTGACAGTTCCTGTAGTAAATACCCGGTCCATGTAGCTTGGTTTCGGCGGCATCAGGCAGTTTGTGGTAAAAAGAACAGGAGCTGGGAGCTCTGCAAATTCTTTTTGCTGGTTCTGCCATGCAGTACCGAAGTTTCCTTTCAGGTGACTGTACTTTTTCAGTTCCGGATAAGCATGACAGGGAAGCATTTCACCGTGGGTGTAAATATTAATGCCTTTTCCTTCTGTTTGTTCCAGAAGAAGTTTCAGGTCATGCAGGTCGTGACCGGTAATGACGATGAATGGGCCTTTTTCCACAGTAAGAGGTACTGTAACAGGAGCTGGTGTGCCGTAAGTGGCAGTGTTAGCGCGGTCAAGAAGCTCCATGCAGGAAAGATTGTATTTACCTGTTTCCATTACAATAGGAAGAAGCAGGTCCATATCCCAGTCCTCGCCCAGTGCAAAAAGTGCTTTTGCGAAAAATTCGTTTACTTCTGTGTCAGTATATCCAAGTGTCATTGCATGGTAGGCATAAGCCGCCATTCCGCGGATTCCAAAGAGAATCAGAGATTTCAGGGAGCGGATGTCTTCCTGGGCGTTCCAGAGAAGCTTCATATCGTAGTCGTCGTTATGTCCGCAAGGGGAAGCGCAGCCGCCACAGTCTGGGCGAAGCCGGGCTTTTTCCTGGTGGATGCGGTCTGTGATTTCTGCGATGGCTTTGTCATCGAAGCTTACGTTGGTAAGGGTAGCAAATAGACCTTCCACCATCAGTTTCCATGTGGTTTCTGCAAGTGGTGTATTCTCATCTGCTGCATGGGCGAGTCCGATGAGAGCTCCGGTAAGTTCATCCTGAAGTCTGGCTGTATCCGCGGTCTTTCCACAGACTCCTTTGGCACCTGTACAGCCGGTACATCCGGCAGTTTGTTCACACTGAAAGCAAAACATGTTCTGTTCCATAAATAGTTTCCTCCTGAATTTGATCATATTGTTCTATAAGGTATAAGTATTTCGTAAAAATAAGTTGATTGGGTTCTGAATGTTTTGTAATTGCAAAAGGAAAAGTAACATGAAATTCTTTTCGTTTCGCATGAGAAAGTCAGAGATGGATAATTTATTTCTGCCTCCGCCCTTGACTTTGTACGCATACTATAATATAATCCAACCAACAAGTATGTTGTTATAACAACAAAAGGAGAAAAATGAATTATGAATTTCTTTCCAGGACTTTTCTCTTTCAGGGAACAAGTCCAGAAGAAACAAAGCACATGCTTTCCTGTCTGAAAGCCACTCCGCAAAGCTTTGCCAAGGGCAGCACGATCTGGCAGGTGGGAGACCAGGTGAAGACGATGGGACTTGTGCTTAACGGCAGTGTTCATATTGAGAACATTGACATGATGGGAAACAAGAGTATTTTGAACCGGATCGCGCCAGGTCAGGTTTTCGGAGAGACATATGCCTGTATTCCAGGGGAAAAGCTGCTCATAGGGGTGACAGCTGCAGAGGACTGCCAGATCCTTTTTCTGGAGGTGGGAAAGATTTTTCGCACCTGTCCGGATACCTGCCCCTGTCACGAGAAACTGATCCGTAACATGCTGATGGTCATGGCGAAGAAGAACCTGGAACTTTCCAGAAGAAGCCTTCATACGGCACCGAAATCCATCCGGGGAAGACTGCTTTCCTATTTTTCCCAGGAGATGGTGCAGCAGGGCAGCAGCCGGTTTACGATTCCCTTTAACCGGCAGGAACTGGCTGATTATCTTGGCGTAGACAGAAGTGCGCTTTCCAATGAGCTTGGAAAAATGCGAAAAGAGGGAATTATTGAAGTAAACAGAAACCAGATCCACTATCTGGAGTGTGTTTGAAAAAGGCTCTAAAGCAGGAGGGAGAAATTTAAAATGAATCTGACACCATATTTTAAGAGTATTATCGATCAGGATGTTGCATCCGTTGTCATCTGCAACCTGAAGCATGAAATTATCTACATGAATCCGAATGCTGTGGAGAGTTATCATAAATGGGGTGGTGAGGCACTGCTTGGAAAAAGTCTTATGAATTGTCACAATCCGAAGTCAAAGGAAATAATTGAAAAAGTGGTTGCCTGGTTTGAAGAAGATAAGGAGCACAACCGGATCCATACTTTTTATAATGAGAAACAGGCGAAGGACGTATATATGGTAGCCCTGCGTGATGAGGATGGAGCTTTGATCGGCTATTATGAGAAGCATGAGTATCGGGCACGGGATGAGGAACCGTATTACAATTTCTGAAGCTAAAAACATGTTGCTGTTTATGACCTGACCGGCAGCACGCTTCGTGATATACAGAAATTATGCATTCGCATGATTTTGCACCGCAATTTTCGGATTTTCTGTGAACAGGAACAAAAACATTAATTAAAAAATGAGTGGGAAAAGAAACTAGAGCGTGTTTGAAAAAGGCTTTCTGCAAGATGTGCGTCACAATTTGTGGGAGATTTTGCCCGGATGAGGGCGTCGTAGCGGGCTACGACAACCGAATTCGGGTGAAATATACCGCAAAGTGGGGCGTGCAGATTGCAGGAATGATTTTTCAAACAGGCTCTAAGACGAGCGAAAACGACAGAGGCTTGTTTTAGTTTCTTTTAAGGCATAAAAAAAGTATATGAGTTTATTCGTAATCAGATAAACTTCATATACTTTTTCTTGTAATCCTGTCAGCTGAATACTGCAAATAATGCCCCAAAAAGTCCTGCACTTGCAGCGCCCATAATAAGACCAGCCAGAATGACACCAAGCATTACAGCCAGAACACTGGACTTAAAGTCCATGTCCAGAAGGCTGGCAGCCAGGGTTCCGGTCCAGGCACCTGTGCCGGGAAGAGGAATTCCTACGAAGAGCAGAAGCGCTACGAATAATCCGCGGCCGGCCTTTGCCTGAAGGGCCTTTCCTCCTTTTTCCCCTTTTTCAAGACAGAAGGTAAAGAAGCGCCCGATCACCGGTTTATCCTTGCCCCACTCCAGAACCTTGCGGGCGAAGAAATAGATAAAAGGTACTGGAAGCATGTTTCCGATAATGGCGATAATGTACGCCGGAACCAGCGGAATTCCGAAGCCTACAGCATATGGGATCGCGCCTCGCAGCTCAATCAGCGGTACCATAGAAATAAGAAAAACGATTAGATAACTTTTCATGTTTAAAATCTCCTCTAATTTCAATCCAATAATATTCGACTTATTATACACGAAAAAAAACGAATTGAACAGGGCAAAAAAAGAAATTACTATATTAATACAGGAAAAAGAAAGCATTTATGCTACATCATAGAAAAAGAAAGATTTTATGCCAAACCTATTGACAGAAGTTATTTAAATGCTATAATAAAAACAAACATATGAATAATTGTTCATATGAAAAAGAGAACATTTTCTAAAGGAGACCACTACCATGAAAAAAACTTACAAGATTGATGTTGACTGCGCAAACTGTGCAAACAAGATGGAGGAAGCTGCTAAGAACACTGCTGGTGTTAAGGATGCGACTGTAAACTTCATGACTCTGAAAATGATCGTTGAGTTTGAAGATGGACAGGAGCCGAAGGCTGTTATGCAGGAAGTCCTGAAGAACTGTAAGAAAGTAGAAGACGACTGCGAGATCTTCTTATAAAAACAATGAGGAAAAGCAGTTACTAGAGCGTGTCTGAAAAATGCTTTCTGCAAGATGTACGTCACAATTTGTGGGAGATTGCGGGAATGATTTTTCAAACAGGCTCTAGGCACAGAGTGAACAGTAAGACAATAACCGGACTGGATGTACTCTGTTCAGTCACGCAAATGAATTAAGCGAATATGTCGCGTGCCAGCGACATCATTATAATGGAGGCCGTGCCCTCAGGGCATGTGAAAGAATATGAACAAGAAGCAGAAAAAAGTATTGACCAGAATTATTATTGCTTTTGTCCTTTTGGTTTTGCTGAACTTTCTTCCGGTAGATGGCTATCTTCGAATGGCACTTTACATGATCCCATATCTGGTGATCGGTTATGATATTCTGAAAAAAGCGTTTAAGGGAATTAGGAACCGTCAGGTATTTGATGAGAATTTTCTGATGGCAGTTGCCACAATTGGTGCCATTGCTCTCGGCGATTATCAGGAAGGCACTGCGGTTATGCTGTTTTACCAGATCGGAGAACTTTTCCAGAGTTATGCCGTTGGAAAGAGCAGAAGAAATATCAGCGAGCTGATGGATATCCGTCCGGATTATGCAAATATTGAGCAGGACGGTAAGCTGGAAAAGGTAGACCCGGACGAGGTAGAGGTTGGAACTATCATTGTGGTTCAGCCAGGAGAGAAGATTCCAATTGACGGAATGATTGAAGACGGAAATTCCACATTAAATACAAGCGCATTGACAGGAGAAAGCCTTCCGCGAGATGCGAAAGTGGGAGATGAGGTCATCAGCGGCTGCATTAACATGACAGGTGTATTGAAAATCCGCACCACGAAGGAATTTGGTGAATCTACGGTTTCCAAGATCCTGGACCTTGTTGAGAACTCAAGCTCCAAGAAATCCAGATCTGAAAACTTTATTTCAAAATTTGCGAAATATTATACCCCGGCAGTCTGCTACAGTGCTCTGGCACTTGCAGTCATTCCGCCTCTTTGTAGAATGCTGTTTATGGGACTTTCTCCGGAATGGGGAGACTGGATCTACCGTGCTCTGACGTTCCTTGTAATCAGCTGTCCATGTGCACTGGTGATCAGTATTCCTCTCAGTTTCTTTGCTGGAATCGGTGGTGCCAGCAATCAAGGCGTTCTGGTAAAAGGCTCTAACTATCTGGAGACACTTTCCCAGACGAAGATTGTTGTTTTTGATAAAACAGGTACTATGACAAAGGGCGTATTCGAGGTCAGCGGAATCCACCATAACGAGATGGAGGATGCAAAGCTTCTGGAATATGCAGCATATGCAGAGTGCTCTTCCTCACACCCCATCAGCAAGAGCCTTCAGAAAGCATATGGCAAGCCAATTGACCGCAGCCGTGTCACAGACATTGAGGAAATCGGTGGAAACGGTGTTATTGCAAAGGTGGACGGTGTGTCTGTAGCTGCCGGCAACGCGAAGCTGATGAACCGTCTTGGTATTGCGTACAAAGAGTGCCATCATGTAGGAACGGTTGTCCATATGGCTGTGGATGGAAAATATGCAGGTCATATCCTGATTTCTGACATTATCAAACCTCATGCCAAAGAGGCAATTGAGAACCTGAAAAAAGCAGGCATTACAAGAACGGTTATGCTCACCGGTGACGGAAAAAAAGTAGCAGAGTCTGTAGCAGCTGACCTTGGAATCGGAGAGGTTCACAGCGAGCTTCTTCCTGCGGATAAGGTTTCCAAGGTGGAAGAGCTTCTTTCAAACAAGTCTGAAAAAGAGAAGCTTGCCTTTGTTGGAGACGGAATCAATGATGCACCGGTTCTTTCAAGAGCGGATATTGGTATTGCAATGGGGGCGCTTGGTTCTGATGCTGCAATCGAGGCGGCTGACGTTGTCCTGATGGACGATGACCCGTTGAAGATTGGGAAAGCCATTCGCATTGCCAAGAAGTGTATGCGAATTGTATATGAAAATATTTATTTTGCAATTGGCGTGAAACTGATCTGCCTGGTACTTGGTGCCCTCGGCATTGCAAACATGTGGATAGCCATTTTTGCAGATGTAGGAGTTATGGTACTGGCAGTGCTCAATGCAATCCGTACTTTGTTTGTGAAAAATCTTTGATGATGATATCGAGGTATTCAGAATGAAAAAAGACATAGATAAAGAAGTGGAAATCTGTGATTGCTGTGAGGTTCATGAAAATCTTCTGCAAATTGTAAACGAGACCATCCCGGAGGAAAACGAGTTGTACGATCTGGCAGAGCTGTTCAAGGTGTTTGGCGATTCTACCAGAATCCGGATCCTGTTTGTACTTTTTGAAGCAGAGGTGTGCGTGTGTGATCTTGCAAAGGCATTGAACATGACTCAGTCAGCTATTTCCCACCAGCTTCGTATTCTGAAACAGAATAAACTGGTAAAAAGCCGCAGGGATGGAAAATCTATATTCTATTCTCTGGCAGATGAGCATGTTCGGACAATCATTGACCAGGGAAGAGAGCATATAGAGGAAGATTAAAGGTGTCAAGCGTTTTTGAAAATGTCCTAAAATAATTGAAGTATTAGCCCCGGCTTTTTGCTGGGGCTTGTTATATTGATGTGCTTCATTCCTCAGGCAATTTTTGTATCTTGATCATTCTGGTGGTGTTCTTGCTGTTTGACAAATTTTCCAAACTGTTGACGACGCCAGGGGTGGTTCATTGGCGGAATGCGGGGCTTCTTTGGTTTTGGCGGAGTATAGTCTATATCTAAGTCTTTTGATTTTGTTTCGTGCTCGGGTATTTCTTCCAGTGCATAGATGTCTTTGTCATTTACACAGCAGTATTGACTGCCATCAAAAGCCTGAATAAACATTACCTTTGTTCCTTTTCGGTAGTGGACCTGATTGCCTCTGCTGTCAATCATACGGTAGTATTTATTGGAATGCCTTAAACAGTGTCCGGTATCTACCGTTCTTTCGCATAAAACTGCAAGAATCAGGTTGATTTTTTCAATTTTGGGTTGCACTTCGAACACAGACTTGATACCATGAAGGGGAAGGGCAAACTTCTCATTGAATTCCTTTATGTAGGAGTTTAGGAATTCATTGGCAGCGTCTATGGTCGTTATGCCTGCAAGTCTCAACTCGACTTGCAGGCGCGACTGTAGCGTCTGGTTCAGGCGTTCTACACGTCCTTTTGCCTGAGGCACACTGCTTGATCCCAGTTCAACCCCAAGCTGTTTACAGGCATAGGCAAACTGTGTATAGGTATCCTCATCGATAGATGGGGAGTTTTTCTTTTTATAGGTGAAAACAGTACGGCGGTCTGTAAAGAACTTGTAGGGGATACCGTAAGTTGTGAGAATCTGATGGAAAACGTGGTAATAGCCATTCAGAGTTTCCTGGGTATCAAACCAACCGCAGGTAATCCTTCCTGTAGCATCATCTATAGCCAGATGCAGATGCCATATCTGAGCGGGGATCCATTCGTAGGGAGTTGCGTCCATTTGCTGCAGTTCACGGAAATAAGCGGCTCTGGGCCGGCGGGAATGGGCGTCCTCAAGAGCAACAAGATTAATCTGTATCTGATCCGCTTCTTTCTGAGATTTCGCCGCTTTTTTATCGGCTTTTAATTGTTCTTTGATTCTCTTTTTCTTAGCTTTTGTAGCCTTGGGAGAGAGAATGTATTCAGCTTCGAGAATAGACATAACCGCTGAAGGGGAGAGGTAGATATCTTCATGTTTTCCTAATAACTCAGTGAAATGTTCAAAATTGGCATCATAGTATTTGTTGCGGTATAAATCGACAACAAGATTACGAGTTTCATTGGGGATGGTATTGGCTGGTTTACGTCCTCTGTTGCCATGGATAAAATAGGCTTTGCCATGTTCTTTGTAGCCTTTAAGCATACGGTTAATGTGACGTACAGTACAACCGAGAGTAAGGGCAGCTCTCTGCTTGTTAGGGGCTGGATGATCTGCCAATGATTTGATCACCTCATATTTCTTTTGTTCATCCATTGATAATTCTACCTTTCTGATAATCGTTACCTCCATCTGTTGATGGAAGCATTATACTACATTGGGACATTTTCCTTTATGGTATATTAGGACATTATCATAAATGGTTCATAACAGTAACAATCTCCACTGGTATATGGTTGACATTGCTTCATAGGACTGTTAAATTATATTTACATATCTTAATATTTTTGAACGGCTTGCTGACAAGAAAGGATAACCATATGATAAAGCGAGACTTAAAAGACAATTTTCAGATATCCATCAGCGGCCAGGACACCTGGTATGACATGAATGTGCCCGGCTCCGCCATGGAGACTTTTTGCAAAGAAGGAATTCTTCCGGATCCATATTATGGAATGAATGAGTACAAATGGACAGAATTCTGGAAAAATGATTTTGATATCAGAAGCACTTTTTCTGTAAGCGCAGAAGAGATTGCCAGCGAAGAGATTCTTCTTACCTTCTACGGAATTGATACTGTAGCAGATGTCTTTTTAAATGGAAAGAAGCTTGGACATACTGAGAACATGCACCGCACCTGGGTCTACCAAGTGAAAGAGCTGGTAAAAGAAGGCGAGAACCTTCTGGAACTCCATATCGCTTCCCCGGTAAAATTTATTGAGGCTTACAAACCGGAGAAAGGAAGAGAGATTCATCTTACCAACACCGGAACTACCCCTGGAAGCCAGTACATCCGTAAAGCACACTCCATGTTTGGCTGGGATTGGGGCCCAAAGCTTCCAGATGCCGGACTTTTCCGCGGTGTGGAGCTTTGCTGCTTTGATACTGCAAGACTGGGCGAATCCCTGATCCGCCAGGAGCATGTGGATGGAGCCGTGACACTTCATATTGGAAGTGAAATTGAGAAAGCAGATGGACAGGTTGTAAAAGCTGGAAATACTGCTATGCAGTCAAATGGAAATTCAGCAGAAAATATTGCCGCAGAGTTGAAAGAAAGTACAGTAGAAAGTGTTGACAGACAGGTTCGGGAAAGCGCAGCTGAAATCTCTGCAGCACAGCCAGAATCTGGCGGAAGCGCACAGCCTTTATACACCCTGACGATCCAGCTGAAAGCCGGCGAGACTGTTCTTGATACCAGGGAATACCCCATCGGTCTCCGCACTGTCACGGTATCCCGTGAGGATGACCAGTGGGGCCAGGAATTTGCCATTATGGTAAATGGCGTAAAGATTTTTGCCCGAGGTGCAGATTATATTCCGGATGACTGCTTCTACCCAAGAATTACCAGGGAAATCCTGGAGCGCGATGTAAATGCCTGCGTATTTGCAAACTTTAACTGTCTTCGCGTATGGGGCGGCGGATATTATCCATCCGACGAATTCTACGCTCTCTGCGATGAATACGGAATTCTCCTTTGGGAAGATCTGATGTACGCCTGCAACATTTACGACGTAACACCGGAGTTTGCAGAGAATATTGCAATTGAAGCAAAAGACAATATCCTCCGTTTCCGCAATCATGCCTGCCTTGGCCTGATCTGTGGAAACAATGAGCTGGAATGCGCATGGACAGACTGGAAGGATGTCCAGGGACATGCACCGTCTCTTAAGAGAGACTACCTGTATCAGTTCGAATTCCTCCTTGCAGATGTGGCAAAAGAAAACGCACCAGATGCATTCTACTGGCCGTCTTCCCCGTCATCAGGAGGAAGCTTTGATAATCCATGTGATGAGAACCGCGGCGATTGCCATTACTGGGATGTATGGCATGGTCAGAAACCATTCAGTGAGTACATGAAACACTATTTCCGTTTCTGCTCCGAGTTCGGCTTCCAGTCTCTTCCATCTATCAAGACAGTAGAGACCTTTACCGGGGAGAAAGACCGCAACCTTTTCTCCAGAGTTATGGAGAGCCATCAGAAAAATCCGGCGGCAAACGGTAAGATTCTATATTATTTATCTGAGACCTTCCGTTATCCGAAAGACCTGGAAAGCCTGATCTTTCTAAGCCAGATTCTTCAGGGATACGCCATGAAGGAAGCAACGGAGCATTGGAGAAGAAACCGCGGCAGATGTATGGGAAGTATTTACTGGCAGTTCAATGATAACTGGCCGGTTGCGTCCTGGTCCAGTATGGACTATTACGGAAGATACAAGGCCCTCCATTATATGGCAAAAGGCTTCTGCGACAATGTGGCAGGAAGCATTGAGAAAAAAGAGACTCACATAGGCTTCTGGATTTCAAACGAGACACTTGACCCGGTAACGGTAAAAGCGAAAATCGCGGTGAAAACACTGGACTTCCAGGTGATCGAGGAGCAGGAAGCATTTAAAGAAGTACCTGCACTCAGTGCAGAATGCCTGTTTGAGAAAGAATACAAGGAATTGATCGCAGGTCGTGATGACAGCGTATTCTTTGTTGCCGAATATGAGTATGAACAAAACGGACAGAAGGTTTCCAAGAAAGAATTCGAGACATTTGTCCCAGTCAAATATCTGGAACTGAAAGATCCTGCGTTTAAGGTAACTGAGAATGCAGACGGAAGCGTTTCCATTCAGACAGATACTTTTGTTCCATATTGCATGCTGGAGGGAATCAGCGCGGATACCATCTGGAACGAGAATGTGGTTGCATTTACAGACAAGGAAGCAGTCACACTTGTGCCGGTAGAAAACCAGAAGATTTCCAGAGACGGCGTCCGGATTTACGATATTTATCATACATATCATTAATAAAATGATATGAGTGTCAAACGGTCTTTTGCCACTCATTTGATACCCGGATTGCTACGCAGCTACGCTGCTCCCGCAATCCTCCAAATATTCGAAATCCGCAACAAAACGTCAGATACGTAATTTTTGCTGGTAGACAGAGGTTTGTAGAATTAAGCAAAAGTAAAAATAGAGCGATCACATAAAATGTTACGAGACATAGATCAATCAATCAGGAGAATCGAAACACGCATTTGAAAAATTCTCCCCTACATAATAGAGAAAGGAATTACACCATGGGATTTAATAAAGATTTTATCTGGGGCGGTGCAACCGCTTCCTATCAGGTAGAAGGCGCAGCTTATGAAGACGGAAAAGGCCTGAATATCTGGGATATTTTCTGCAAAGACGGCGGACACATTTATGAGAACCAGACAGGTGATGCAGCCTGCGACCAGTATCACCGCTACAAAGAAGACGTTCAGATCATGAAAGAAATGGGCATGAAAGCATACCGCTTTTCTCTTTCCTGGGCGCGCATCATGCCGGAAGGCACAGGCACAGTCAATGAAAAAGGTCTGAAATACTACGACAACCTGATCAATGAACTTCTGGACAACGGAATTGAGCCATTTGTTACCTTATATCACTGGGATCTTCCATACGCACTTCATTTACAGGGCGGCTGGATGAATCCAAATTCTCCATCCTGGTTTTACGAGTATGCAAAAGTAGTGGCAGAGCATTTCTCAGACAGAGTAAAGAATTTCTTCACCATCAATGAGCCGCAGTGCATAGTTGGCCTTGGATATCAGACCGGTGAGCATGCACCAGGCCTGAAGGTTGGCCCATCCGATTATTTCCGTATCTGGCACAACGTACTGAAAGCCCATGGACGTGCAGTAGAAGCGCTTCGTGAGTTCAGCAAACAGCCTGTAAAGATCAGTATGGCACCATGTGGAGCCCTTTATGTTCCGGAAACAAACAAGCCGGAAGATATTGAAGCCGCAAGAAAAGCAAACTTCAGTCTCCCGGAGAACTCCATCGGAGCCTGCAGCTGGGACGTTGCTCTTTGCTGTGATCCGGTTTATCTGGGACAGTATCCAGAGGATATTCTGAAAGAATTTGGACAGTTTTTCCCGAAAGTAACAGATGCCGATATGAAGCTGATTTCACAGCCACTTGATTTTTTTGGACAGAACATTTACAATGCCGTAACTGTTCGTGCCGGTGAGGATGGAAAAGCAGTCCGCGCAGCACGTTACGATGGTTTCCCACAGACTGCAATTGGCTGGCCGGTAACTCCGGAGGTTCTGTACTGGGCGCCAAAATTTATGCAGGAGCGTTATAAGAAGCCGTTTATGATCACAGAGAATGGCATGGCTTCCCATGACTGGGTAGGTGTGGACGGAAAGGTTCACGACCAGGCCCGCGTAGATTTTATGGCTCGTTATCTTGGCGCTTACAAGCGTGCAGCTGAGGACGGTGTGGATCTGGCAGGATATTTCGCATGGTCCGTAATGGACAATTTCGAGTGGGCATACGGATATTCCCAGAGATTCGGACTTGTTTATACAGACTACAATACACAGAAGCGGATCTGGAAGGATTCCGCATATTTCTACAAAAATATTATCGAAACAAACGGAGAGAATCTGTAATTCCGGAGGTTGCCCATGACAAGTCAGAGGGGCAGAAAGAAAAGTGTAGCAGCAGTTTTTACTGGTTGAAAAAGCAGTAGAAAACGTATATAGAAACAACTAAAAACCTTAAGAGTTTGAGAGGATACATATATGTTTGAGAATAATCTGTGGACGATGGAACCAATTGGCAGACCGGAGAACACCATCCAGGGTGATAAATACCGCTTCACCCTGCTGACTCCCTGCCTGATCCGAATGGAATACAGGGAAGACGGCAAATTCGAAGACCGTCCTACCCAGGTCGTATGGAACCGTAAATTTGATCCGGTAGACTTCCGTGTGGAAAAGAAGGACGAGGGCTTTGAGCTTTTCACCGACAGAATGCAC
The DNA here is from genome assembly GCF_040924225.1 of Ruminococcus sp. RTP21484sp1_RTP21277st1_D2_RTP21277_210401. Lineage (NCBI taxonomy): Bacteria > Bacillati > Bacillota > Clostridia > Eubacteriales > Oscillospiraceae > Ruminococcus > Ruminococcus sp. RTP21484sp1_RTP21277st1_D2_RTP21277_210401. The sequence goes on along the minus strand of NZ_JBCOMJ010000007.1, from coordinate 43,966 downwards.
GTCACCTACACTGGCGGACCTTTTACCCAAAACAGTCTGAACTTAAACGCAGTAGGCGGTCAGAACGCCTATGGTGCAGTATGGTATTATGGGGAAAAAGGTGACAATCTTGGCGGAACTGCAAGAACTTTGGATGAGGTAGATGGGGAATGCCCACTCCAGGAGGGAATTATGTCCAGAAGCGGCTGCTCTCAGATTGATGACAGCCATTCTCTGGTGCTGGATGAAAACGGATGGACTCAGGTGCGCACAGGAGATGGGGTGGACATTTATGTTTTCGCTTATGGAAATGATTACAAAGAAGCTTTGAATGATTTTTACCGTCTCACCGGAAAAACGCCTATGCTCCCAAGATATGCCCTTGGAAACTGGTGGAGCCGTTATTACGCTTACACAGAAGACAGCTACAAGGCGCTTGTAACCCGCTTTGAGAAAGAGAAGATCCCATTTTCTGTTGGTGTTCTGGATATGGACTGGCACCTGGTAGAGGAAGTGGACCCAAAATATGGCAGCGGCTGGACCGGATATACCTGGAACAAAAAGTACTATCCGGATCCGGAGCGTTTTATGAACTGGCTTCATGACCATGGAATGAAAATCTCTGTAAACCTTCATCCGGCTGGTGGAATCCGCGCCTTCGAGGAAGCATATCCGGCTATGGCGAAGGAACTGGGAGATGTAGATACCGAACACGAAGCTCCCATCGATTTTGACATCACAAGCCGCAAATTCCTGGAAGCATATTTCAAATGTGTGCTTCATCCAGAGGAAAATAAAGGCGTTGATTTCTGGTGGATCGACTGGCAGCAGGGCAATATCACGAAGGTCCCTGGTCTGGATCCTCTGTGGATGCTGAACCACTATCATTACCTGGACAATGCCCGCGATGGAAAACGTCCTCTTACTTTTTCCAGATATGCAGGACCTGGTTCACACAGATATCCGGTAGGATTTTCCGGCGACAGTATCGTAACCTGGGAGTCCCTGAATTTCCAGCCTTATTTTACCAGCACAGCTTCCAACATTGGATATGGCTGGTGGAGCCACGATATCGGCGGGCATATGCTTGGCTATCGTGATAATGAGCTGGCACTTCGCTGGGTACAGCTTGGCGTATTTTCTCCAATTAACCGTCTGCACAGCAGCAAAAATGAGTTTATGGGAAAAGAACCGTGGCAGTTCCCTATGGAGATCGGTGAGGTTATGAAGGAGTTTTTAAGACTCCGTCACCAGATGCTTCCGTATCTGTATACCATGAACTACAGAGCATATAAAGAGAACACGCCTTTGATCCTGCCAATGTACTACACATATCCGGCAGAGCAGGTGGCTTACACAGTGAAGAATGAATATGAGTATGGAACCGCATTTATTGTAGCGCCTGTTACGGAGAAATCTGTCCAGGGCGTTGGAAGAGCCAGGACTCATGTATGGCTGCCAGAGGGTACTTACATTGATTTCTTCACAGGTCTGGTATACTCCGGCGACAGAGAGATGGATATGTACCGTGACCTTCATTCCATACCGGTTCTGGCGAAAGCAGGTGCCATTGTGCCGATGACTGAGGAAATCTTTGGACAGGAAGCGGCCAGAAATCCGGAAACTATGACCATCCGTGTATACGGCGGTGCAGACGGCAGCTTCCAGCTTTACGAAGACGACAACGAGTCCAACGCTTACCTGAAAGACGAGTGCGTTCTCACAGACATGGATCTGAAGTGGAGCATTGGCCACTTCGTCATCCACAAGGCAGCGGGCAGGCTGGAACTGATCCCGCAGAAGAGAACCTGGACTGTAGAGTTCTGGGGTGTGAAGGACACCGAGGTTACCGTAGAAGTGGAAGGTACAGGGGTAGAAGCTTCTAAAAAGTACGATGAAGCACTTGGCTGCCTGGCGGTAAGTGTTCCGGAAACCGCTGCAACCTCTGAAATCATCATTACTCTGGGAGCTCCGGAGCTTCGTGAGAATGATGTGAAAACCCAGGTATTCAACCTTCTCAACCAGGCTGAAATCCCATACATGGAGAAAGTAGCCATCATGGAAATTCTGGACAAGAAAATTTCCAATGCCGCCAAACTCACCCAGCTTACCGCAATGCATCCGGAAGAAGGAATTGTGGGAGCAGTGGGAGAGATTTTGACTGCGATAGAGTAAGATATAAACAGAATATGAAAGACAGTAAAAAGCCCGGGAGTATTTGCTCCCGGGTGTTTTAATAAGCTGTTATTTAAGGGGGAAACAGTCTGCATACAGCATTGAAGTATTTTTCAATTTGTTAAGCATTTGAAATCAGCAGTAAATCTCTGGAGGAATCTGTGCAAAGGGAATCACATCGGGCTGTCTGTCAGGGTGATCGGCGATGATCTTCTCCATCCAGACCATATTGTACCAACGCCCGAACTTGTAAGCGCATTTGTGAAATTCTCCTACCATGGAATACCCCAGATGCTGATGAAACTGAATGCTGTTATGGTTTAGATATTCGTCATCCACTACAGGACTGGCGATGCAGGCATTCAGGTTGGTCATATTCTGGGCGGCAAGCGCTTTTTCCAGAGAAGCGTAAAGCGCCTTGCCGATTCCGGATTTTCTTTCGGATTCTCTTACATAGATGGAAGTTTCCACAGACCAGGCATAGGCTGCCCGGGCGTGGAGCGGTCCTGCGTAGGCGTAGCCTGCAATTTCAGTACATGCACTGCAGTTCCCTTCATCCTTGATGCCTGGTGCGGAGCTGTTTATTTCCCGTTCGGCTACAAGATAAGGATAATGCTGTAGTGTGTGTGCAATCCGCTTCCGGAATTCTTCTGCAGAGGGAACTTCATATTCGAAGGTAATTGCAGTGTGCTTTACATAAGGTGCATAAATGGAAAGAAGCGCCTCTGCATCCTCTGGGGATGCCGGGCGGATGATAACTGGTAATGACATGGCAAGATTCCTCCTTTGTAGTTGCAAACGAAAATTTTAGCTGCTAACAGATTTTCAGCATGTTTTCCAGAGCAAACAGTTTATCAGCAGCAAGTAAATCTTCAAACGCATTCAGGTTCAGATCCGAATGCTCCAGCTCTCTGGAGAAACGGTAACAAATATCTATCTGGTCTTCCAGACAGAACACCCGTCCGTTTTTTAGGTAAGCTCCCATATCCAGCTCATGGATCAGCAGGGTGCAGACCACAGCCATTTTTACCTTGGCGAAAACTTCGCCGTCGTAAACAGCACCGCAGAAATATGTGTAAATCCAATACACAAGCAGCTGCTCTTCCTGAATATTCCAGTCCGGGTAAGCCTTTTCAAAGTCGGCACGGTTCTGAGAGTAAACGGAGGTGGGGGAAACGCCGGAAGCTTCTGCGCTGCCATAAAGCGCCTGCAAATTTTTTTTCAGAAATTCCTGCCAGCCCGGTCTGAGAACCTCCATTCTGGGAACAACCGCCTTCCACATGGTCTTCAGAAGTTCATCTGGCGCAGCCTTTTTATTCATATGCTTCTGCACCTTGGAGGTAAAGGCTTCGCCATATCCGGAGGCTTTATGGCGCTCCCGGATCTCTTCCCATTTGAAAAGCTGGTTCCGGTCTACGCAGCGCTGGAAATCACTGGCTGCAGCCAGTATCTTCCACATACGAAGCCGCATGGGAATCTGCCGGTTCTGCAGCACCTCAAGAAAGTATTCCCTGGTATCTTCAAGGGCTGTGAAAAGCATATAGTCAAAATCATCATAAGTTTCTTCCGGGGAGGGAACCTCCGCTGTCTGGAAGGTTACCTTTTCCCTTCTGCCAAGCAGAATCCTGGCTGCCTCCGGACAGGAAAGAGACAGGGAATATTCCCGCAGACCTTCAAATTCTTCGATGTGCCGGGGATATTTCCGACAGGTGTCGCAAAGCATTCGTTTTCCAACCTCGCTGTAGATGTCGCAAAGGCTGTCCTCATTTAAAAATGCACACCGCTTATCATACTGACGGAAAACCTTCTCCTTCCAGTCAATATCATTATGAAGGCGATTCCGGAAAGTACCCTTCACACGCTTATATTTTTTCAGGCTTTTGTCATCAATGACGATCTGCCAGCCGGCACAGCAGGTGTCGGGACAGGCACCTGCAATACAGGAAAACTCTTTATAATAATCAGGTCTTGTAATCTCCATAAAAAACCTCCTAGTAACAGTGATCAGTATATTTCAAATACAACTATTGTAACGGTATTTCAAAGCTGTGTAAATCCTCTGGACAAAAAAAGTTATAGATGGTTGACATTCATGCGGTGGACTGTTAAACTCATATAGGTAAAGTTAGGATCGGAAAGAACTTAGGCAGCTATTGACCAGTCCGCGAACGATAGCTTTCTGATACCTGCACTGCGATAATTAAATCTTGACAGTTCTGTTGAAATTTCCAAAACAAATTTTAAGAATTTCAGACCGAAGAAAAATTCACATGAAACGACAGAAATATCAGGACATGATAGCACCCATATTATAAAAGCTGTCAGCTTAACAGTAAAACGGAAACTGGCGTGGGGGGGGGTACCTGCACCAGCGAGGGAAATTATAAAATGAGTGAAGTTATAACTAAACAAAAGATTCTTATAGCGGATGATTCAGAAATGAACCGCGAACTTTTAGCTGCAATTCTGGAAGAGGAATATGATATCATACAGGCGAACGACGGTGTGCAGGCAGTTGACTGCCTTCAGAGGCATGCCGAGGAGATTTCCCTGCTTCTTTTGGATATTGTTATGCCCCACATGGATGGTTTCGAGGTTCTTTCTTATATGAATAAAGAACACTGGATTGATTCTATTCCAGTTGTGATTATTTCGTCAGAAAATTCACCTATTTACATAAAACGTGGGTATGATCTGGGCGCTACTGATTTTATCGAAAAGCCCTTTGATGCAAATATGGTATTACGCCGTTCGGCCAATGCCATACTTCTGGGAGCTAAGCAGCGCCGAATGACCAGTATTGTTTCTAATCAGATTTACGAGAGAGAAAAAAGCAGCAAGCTGATGATCAATATCCTCTCTCATATAGTGGAGTTCCGCAATGGGGAGAGCGGACTTCATGTGCTGCACATTCAGACAATTACAGAAATGCTGCTTCGCCAGCTGGTTCAGAAGGAAAATAACAGATATGCCCTGAGCAAGGAGCAGATCCGGATGATTACCACAGCCTCTGCGCTTCATGACATTGGCAAGATCAGTATTCCGGATGAAATCCTGAATAAGCCAGGCAGACTTACAGCCGAAGAATTTGCAGTAATAAAGGGACATTCCATGGCAGGAGCCAATATGCTGTCAGAACTGCCACTTGACCAGAAGGAGGAGCCTCTTGTCAAGACTGCATACGAGATCTGCCGCTGGCATCATGAGCGCTACGATGGGGGCGGATACCCGGATGGATTAAAAGGGGAAGAAATCCCTGTTTCAGCACAGGTTGTGGCGTTAGCTGACGTATATGACGCATTGACCAGTGAGAGATGCTATAAAGATGCTTATTCCCATGAAAAGGCCATCGAGATGATACTGGCAGGACAGTGTGGTGCATTTAATCCGTTGATGTTGGAGTGCCTTCTGGATATTTCTTCTTCCCTAAAGAAAAAAATGGGCTATAAATCTAAGGAAAGGTATGAACAGACAGATCTTTCTGATATTGCCAGCAGATTTCACGATTTTGAGATGGATTCCTCAGAGAAAATTGTGCAGCAGCTGGAATTTGAGAGAATGCGCTATAATTTTCTGGCAGAGGGCAGCAGAAATATTGTTTTTACTTATACCATTTCACCGCCGCTACTCACTTTTAACCAGGCTGGCTGTAAACGAAGCGGGATTACAGAACCTTCATTTTCCCCGTTGCAGAGCGGTGTGCTGAAAGACCTTGTGGAGGAGCAATCCCTGAAACGGCTTATCCGGAAGATTACCCAGGCCACCCGGGAAACGCCGGACGTGACAAGCAATCTTTTTCTCACAGATGGAAAAAATCCCTGCCACTACCGGTGCAAATGCAGGGTAATCTGGACTGATGGTGCTGAAAAAGGCTATACAGGCGTTGTTGGAAAGCTGACAGATATTACGGATGACTATATGGTTATGGAAAACGTCCGGGAGGAAGGTTTGAAAGTCCTGGAAAAAGACCGCAGCGCAGAATTTTCCAGTTTTTATGACCGATTTAAGAAATGCGGCTTCTCTACAGATGGAACGGAAGCATGGCTTTTGCTTCAGTACCTGCAGATCTCCTATGATCTGGTTCGATATGTAGATCCTATAACGAATAAGGTTATTCATATAGAAAAAGACGGAAAAATGTGGGAGAGTGAAACTGCCTGCTCAGACATATGGAATTGTCTGGAAAAATGCAGCAACTGTATTTCCAGACTCAGCATGCAGACCAAGAAGCGCATGACAAAGCTTGAGGTTGCAGGGGATGATCCATATCAGGTGGTATCCATGTATGTAGAGATTGACGGGAAACCCTGCTGTCTGGAGATGGCTTCCAGGATAGATGGTGATTTTATGCCTGATGGGTATTCCAAAGATGAGATCTTGTCATCTGTAAGGATTCATAAGGAGAAGGTTTATATAGACCCGGTAACCGGAGTTTATAATAAACGCTATTATGTGGAGAAGCTGAGCAAGATGGACAATGCAGCAGCTCTTATGTTTGCAGATATTAAGAACTTTAAAAGAATTAACGAGAATTTCGGACATCAGGCTGGAGATGATGTGCTTCGCCAGGTGGCTGGTGTGCTTCGGGATGCTGCGGCTGGCAAAGGCGATGTGCTCAGATATTCCGGCGATGATTTTGTGACAGTATTTTTTAAGGCTACGGAAGAGGAGCTTTCCGAAATCCAGAAGGAAATGTGCGGAAGAGTAGAGGCTCTGAGATTCCCGGAGCTGCCTGGAGTGCAGCTGAAGCTTGTTACTGCCGGTACCAGTATACCGGGCAGGGTAGAGGAAATGCTGGAGCAGGTAAGAATATAAAAAGAAAGTCCCGGCGGGCAAAACCGCTCGGGACTTTTGTTATTTCCTAAGTGCGTTTGATTTTCCAAACAGGTTCAGGAATGCAATATTTACAGAATATCTCTTCTCTTAATGTATCCAGGAAGTGCCGGATCTGAGACAACCTCCTTCACATGAAGGATTTTGACCATCTTGTCTACTACCTGATTCTCTACATGTACGCCCTCACCGATTTCAGCACCGGAAAGAATCACACTGTTTTTGATCACGGCATCCTTGTGAATAATGCAGCCACGACCGAGAATGGAATTCTCAATGGTTCCCTCCACCTGACAGCCGTTGGAAACGACAGAGTTGCGAATCTGGGCGGTTTTATAATAGTGAGTCGGACAGGAATCATTGGTACGGGTATAAATTGGCCATTCCGGATCGAAAAGTGTCTGTGCAGCCTTGATATCGATCAGATCCATATTGGCATTGTAATAGCTCTGGAAATCTGTGATGGAAGCGAAGAAGCCGCGGTGGGAAACTCCTCTTACATCCAGCTCATCATGCAGCTCATTGATAATGTCTGCAAGAGTAAAGGCTGAAGAAATTGCCTTTGCCTTGCGGATCAGCTCGATAAACAGATCCTTCTTCATAATGTAGGTGTCCATGAAAATATTGCGGTTTTTGGCATTTCCGTGGTTTGGCTCAATGGAGAGCACACCCTTTTGCTTATTCAGATTCAGGATATTACAGTTCAGATAAGCATCCTTCGCATTGTCTACTGCGTGATAAAGCAGGGTAATGTCAGCCTCAGACTGGATATGCTGTTCGATCAGCTTGGAAAAATCAGCAGTATAAACCATGTAATCTGGTGTGATTACCACATACGGATGATGCATTTCTTCGATGCATTCCATATTTTCGTAATAGGAAGCAATATCGGTGTTATAGATATTGTTTCTCTGGTCGCTGTCAGTGAAAAGAATCTGCAGCCGTCCGCTCTTTGAGTTAATGTTATAATGACGTCCGGTGCTGATATGGGAAACCAGAGTCCGTGGTTTCTCTTTCACGTAGATCTGGATGCGGTCAATGCCGCTGTTGCTCAGGTTGGAAATCGGGAAGTCGACCATACGGTATCTGCCCAGGAATGAGAAAGCTCCGATTGGACGGTAGTCCTCAAGTCCCTCTACACGGATGTTTCTGGATGATGAGTTTACAATTCCAAATGCTTTATACATATTATTCGGCCCCCTTTACTCGTTTCGCGATCAGCTCGATGTGCTCACTGTCAGCACTTCCTACAAGAGCACCCTTGCCGATGTTTACGCCATTGGCAACAAGGGCACGTATTACGGCAGCACCATCTTCCACAATAGCACCTGGCATAAGTACGCTGTCAATTACCTTTGCACCTGGTCTCACCTTAGCTCCGGTAAAGATTACGGAATTGGTAACCTCGCCTTCAATTACACAGCCCTGGGTTATGTAAGCATTCTGGATCCTGGCCTCTGTGCCAATATACTGCGGAAGTGCGGTTACATCTTCGGTGTAAATTTTCCAGGTAAGGTCGCTTAAATCCAGCTCATTATCCGGGCTGAGAAGATCCATATTTGCCTCCCAGAGAGAATCTATGGTTCCAACATCCTTCCAGTAGCCCTTGAAGCGGTAAGCGAAAAGACGTTTCTCATCGCCAAGAAGAGTAGGGATGATGTCCTTGCCAAAGTCATGGTTGGAATCCGGGTTCTTCATATCTGCAAGAAGCAGCTTACGAAGAAGCTTCCAGTTAAAAATATAGATACCCATAGAGGCAAGATTGCTCTCAGGTACCGGCGGCTTCTCAACAAACTCGGTGATACGGTCTGTCTCGCCGTCAGTGTTCATAATACCGAAACGGCTGGCTTCCTTAAGGGGAACCTCGATAACGGCGATAGTAGCATCTGCCTGTCTCTCTTTATGGAAGGCAAGCATCTTGTCATAATTCATTTTATAAATGTGGTCACCGGAAAGTACCAGAAGGTATTCCGGATCATACTGATCTATAAAATCAATGTTCTGGGAAATCGCGTCGGCTGTTCCGCGATATACGTCGAGTCCGGTGTCTGCTTTCTCACGAGGCGGAAGTACATATACACCGCTGTCCTTGGAATCCAGTCCCCAGCGTCCGCCAGCTGCAACATAACTGTTCAGCTCAACTGACTCATATTGTGTCAGTACGCCTACTACATCGATGCCACTGTTGGCACAGTTACTGAGGGGGAAATCAATGATACGGTATTTACCGCCGTAGGAAACTGCCGGTTTAGCCACTTTGTTGGTAAGATCGTGAAGACGGCTGCCACGGCCGCCTGCCAGAATCATTGCTAACATACTGTTCTGTTTCATGGTGAACCCTCACTTTCATTTCTTTAAGGTTACTATTCATAGCAATGAGTCTGTGAATAGTAATACTTTAAGGTATATTATACAATATTTTCGTTAAAAGTACAATTTTTTTGTGCAAAAATATTGTAAAATCCAGATGAAATTTAACTAAATATTCACTGGTAATTCTGTAGACTTTTCACAGCCTCGATGTCTTCCGGCTGTACCTTCAGGTTGGAAGTGAAAGTTCTGCCGTCCGGTGTGGTGATCTGAACCTCGATCACGGTTCCTTCGGAAATGCCGGCCCGCTGCACGGCGGAAACAAATTGTGGAAATTTCGGGTGACGCCTTGTAAAAGCGCTCCACAGGTTCTTAAGTTCAAGTAATTTCATGGGGTTAATAGCCATTTTTTTATCCTTCCTATCAGGCGCCAGAGTGTGTTTGGAAAATTGTTCCTGCAAGCTGCATGCCGCACTTTGCAGAAAGTCTTCTTTAATACGCTCCGGGACGATTGAAACGGTTCCCTCTATAACCGATAAAGTCCAATTCTTTACTGCTTTAATTTGCAGATGTGCGCTTGATGCCTAAAGTATACCAGAAAAAAATCTGCACTGCAATGAAGAGCTCAAATATTCACATATTTAGCGAAAATTCACAAAAGCGGCTTTACATGCTATAGGAAACATTGTTATAATAGACGAAAAGAACGTAGGAACAGATAAAGTGCGATATGAAGGAAAAAGAAAAAATATCAAATTTTTGCAGCAAGAGGTGTGAAGATGGAAGAAAAAAAGAGGTATAATCTTGGAGTCCTCATCGGAGGAGTGCATACCTATTTTCCAAAAGAGCATATCAAGGGGATTTCTGAGGCAGCGGCAGAGCTGGACGTAAATGTCTGTTTTTTTCTGGGAACCCGGACTAAGGACTTTTTCGAAGATGTCCTGGGCAGCAAACAGAAAAATTCCTATGACTATCAATTTAATACCATACATGACTACAGCCTGATCGGCGGACTGGATGGTCTGATTATTAATTATGGAACACTGGGAATCCAGCTGCGTGAGGATGATCCCAATGAATTTGCCCGGAAATATAACGGGATCACCACGGTTTTTCTTACGGAAATCGTGGATGTGCCCAATTGTCACTCCTTGATCTGTGACAACAAAGGCGGTATCGCGATGGTCATTTCCCATCTGGTGGAAGAGCATCATCTGTCCAGGATCCTGTTCGTGGCAGGACCGGAGCATAACACAGATGCCATTGAGCGTAAGGAAGCTTATCTGGAAACCATGAAGAAATACGGGCTTCCTGTCACTCCCGGAATGATTGCCCAGGGGGACTATTCCGAGTTTGTGGACAAACAGGTGGAACGTCTTCTGGATAGCAACCCGGATGCCCAGGCCATTGTGTTTGCCAATGATGAGATGGCTTTTGCCGGCTATCGTGTCTGCGAGAAGCGTGGGCTTGTGGTTGGCAAGGATATTATGATTACCGGATTTGATGACTGTGAGCGTGCATCCGGGATGGAACCGCCTCTTACCACAGTTCAGCAGGACGGAGAGCTTATGGGTAAAATGGCAGTCTACGATCTGGTGAACCGCTTGGATGGAAAAGATCCCGGAAAAGAAGCAGTATCCAGACGCGTGCCAGTTTCTTTTGTAAAAAGAGAATCCTGCGGCTGCGTGTCAGAGGATGCTTCGAGGAAAGAGACACCAGTGGGGCTTGGTGCCCAGGTGCACAGGCTGAATAAGACAATTGCAGGAATGAAGCTGGAGTTGATCAGTTTTCAGAGGAAATCCTGGTTTATTCCGGTTCTTGCCCGGGATTTAAACGACTGCATGGATGACGAGCAGGCTTTTCTGAAGGAAATTATGGAGAAAATGCGGGAGCTTCATACAAGATGCACGCATCTTTTTCTCCTGGATGAACCGATTGTTTACGATGGCAAACGGAAGTGGACCTGCCCTTATAACCTTCATCTTGCTGCCAGCTATGAGAATGGCAGGATCGTTACCAAGGCGGCTTACGAGAGACCTCTGGTCATGAAGGAAAACGGAATCTGTGATCTGATGGAGGATGAAGAGCGCCACCAGTTTATGGTCTTTCTTCTCTTTTCCGGGGAGAAGCAGTATGGACTTCTGGCCTGCGACATTGACCAGGAGGATTTTCCTTTCTTCTATGTGATCAGTCTGCAGATCGGTCTGTCCTTGCATTATCTGGAGATCAGCAAGGCAGAGGCGGCCAGACGGCTGGAGATGTCCAGGGATATGGAAGAGATTAAGGAGAAAAACCGCGTTCTTGGCATTATTTCCGAGTATGATGAGCTGACCGGACTTTTGAATCTGCGTGGGTTTATGGAGCACACCAAGCGGGTTTGCCAGGCTGGGAATGGCCAGAGAGCGTATATGATCTACGGTGATCTGGATCACTTAAAAGAGATTAACGACACCTGGGGGCATCCGGCAGGGAATTTTGCACTTAGGAGTGTTGCTGAAATATTAAAGGGATGTCTGCGCAGCAATGATATTCTGGGCCGTGTGGGCGGTGATGAATATATTATCATGCTGGAGTGCGAGGAAGCCGATTTCGGGGAGAAGTTCCGGGAGCGTGTGAAGATGGCATGTAAGCTGTTTAATGAAAAATCCGGCAAGCCGTTCCTGGTGGAGATTTCCCTTGGAATTGCCGAGTTTTGCCCCAATAGTTCAACAGATATCCAGCAGGTGATTTCCTTTGCAGACCAGCAGCTTTATGAGGCAAAGAAGCACAGGAAGAAGTCGGTGAGCAGGATGAATAACGAAGGTGCGTGAGGCAAAGGGGCTGGAGCGGTATCTCCAGCCCCTTTGCCCAATCAAAGAGAAACCACCAGTTGAACTAACTGGTGGTTTCTGACGAATCAATGCTTAAAATGAGAGAGCAGTTTTTTTAATACACCTGACCGTTTAGAGGTACTATCTGTGGCGGGGGCTTCCTGTATACGGTGGCGGAAGTCAGCCGGGGTGGTGCACTGGGGCATGATTAGTCTGGCTTGTTTTTTGAATTGGGTAATATTGTTATAATTTTTTGTAAGGCTCTCAAATTCTGGAAGAAAAGTGAGATAATCGTAGTACCACTTGAAAGAAGGCGGGAATGCTTCAAGAGGCGAAATATCAAGCTTCTGCGCAAACGCCTGGGTCTGCGCAGTAATCTCTTCTGAAATTTCCGGAATTTTCTTGTATTTGCGATACCAGATAAAAATGTCAATCAGCTCACGCTCCATTACGATGGCCAGCTCGCGGCCCTGAATATTGTATTTGGTACATTGGTTCATGATCAATTGCCAGGAATCAAATTCACAATGGAAGTTTCTGGCACGGTTTCCTACAAGGGATGCGCTGTTATTCACACGGTAACGGACAATCTGCTCGTGAGTGAGCCAGATCCTGTTGGCAGTGAATACGGCTTCGCTGTAGAAGGAGCGGTCGTTGACACAGATCAGATTGTTAAAGCGAAGCCCCTTTTCCAAAATGAATTTTCGTTTGTAAATGGCATTCCATGGAACTACACTGATGTGGCTGAAAATTTCGGGAGCCTGGTGGAAATTCAGAACCTTATCGAAGCACTCAGCGGGCACATCAGACAGTGCAAAAAGCGGGGTATCGGAAAGCTCGCCGGTCTCATTGTCAAAGCAGACGGCGCAGCCCTTTACCATGTCGGCACCCGCCTGTTCAGCAATGGACAGGTATTTCTGGTAGGCACCTTTTTCTACAAGGTCATCTGCATCAAGAAAGTGAAGGTAATCACCATGGGCTTCTTCGATTCCCTTATTTCGACAGGCTCCTGCAAACCGGGTCTTTTCGTTGAGGAAAAGGCGGATGCGGGAGTCTTTTTGCTGGTAATCTTTTATGAGGGCAACAGAAGCGTCGGTGGATGCGTCATCCACACAGATCACCTCCAGCTCCTCTGGATTTCCCAGATCCTGCTGCAATACACTGTCCAAAGTGGCTGTGATGTATTTCTCAGCATTGTGAACCGGGATGATAGTGGTTAATTTCATAGGTAAATCCTTTCGTAAGGAATGGGTTATAAAAAAGCATTCCCACAAATTGTGACGTACATCTTGCAGAAAGCCTTTTTCAAACACGCTCTAGAGCATTCCCTTATCTTTATTTTTGCCAGAGCTTTGCGTCAGCTTCAATCCGGTAAGCTCGGCAGGCAATTCCAGACTTCCTGTATCCTTTAACATTCTGCAAAGAAATGCAATCTGGTGCCTGTAAGGTCTTGAGGTACTGTAGCGCTCTGGGTTAAAGGTGTCAAAAGTATAGGACGCTTTTGGCGCAGCAGCCAGAAGCGTAGCAACCGTTTTTATACTATCTGTGGAAGTGATTACGACTTCATCGAATCTTGTCTCTCCCATGCACTTCTTATATTCTTCCTTCCCCAAGTCCAAAATATGGGATAAGGGATAAAATGAGAAAAGTCCCATCCGGCTGGTGAGCACACTTGCCAGCTTCCAGCGGTTACCTTTCTCGGGATCCGGCTTCAATGGCAGGCTGGAACAGTCAGGTGATAACTGTGCCAGATATTTGGCAGAGTCTGTATTGCGGAAATCATTGTATGCAAGCCAGAATTCTTTTTCCGGTGCCTGTGCTGCCAGGGCATTAAAATCCCGAACCAGATTCTGGGAAAGCTTCCGCCCTGTAAAGAACAGGACGCGTGTGCGCGGTGCCGGTACATCATCGGAAGAAGCTGGAGCATAATAGGGCAGCGGTCGTCCGTTTAAGAGAGAATCTGCAATATCTGTGAGAAGATATTGTGGGGATTCCTCGAAAGTAGTGGCTTCTCCGGAGGAATTCTTTGTGGTCTGTAAATCATGATTGTTTTCCATTTGCAGAGAGCTTTTTTTCGAAGAATTCCAATCGTATTCCTGGGAATCGAACCCATGACCTGTATTGGAAGTAAACTGGTCGACAGGTTCAAAATGCAAAGCTTCATTTGCGGGCATCTTCTCAGAAATCAGTTCTAACTGCCTGATATATCGTACTAACTCCGGCACATTATCAAATGCAGGATATTCCGGGTGAAATACATCGCAAAGTGTGGAGTGCAGATTGCAGGAATGATTTTTTAAACAGGCTCCAGAGCTCTCGGGCAGACAGGAAGTGGTTTCCTGCAGGACAGGAGCAGCTGGTACAGTCTGATGGTCACTGGTTGCATTTTCGTGTCGAAGAAATGTACCGCACAGAAATCGTAGAATCTGTGTGCCTGTGGTGAATCTGGCAGAAAGTGCATTGTGATAATCCGATATAAAAATATCACACGCCGCAGCGAAATCCGGTACATCGAAATCTTTTGGCATTTCTTTTATATGTCTAAATTCAGAAAAATCAATTTCCCTTTCATGGTCCAGATGCAGATACAAAACCTGATGATCGGAAAGTTCACAGTCAAATATGTAGAGGGCTGCCATGAAATTCCGGAATGCCTGCTCAGTGTCTGCAATATAGGACCCTGGAAGCAGCGGTGCATACAAAATAGTCTGCATGGAATCCATCTGCAAGCTGCGGCGGAGCTTTTCCCTGTGTGATTCATTGGGAATCACCGGAATGTGGGTGGAAGAACCGATAATGTAAGGCGTTTTGCAGATATTAGCTGTCATACATTCCTGCAGGTAAATATCCCGGTTCTGTACATTGTTAAAATACAGGCAGTCTGCCATAAACATAGTATGCTGCCAAAGCCCTGTATCAGCGGTGGAATCCGGTGTGTTCAGAACGGTTTCCGGATACAGATTGTGTCCGCAGTAAAGCAACACAAACTGCCCCTCTTCCTTCCGGAAATAGTAGGGCAAAGGTCCGTCTGTGATCACGTAGCCGGAGAGTGCAAGTGCCTTGCCGTATTCTTCGCTGTCCGGGCACACCAGAGTAATATTCTCAGACAGAGCTGTGCTGTCGGAAAGATAGCGGTTCAGAAGAGCCTGGAACAAGGCATGCTTCTCCTGAGTCAGGGAGACAATGATCTGGTGTTCTCCAAAATTCCTCAGAAGATGCACAAGCAATTTCAATATCCAGGTAGGAATTTCTTTTCCACGGCTGGCTTCCAGAAGAATCTGCTCCGGATCAGGAGCAAGGCTTCCGGTATAGGCAAAGCCATAAAACTGAGAGGAAGTTTTTTCCCGGTGGATCATCTCAGCAGGCTGATAGCTGGGAGATGTTTTGTGAGAAAGCTTGTAATCCTTTATCCAGGCTTTCTGCTGCTGTACGGTCATTCCGTTGCAGGCTTCTACGAAAGAGATCATTTCCTGTCTGGAACCATAAAGACAGAGCAGTCGCCCAATATGTGGCGGAAGTGAATATCGGACATAATGATTGTTCTCCCAGTCTGGAATATTGGATTCCATATAATCGAAAAGCTCATTGATCAATTGCAGCTTCAGTTCTTTCTGGTCAGTCTCATAGTTGGTGAGAAGCTTCCAGAAACGGTAGAAAAAATGGCGCACAGCAATGAAATCCAGCTCTGTCTGATATTGCTCAAACAGCCCCAGCTTCTCCATTTCTTCCTTCATAAAAATAATGGCATTCCGGATGTGAAGGGTGGAAGGCGTGAGACGGCTGAGGAATCCTACATTTTTTCTGTAATTATAGAAGCACTGATCCACGTATCCGATGGAACGGGCTTTCACAGCCAGAAGATAGGCCACCGGAAGATCTTCAAACCGGATTCCTTCCGGGAAACAAAGTCCGTTAAACAGATCTCTGTGAATGAACTTGATCCATGGGTATGGAGAAATCGCAGGTAATTCATAAGGCTTGTCTGCAACGCGGAAGTTCTGATTATGGCAGGATGCAATGTATTCCTTACGGACTCCGGTCTCAGAGTCTACATTATAGTAACGGAAAAGAACCAGGTCGTTTCCGTCAGCGGTAGCTTTTTCATAAAGAAGTCTGCAGGCGTCAGGCTCTACGAAGTCATCGCTGTCTACAAACCAGACATATTCTCCATGGGAATGGGCAAAACCGTAATTTCGTGCCCTGCTGACGCCGTGGTTCTCTGTGGAAAATATAAAAAGCTTCTCCGGATTTAACGACTGATAAGCCTGCAGAATCTGCAGGCTTCCATCTGTACTGCCATCATTGACAGCTACGATCTCTATTTCCTCAAGTGTCTGTGCCAATAAGCTGTCCAGGCACGCGCTCAGGTATTTTTCCACGTTATACACCGGTAAAATGATGCTGACTTTAAAAGACTTCATCAAAAACTCTCTACCCCATTCCTAATTCCGATATTTCAAGTCAAAATTGCAGTTATTTCGTCAATCTTTTACCTATAATAGTACCAGTTCGACAGGGGGATTTCAAGGGGAAAAGGAAGGGAGTGAACAGTAATTTATTTGTTACTGTTCACTCCGTTCACAGTAACGCGCTTCGCGATGCACAGAAATCATGCATTCGCATGATTTCGCGCCGCAATTCTCGGGTTTTCTGTGAACTTTGTTCACAAAAAACGCCTCGCGGAACGTTACCAGTGAACAGTAACATTTATTTTCTGTTTATTTCGTTCTCACCAAATGAACACATTTATATAGTACCATGGGAAACGAGAAGGAGGGTTTTTACTTATGACTGACAAGGAGTATTATGAGCTTATTCAGCCGTATGAGGATGCGATGAAGCTATTGCTGACACGTCTGGAAGTGCTGAACCACTCTATTTATAAAACAAAGACGGGGAAACCCGTTCATAACATACAGTACCGGATCAAAAAGAAGGACAGCATTGAGGAAAAACTGGTGCGTCATGGCTTCGAGCCAACCTTGGAAAATGCCAAGGATCAGTTGCAGGATATTGCGGGGGTGCGTATTATCTGCTATTTTGTTGGGGATGTGAATAATCTGGTAAACATGTTAAAGAAGCAGCCCGACCTTATTTTCATCCGTGAGAGAAACTATATTGAGAACCCCAAGCCCAACGGTTATCGCAGCCATCATGTCATTCTCGGCGTAAATGTCTGCTGTCTGGATGCAAACGAATACTATCCGGTAGAAATCCAGCTGCGAACCATCTCCATGGACTTCTGGGCCGCCATGGAACACCGCGTCTCCTACAAGAAACAATACGACAACAAAGAACAACGTGTGGCCGAACTCCTTCAATACTCCAATATACTGGAAAAGATGGAAAAGGAGTTTGAGAAATATAATGATCATCCGGTTGAAATGTGAGTAGCAATCTGATAAAATAAAGAAAACATTTGTTCGAAGGAGGCTATAAACATGGTGTTTGTAAATGAAGCATGGAACGGAACTGGTGAAATTGTAGTTTACAGTAACTATCATAAATATTGGCTGGACAGAGAACGAAAGATAAAGAATCCATTGTTTGATGTGTTTAGCGGGAAAATATTGGATTTGAAGGATAAGAAACCATCGGCGATTAAATATTTTTACAATTTACTGGATTGTGAGATATGCCCCGGAGTAACTATTTGTGTGGTACCTTCCAGTAATGCGGAAAAAAAGAGAATCCGGAATTGGAAAACTAGGAGAAATGCTTGCTGCCAATGGAAGGGATAATAAAGTATATTTTTTAAGAAGAAGCCATTCAATCAACAAGCTTGCAACAGGAGGAAGCAGGAATCTGTCAGTTCATATGCAGTCTATTGATACGGTAGAGGATATAGACATAAGCGCAGACATTGTATTATTGATGGATGACGTAACTACAACTGGAAACTCTCTGTATGTCTGCAAAGAAATTTTATTAAATCGTGGAGCCGCTAATGTAGAAATGTTTGCATTGGGTAAGGCAATATAAAATGGAAAAGCTTATGGAAGAAAAGAAAACAACACTATGGCAGGAAATAAAAATCTGTCGAGTTGATGAAACAAATTATCCACATGATTTGAAAAAAATAAAAGACCGGCCAGAGGTTTTGTACTATAGAGGAAATATTGATATTTTGAATGAGCATAAAAGTATTGCGGTTGTAGGATCACGTAAGATATCGGCTGTAGGTGCTAAGTTGGCTTATAATGCGGGCAGTATTATAGGCAAAAATGGTTTTAATCTTGTAAATGGTCTTGCACTTGGCTGTGATGCAGAAGCTCTAAAGGGGGCTCTGGCAGCAGGGGGGAAATGCGCAGTGGTTCTTCCTTGCGGAATAAATGAAATATATCCGAAATCTAATCAATGGATTGCAGAAGAAGTTTTAAAGCAGGGCGGATGTCTTATTAGCGAATATCCCGAAGGAACAAGACCTGAGAAATATCGTTTCGTGCAGCGCGACCGACTTCAAAGTGGCATGTCTCAGGGGGTTCTGGTAGTAGAAGCTATGGAAAAAAGTGGTACTATGCATACTGCAGAGTATGCAAAAAAACAGAATCGCCGCCTGGCTTGTTATTATCACGGTTTGTTGAAATATTCTACAGGAAATAATGTTTTGGAGAATTTATATCAGGCAGCAGTGATTAAAACCAATGAGGATTTAGAGAACTATTTATGTGAAATTGCAGATATAGAAGAATATACGCAATTGAGTTTTGATTTTGTATAACTATTTCCCCACGAGAAACAGAAAAGCAGCATTGTTTCTCGTGGGAATTTTTATGTTCTGTTTTAGTACAAATTTTATTGAAAAATATTCTACATCATTTCTACTTTTTTATCTTATTTTTTGTACGGAATAAATGGCAAAAATGCCGTAGTTCGCATACTCTTTTCATATTCTAACAGTTGCGAAAGACCCTGACTTTTGCAGCTAAATGGATATAAAACACCCGTCAAACCCAGTAAATACAGGGCTTGGCGGGCTTTCTGCTTTGTCAGATTTTCATGGTGTTTTTTCTATTTTTGGGTCTTTGCTAAAACTTTTTTTATTTCCCCTAGCGTACGGATACGTTTTCCAAAATCAATATCTGTAACTCTTTCGATATCTTTTAAAACTTCATCGTAATAATCAAACAGATAATAGTTTTGCTGGATTAGGCTGCATTTGGCTTTTGACAGAGATTCCAAAATAGTTCCGATGCTGTATTTTCGCTCCAGTTTATTTTCCAGTATTCTAGCGATTGTCAAAGCTACAAAACAGGTAAGGAAATGTGCTTCGATATGTTCTTTTGTCCAGACATACACGGGTCTGGCTTCCAGTTCACTTTTGGTTACTTTAAAAGATTCCTCAATTCTCCATAAACCTCGGTACATATCGATAATCTCGTCGTCAGATGTCTCCATTTCGCTGGTTAAGAGCATGTAGTAACCATCCAGTGATTCTTCCTCCCGGATTTTGTCCTCATCAATGTCCAGCCCAGAAGAGGCGGTAAGGATTTCTCCGGTTTCTTTGTCATAGTCTATTTTTTGACATATTTTGCAGCACCATAAGACGTGGCTCTTATATAATTCCCTGGATTTTTTGCCAGGTCTCTTGCTTTTGTCAGTGCAGCTTCACGCTCTGCTTTTGCTCGTTTGGCATATTTTTCACTCCAGAAGACAACCTGTTTCTCATTTACCTGCTTTTTTATTTTTTTGCCCGAAACAGAGGATACTTGGATTGTTCTTGGAGACTTGCGGGATTTCCGCTTGTATTCTGTACCAAGCCATTCATAACCTTCCTGTTCCAGAACATAGTCCTTGATGCTTTTTTCTGCGCCCCGGATGGACATACTGAAAACATATCCGTCATGAGTGGGCGTGTTGATCGTGTACCAGATGTTATCACCTGTTGTCATTCCTTTGTCAGCAACGGAAATGACTCTGCCAAGATCAAACTGCTTTTTGATGCGTCCAAAGTTAGGTCTGTAGGTCAGACAGTCATTGGTATTTCCGGGAAAAAGTTCATAAGTAATAGGAATTCCCTGATTATCCATGAAAAGTCCCATCTGCACAATTGGATTTGGACGATGTTCTTTTGAAACTCCTTTACGGAGAAAATCGGTTTGCTCATCTGTCTCAAAATAGTAGTTTGTAACATCATAATAGATGAGGCTGGTATCCCTGCCATAATTCTCTTTGATATGGTCATTTAGCCAGATCTGCAAGTTTTCTTTATGTTTGTCAAGGAAAGACAGACAGCGGTAAACATCGTCTAAAGAGTAGTCTGTTTTCTCAAAGAAATGTTCCCGATCATCATAGGAAGATTTCTTTGAAGCAGGGAAAAGAAGTCTGGAATAGACCAGCATCTTCATGATGGTATTGGCATCATACTGTTCTTTTGAGCGGCGCTGCCGGTTCGTTAGGAAAGTATGGAGACCGAGCTCATGGTAGATCTGGCTCAGTGCAGCATAGCCAAAGTTTTTTCTCAGCTTGTCACCTAAACAAAGGCGATCAGAATCGTAAAAAGTAAAGTGGATGGGAGCCTGTCTGGCTGCTTTTTCAGCTTTTAGCGGCTCGACTCTTTTTTGAAAGTGAGCAATAGGGTCATCATATTTTTTTTCTAATTCGTCTAGCCGGCCAATAGATTCTACTGTTTTCTGGCGGGAGCATTTCTTAGCTTTATCGTAATAGGTGTCAACAATGGAAAGGCGAATCCGACCATTCAGGTTTGGTGTTTTTTTGAGGTACATAGCAAGCACTCCGTTTCGTATAATATTTATTGCACCACAAAACGATACAAAACGCTAGTAAAATATGACGAAATTTAAAAATAAAAAAAGCCTGAAAGCAAGGAAACAAAAGGCTTTCAAGCGATAAGTGAGCATATGTTACTGCAAAACTGTGGTGCATGGCGAATCTCGTTGGGCTGCGGTTTCGGTCGTTCGCATCCTTCAAAATGAAAAGTACAAGGGAGATCTGCTTATGCAGAAGTATTATATCCGGGATTTTCTTACGAAAGAGCTGGAAAAGAACGATGGAAAACTGACACAGTATTATGTGGAAAATGATCATGAAGCAATCATAGAGCGGGAAATATGGGACGCGGCACAGCTGGAAATCAACAGAATCAAAGAGTTTAAACGGAATCATCAGATCCGGGAATTGGGAAGCAGCAGTCTGGAACCTTTTTATGGAAAAATTTTTTGTGGGTGCTGTGGCGGAAGGATGGTGAAGAAGAGTAGAAAAAGTGTGTGGCGTTGCATAAATTCCGGCAAAGAAAAGGGTGGATTTTGTAAAGCCAAGCCTGTTGAGGGGCATAAGATGGAAGAATACGTAAGCGCTGCCTGGGCACAGCTGGTATCCCAGAGAGAAAATCTTCTGTCAGGTTGGGAGAAAGATATTGCTCAGGGAAATGCCCTGGAGCGCTTACGCGCAGCACAGATGAAAGAGCTGACCGAAAAGTATCCTGACTGGTTCCAGGTGGCGAAGAATACGAGAATGGTGATCGGGGAAATTATAATTGGGGGTGATAAGGGGTGTGAGATTTTGTTTATGGATGGCGTAAGGCTGGTGACGGATTAGAGCGTGTTTGAAAAATCATTCCCGTTACCAGGGGAATAGGCTGTGAAGAAAGAAAGCAAAAGAATTTAGCAGACTTTCGAAAAATACTTGTAAATCAAGAACTTCAATGTTATTATGATAAAAAGCATATTTCTCATATAGTTCAAGGCATATCCGCCATCTGATTTATCTAATCACACATCAGAAATCCATGCTTTTTACCCATTAACGAAGAAGAGCAGGAGTTCTGAATGAAAGGTATGTATGCTTAGCTTGTCTTTTCTGACTCCTGCAAAGAAAAGGAGGACCAGCCTATGGTAAACAGAAACTACAAGGTCACGATATTCCGGATGCTATGAAGGCAGTAACAGGGAATTGATGGAACAGTGCCAGATACTAAGGGAATATGCAATATATGTAGCGCGGGTTCGTAAATATGCAAAATATATGCAACTGGAAACAGCTGTAAAAAAAGCTGTAGATGAATGTATTCAGGAGGAAATTCTGGAAGAATTTCTTCGGAAAAATAGAGCGGAGGTTATCGCAGTGAGTATATTTGAATATGACAAAGAAGAGGAAGAACGTAAACTGAGAAAAGCTGAGTTTGAGGCTGGTGAGCAAAGCGGAATACAAAAAGGAATACAAAAAGGAATACAAGAGGGAATACAGGAAGGAAAGGAATTGAAAACAAAAGAAATTGTCAATTCGTTACTTCAGGATGGAATGGGCATTGAAAAGATTGCGGCTTTACTGAAAATTAGCAAAGAACATGTTTTGGAATTAGCAGGAAGGAGCAAAAATTTATGAAAAAGAATTACCACCTCCACCGGCTGATTCGTTTTTGCCTGATGATTTCCCTGCTTCTGCTGTGCAGTGCAAGCCAGGTATTTGCTGCAGCAAAGGTAAATCTGAAAAACACCAAAATCAAATTATCAGCCACCAAACTCACCTACAATCAAAAAGTCCAGCGCCCGAAGGTAAGCGTCACCTATAAGGGCAACGTCCTGAAAGAGAAGAAAAACTATGTTCTGAAATATTCCAAGGGCTGCAAAAAGGTAGGCACCTATACGGTTCAGATTATTGGAAAAGGTGCTTATGCCGGAAACGTGAAAAAGCAGTTTACCATTTTGCCTCCAAAGACCCAGGTAATGGGTGGTTATGTTGGAAAAAAGACTGTCAGTGTGATAATAAAAAGGCAAACCGCTCAGACCAGCGGTTACCAGCTGCGCTATGCCACAAATTCCAAATTAAAAAATGCGAAAACCATAACAGTCAAAGGAAACAAAAACAACACCGTTTCCCTCAATGGACTGAAAGCCGGAACTACATATTATATGCAGGCCCGTACCTACATGGCCATTAAAGGAAAGAAATATTATTCCAAATGGTCTTCCACGGAACATTGTAAAACAAGCGGAAAGTCAAAAGGAAATACTTCAAATACAACGCCTACCCCTAAGCCGGTTCCGAAATTAACGCTCGAAGAGGGAAAAGCAAATATAACCCTGGAAAGCGGAAGATATTATGAGATTGAAACGTCAAATGGAATCAAAGACATTAATATTTCTGATCCGGCTGTTGTATATTCCACAGATGAAGCTGAAGGCGGAAATAGCCGCTTATTTGCGACACTTGAGCCTGGGAAATGCGTGATTACCATCACGGATATTTATGGACAAAAAATTACTTCCACGGTTTCAGTTACCCAGAAGCTATACAATCCGCATATTGAGACTTCTTATGTAGTGACATCTGAAACCGTTGACAGCACACTTCCTGTTCCCACCATCAAGTCAATAGATTATGGTGACGGATGGGTGGATGTGAACTGCCCGGGAACTTTTTCCCAGTCAGATCCCTATGTTGGTTACGAAGGTTATCTTTCTTACAATGATAAATTTGCATACAGTGTTCAGGATATGCGAACAATCGGTGAAGATGACGGGATAGGAAGTGTGAGTTTCTATTATTTAGACTCAGGCCGCAGTTACTATACAAAAGTACGTTCTTACACCATCCGCAATAATGTAAAAGTCGTTGGACCGTGGAGTGAAATCCGTAAAGTGGATTTGCCAATATATGATACGAAAGGCACAACACCTGCTAAATATACATATGAAATTTATGGTCTGGACAAGCAGAAAGCAGATATCTACACGCATTGTATCAAACCTCTTTTTATAAAAACAGACAATCCGGATTTAAATTCTTTTGGCTTGCTCTGTAATGGAAAAAGCCCTTTGATAAATGTGTATTCAGGTGGAACAACGCATATATATGATGATATTCCTTATGAAAACGGCGATTCCGAGACAACTTCCCTGAAAAAAGTAAAAGGCGGTTATATCGGATATGTAGATTTTGAAAAAGCAGGAACATACAATATTGAATTCCGAGAATACTCCATGTCTGGTTATACGGTTGCAAAAACAGTGGCATTAAATGTGGTGGACTATGACCAGGCTGAGAAAGCATGGATGACTGACATTATCAATAAAGTTACAACTTCCGGTATGACTCCATTTGAAAAAATGGATGCTGTAAGTGATTACCTCACAGAGCCAGGTCGCTTCAAATATGTAACGGTACATGGAAATTATCTGGTATCTCTGGCAGCAGAACCTAATACTCCATTTTTTGTATCTTATCGTTGGGATTCCTGCACATCACCGGCAGCTCTTTGCGATTTTGCAAAGTTAATCGGTGGTTTTGATGATATTCACAATTGTTATGGCGATTATCAGAGAGGCACTGAGGAATGGTCACGCTGGCATTATGTGGCTAAACTTACGATAGGAAGTGAAACACGAAATTACGCCGTATGCCCGATGAGCCCAACCGGTGAAGTCGGCGAAACACAGATGATCGACCTGACAGACCTTAGTAATATGAGGAAATTTGGGTGATTTCAATTTAAATAATCCTTTTTACCGGGCAGGCCAGAAGGCATTTCTGGCCTGCTTTTCTGCACAATTCTTACGAAAATCATATACATAATCCTCAATTTTTCTGATTGACATTGCCCTTCATTAAGTCGTATACTTAATTTACTTTTACAAAAGAAAAATCTAAATCTGACCATTCGGTCAGGTAATTCCATTTCGTTATGAATATTTTGCGTGGGTATGAAATAGTTGTTGTAAAGTTATAGTTTTGTATACTAATACTTGAAAAATACAAAATATATGTATATACTAATGATAGTACAAAATGTTCGTTCTTGTATTGTACACATGACTTTATATAACTTTTTCATACAAAGAAAGGAGTGTGCATGCGGGAAAAGAACGCCACATCAATTGAGTACTTTAAAGATCCACGGCGGATAGTTGATCTTCTGAATGGAATTGTTTTTCATGGCAGGCAGCCTTTAAAATGGATGATCTGACCGGAGCAAATGATTTTCCAGAAGAACTGCAGAAATTATTTTTCGAGACACCAATGCTGCTTTTTGAAGTGTATTATTTCAAAAATATACACTGGTTCCAGACCGATTTACAACAGGTTTGTGGATTTTTGCAAAGAACGAATGACAAAACGGCTTTACGGGAGTATGTAAAGGCAAATGAAGAGGTTTTCTCCAAACTAGAAGAAGACACATTTGACCTACTTACTGTAATGTCGGGAATTAGGGCCATGAAACTTATAAAGAGAGATGTTGAAACGGTGGGAGGTGAATTTGATATGTGCAAGGCGTTTGATGATATGATGAGAGACAGCAAACAGGAAGGTATTCGTGAGGGCAGACGTGAGGGCGAACGTAAGACAGAAGAACGAATGAATGAATTAATTCAAAAGTTAGTCTCTGCTGGGCGTATTAATGATTTATTGCAGGCAAGTAATAATAAAAAGTATCGAAAAAAACTGATGGCGGAGTTGGGAATTGCATAAGGGTAAAATTGGGTGGCAGCCTTTGATAGCAGCCACCCAATTTAATTCCAGAAGAATTACAATTCTTTGGGTAAATATAGTTCAACCTCAGTATTTTCATTTATTACATTGTACTTCACGAGCTTATATGTTACTCTATTCTAAGAATCGCAATTGTATTTGACTAATTCAGGCATATACAGTACTGTCGCCGATAGGAGACATGTTCGTTTATGGAGCAAAGGAACTATGAAGAAAAAAAGAAAAGGTTTTACACTGGCAGAGCTTCTCATTGTTGTTGCCATAATAGCAGTATTGGTGGCAATAGGTATTCCCATATTTACCAGTCAGCTTGAAAAAAGCCGAGAAGCAACCGATGCCGCAAATATAAGGGTACAGTATGCACAGGTTATGGCTGAAGCAATTACAGTCGATGGAAATGTAAATATAGATGGAAAAGATTTTGAAAAAATCAATCTTAGGCAAAAACAGCCAGACTGGCAAACTGAGACAATCCCCAATAGTCTGGGAAATTTTTCTGTTATTGAAGGAATTCCCGGGACACAGGCGTGGGTAGAATATCATGCTGATACAGAAACGGTTTACATTAAGTTTGAGGGGGAAAGCCAAAATGGTGATAGCGACTCAAATGGGGAAAATAATATCCTGATAGATAGCAGTTCCTGGGATAGCACATCCGGTTGGGAGGTAATAAATGTGAAGTTTGAGAATGGAAAGGCAATTCTAACGCCTTTTTCTCATAAGGATAGTGTGCTAAAACAGGGTGGCGATGGAACGATTATGTTACAGGCGAATAAAAAATACAAACTTGTTGTTAATATAGAAGAGTGTGGCGCGAATCTAAAGGTCAGACTGTCTAATAGAAATGGCAATAATACCTACCTCGAACAAAATATTCAAAAATTGGGGAAATATGAATTTGATTATACACACGAAGAAGGGCGCGATGATGATGTTCGGATTTCTTTTGAAATTCCGAAAGGTCAAGAGGGAAAAGATTCTGTATGCATTACGTCAGTCTCTTTTATACAGGTAAATAATTGAAAACACAGTTTGAGCAGATGTTTAAAATTTGCAAACATAACCGGAAAGAGGAAGAAGAGCTTGGCATAGGGAATATGATGTTGGAAATACGGAAAAGAAAGTGACAAAACTGATCTCCTGTCAAGTCCATTGCAGTTTAATATTACAATGGACTTGAACAGGATATTTTTTTACTTCCATTTTCAGTTTTTATTATCTAATACTTTTACCCATTGAGAATTACCAACTCCATTAGGGACGCTTTGATTTGTACTAGTAGCCTTATAAATATATGTGTAACCCTGTGGATCAATATAAATATCCCCTTTTGACAAGTTATATATAACTCCGTTTATTGCATTTTTCCACGTATGGGGTGGATTTTTTGTAATCGCTATTAAATCGCCGTTTGCTCCATCAGGCGTCCAATAGTAATGTCCCTGATCTTGAGATGATCCAAGTTCTCGCCCTTTATATCCGTTTTCATTGGCTACGACATAATATTTAACATTGTTATTACTATCATGATAGCTAATAAGTTGACCATAATCTAAATCTATTTTTATTGTTATTCCTGCTCCAGATGCAGGTTCGCTTGGCCAATTATAACTTCCCCATTTATTTACAACTGAATCAACGTCTGTAATGGTATTATCTGGTATAGTAGGAGTTGGAGTTTCTGTAGGAAATATCGGTTGTGTTGGTACAGGAGTTAAAGTTGGATTATTACCATTATCCGTTCCCCCAGTCCAATAAAATGAAACATATTCATTCCCTGTACTTGTCTGTGGATGATATGTAATTTCACAATATCCTTTTGGTCCAGGAATACCTTTCCAATATGTGTCTCCGGCATTCGAAGATACTCCACCGATGGTAATCGGCAACGGTGTTTGCCAGTCATCTTTCTGTTGCTTTAGAGGCGTTACCATAATAGAATAGGTACCATCCATTTCTTTGTATATTTTCTGTCCGCTGTCTTTCGTATACGTAGCACTGGTATCCCCCGTAATCGCCGCCATCATCACTTCCGCATAAGCCGACCTAACATCAGAAAGATCCACCGCTTCACGGCTTCTTTCAAGTTGGCTTGTAAAGATGGGAATGGCGATGGCAACCAATACACCAATTATTGCCACAACGATTAAAAGTTCTGCCAGCGTAAAACCTCTGTCAGACTTCAATTTTCTTTTCATAAACATCCCTTTTTCTTATATATTTGGTGATAAAAAGCATATTCTTTCTTTTTAATGATAGCATATAGCCTTTTAGAAATCCATTTGCATTTTCGACAAAATAAGTTGTAATTTTCGTAACATTTGCGAATCAAACAAAAAGACAATAATTATCCAAAACAAGATATCAACTAATATAAAATTTTTTGCACAAGCTGTGCTTGAAAGCCAGTAATTCATATTTTTTGATGCTTTTGAGTGAAACAAAATAAAGCACTTGAAAACTTTAGAATACAATGCCATTATAATAAAAAATATATATTTAATATAATCTATAACATATCTTATATCCGATTTATCTAATCGCATTTCAGAAATTTATGCTTTTAAATCCGTTGAAAATGAAAAAAGCAGGAGTTCTGAATGCGATTGCTGAATGTTAAATGAGGTATGTATTTTCAGACGCCTGTCAGAAGAAAAAACACCGGGCAACCTATATGCCGAACATACCGTTGCGAGATTTTTTTATATATCAGCTGAAATTGAGCAAACAGGAAGTACGATCCAAAGGAGGCGGATTTGACATGTGTAAAGCGATTAAAGAGATGCTGCGAGTTAGTAGACAGGAAGGAGAACAGGAAGGGCGCCAGGAAGGGCGTCAGAAAGGACGATTGGAAGGGCAAGATGGAATGGCGACCTTGAGTGAGAAACTTATTTTGGCAGACCGTGTCAGCAAGCTGTTAAAAGCAAGCACCGATCGGGAGTATCGAAATAAGTTACTGGTGGAGTTTGGTTTGGCGTGAGAATGGCGCTAAATCATGTGAATACATGATTTCTGTGCGTCGCGAAGCGGCTGTTGGTCTCGGCGTGAACAGATAACCTGAACTAAAATAATTTAAAACGTGGGACAGTGATTCATCTTGTGTTCTGTGATTTGTCATGCTACTATAAATCTGTAAGTATCTTTTGATTCAAGTTATAGCAGAAGCATATCAAACATAAAATACATGGAGAGAAGAAAAATGCAAAAGAAAAAGAAGAGGACATTTGCAGCCCTTTTGACCGCAATTCTGGTAGTTGCGCTCACTGGCTGCAGTAAACTGGGGTCCATTATTAATGAAATTCATGGCTCATTGATCGGAAACAATTATACCGTATATACCTATGATAATTATGGGAATCAGACCTTGAAAACCTCTGGAAAGAAAATCAGCATTACCGGAAATAAAATCGAAACCGTCAGCTATGACAGCGATGGAAGAGCAGTAACCGGCTATGATCTGTCTTCAGTAATCACCATTACCATTGATGGAAAAGAAATCGAAAGCTGCGGAGATACCTGTGTATTTGTGCAGAATGGGCTGGAACCGGAGGTGGATTTCTCATTGGACGAGGTCAACAGTAACGGTGGGAACGGAATCACGGATAATGCAGCTCTGGCAAGGGTTTTGAACCGGTACAAAAATGATTTCGGCAAATCCAGGGTTGTGGTCATCAAATCCCAGCTTGGACAGCCTATCGCCGCATTTTCCGGGGATAATGTCTATTGGGAAATTCCGGACGATCTGCCGAAAATGACAAAGCTTATGGTCGATGGGAAGGCACTGTACATACACCGGGCGAACTACCAGATTATTGATAAAGACCTTCTTTAAAGATAAGTGCATATTTAAGAAATCGGATGTTTTATAATGATAGAAAGTGAAAGATAAGAGGAGTTACAAATGGAATTTACAGAACCAGGGCTACGAGTGAAAAATGCAGAAAAAATGCAGCAATCCAAGAGGGCATCAGGGGAAGAAATGCGACCAGCGGTATCAGTGATCATGCCCGTATATAATGGTGAGAAATACATCGCCCAGGCAGTGCAGTCTGTTTATGCGCAGAATATTCCCCTGGAGCTGATTGTCATTGATGACGGCTCTGTTGATGGAACCTGGGAAGCTCTCATTCCCTGGGAAAACAGACCGGATTTTGTTTATATAAAAAATGAGCGCAATCTCGGTGCTGCCGGTTCCCGTAACCGTGGTGTGTCTGTTGCGAAAGGCAGATATGTGGCATTTCTGGATGCGGATGACTGGTGGGAAGAGGGAAAGCTAGCGGCACAGCTGGCTGCTCTTGAAATGACCGGTGATGTAATCTGCTCCACAGGACGTGATCTCATGAATCCGGACGGAACCTTCACAGGCAAGTATATCTCGGTTAAATCCAGGCTGGACTATCATGAACTTCTGAAACACAACAGCATTAACTGTTCTTCCGTCCTGATTCTCCGTGAGGTGGCGCTGGAATTTCCCATGGAGCATGATGACAGCCATGAGGATTATATCACCTGGCTGCAAGTGGTGCGAAAATACGGACATGCCACAGGAATTAATAGGCCCTATCTGAAATATCGTCTGTCCCAGGGCGGAAAGTCAAGAAACAAAGCCAAATCTGCCATCATGACCTATCAGGTGTACCGTTACGTTGGCTATGGACCGCTGAGAAGTGCCTGTTTCTTTTTGTCCTATGCACTTCACGGAATCTGGAAATATCGTTAAAGTATCAATGGGGCTCTCCCATTTTCCTGCGCCATTGTAGGGGAGAGCATCCTGCCTGTTTCCTGAAATATCTGCTGAAATGGGAAAAATCTGAAAATCCGCACATCTGCGCAATCTGCTGGACAGTCAGTGCTTCATTTGTCAGCAGGTTCTTTGCCTTATCCATACGGATCTGAAGCAAATCTGCATGAGGGGTACTCTGGAAAAATTTCTGATAGCAGGAATAGAACTGGCTTTTTTCCAGGCTGACCGTTTTACAAAGCTTTGTGGTGTCCCATGGCTTAGCGTAGTTCGTGAGCATTTCCAGCCGAAGCTTTCGAAATGCAGAATAAAGATTGTCTCCTTCTGTTCCACTTCCATGTATCTGATGGCTTTTAAGTCCCCTTGCAATCGTAATCATAAGCTGCTGAAAGAGAGTATACTCGTATTCATCGGAAAATAAATCATTTGCTATATGTTCTTTGTGAAGGAGCCGGATGCAGGCATCGATCTCTTCACAGTTTCCCGGATAAAAAACAGTGTTAAGTGGGATTCTATACTGTTTTTTCAGATCTGCCTTACAGGAAAAATGAAGGTAGCTGTTCCGGAATCTGTGAACAGCCTTATAATGCTGCTCATATCCGGGGACATAGAGAATACAGGCATTTTCCTTGGAAATACTGAGTCTTTTATCCAGATACACCTTCATGGGTGTCTTAAAAAGCAAAAACAGATAGTCTCCGCTTCCGTTGGGGCGGTAGATCTGATCATAATCAGGGTTTGAATAGTTGTATTCGCAGAACTGAATGGAAAAATCCCTGTCTCCAGCTTCGTAAAAATTCATGACCCGGACTCCTTTCACCATTTTTTTTACTGTAATCATTATCGGAAAAAAAGTCAACTATATCGGAAGAAAAAAACTGGTAAAAAATTCGTATGCCATTAAAATAATAGATACATAAAGAGCAGAAAAAATGCCATACAACTGGCACCATATAAGGAGGATACCTATGAAAAAAGCGCAGATCATTATTGACAAATATTTCCTCACTGGAAAGGTGGATAAACGAATTTTCGGATCTTTTATTGAACAGCTTGGTCGAGCTGTTTACCAGGGAATTTATCAGGAGGGCAGTCCGTTGTCTGACGAGCAGGGATTCCGTAGGGATACTCTGGAGCTGGTAAGAGAGCTGCAGGTTCCTATTGTCCGCTATCCGGGAGGTAACTTTGTTTCCGGGTTTAAGTGGGAGGACAGCGTAGGACCAAAGGAATTAAGACCAGCCAGACCGGAACTTGCCTGGGGCGTGATCGAGAACAATCACTTTGGCCTGGACGAGTTTGTGGACTGGGCGAAGAAAGCAGACACAGATATTATGATGGCAGTGAATCTTGGAACAAGAGGACCGGAGGAAGCCAGAAATCTTCTGGAATACTGTAATTTTAAGGGCGGTACCTATTACAGTGACATGCGTAAGGCCAACGGCCATGCAGAGCCGCACAACATTAAAACCTGGTGTTTGGGAAATGAAATGGATGGTCCATGGCAGATGGGACATAAGACAGCGTATGAATATGGAAGAACAGCAGCAGAGACTTCCCGTATTATGAAAATGCTGGATCCGGAGATTGAGACTGTTGCCTGCGGAAGCTCCAATCTGATGATGCCGACATTTGGAGATTGGGAGTACACGGTTCTGGACGAGTGCTATGATCTGGTGGATTATATGTCCCTTCACCAGTATTACGGCAATGCTGCTGATGACACCCCTGATTTTCTTGCAAATTCCAAAGGGATGGATGACTTTATTTCCGGCGTAGTCAGCATCTGCGACGCTGTCCGTGCGAAAAAGCATGGCAAAAAGCGCATTAATCTTTCCTTTGATGAGTGGAATGTGTGGTATCACAGCAATGCGGCCGACGAGAAACTGGAAAAATGGGGACAGGCTCCACATCAGCTTGAGGATATTTATAATTTCGAAGATGCCCTTCTGGTTGGAAGCATGCTGATCACATTGCTCCGCCATGCGGACCGTGTGAAAATGGCATGCCTGGCACAGCTGGTAAATGTAATCGCGCCGATCATGACCTCCGATACAGGTGCATGGCGCCAGACTATTTTTTATCCATATATGTACACAAGCATTTTCGGAAGAGGAACTGTGTTGAATACACAGGTACTGGCTCCGGTATACGACAGCAGGAATTACTGTGACGTTTCGTATCTGGATTCTGTGTGCGTATGGAATGAGGAGAAAGATACTCTTACAATTTTTGCAGTGAATAAAAGTCTTGAGGAAGATCTGGAGGTAAGCTGCGATTTGCGCCAGTTTGAAGGCTATCAGGTGCAAGAACACATTGTACTTACTAATGACGATATGAAAGCTGTAAATACAGAAGCGGATCCCGAAAAGGTTGTGCCTGTGAAATCCGCTGCAAGCCGGATTGACGGCGGTAAATTAAGTACTGTGCTTGGAAAACACAGCTGGAATATGATCCGTCTTGCTAAGTAGTCCGGGAAAAATCGCGCGCACATTGCTGTCATGAAATAAAAAAGTCAGAGATTTCGTAACCTGTATGAATCATACGAAATCTCTGATCATATAATTACCAATGCTTCCTACTTCTGCAGATCCGCCTTAATCTGCGTAGTAGAAATCTCAGGTGTCCTCGGCAGGTACACCACGTCGCAATAAGGCTTCAGAAAGTCAAACTTCCCTTCCCAATCGTCACCCATAACAAAGGTATCTACGTGGTATTCTTTAATATCACTTACCTTCTGCTCCCAGTTCTCCTCCGGAATTACCAGATCTACGTAGCGGATGGCTTCCAGCAGGGATTTCCTTTTTTCATAAGAGAAATAGCATTTTTTATGCTTCTCGTTCCAGTTAAATTCATCTGTAGATAAAGCTACGATCAGGTAGTCGCCATAAGCTTTCGCCCTGCGCAGCAGATTAATGTGCCCATAGTGAAGTAAATCAAAGGTACCGTAAGTAATCACTCGTTTCATGAATTGTGTGCCTTTCATAAAGAAATCTGAAAATAGTCTTGCCGGAATGGTTCCAGGCGATTTACATAGAACTATTTTACCACAGTCCAGGTAGAAAGGAAACATAAGATTATTTATCGGGAGTATTGTGCATTGCGAAGCGCGTTACTGTGAATGGAGTGAACAGTAAACAAGAAGTAAACAGTTACCCTTTATCCATGTTGTAAAAGGTATGTTTTAATGTTAAGATGGAACAATAACAGTGCAGATGTGAGCGGTAACGTGAAAACATCTGCAGGCTGCCGAAAACGAAAAATGGCAGTGGATGAATAAAAGGAAGAGGAAAATAAGTATGAATGTATTTGACATTCTGGGGCCGGTTATGATCGGACCGTCCAGCTCACATACTGCGGGAGCAGCCCGGATCGGTCTGATGACAAGGGCTCTTCTTGGAAAAACTCCGGTGAAAGCGCACATATTTTTGCATGGTTCTTTTGCGAAAACCTATAAGGGACACGGCACGGATAAGGCTCTTGTAGCGGGAATACTAGGAATGCAGACAGATGATGAGCGTATCCGTTTTTCCCTTGATGTGGCGAAAAAGGTGGGGCTGGAAATCCAGATCGAGACTGGTGAACTGGAGGATACGCACCCGAATACTGCGGAGATCACTTTGACTGCAGCAGACGGGGAAAAAGTGTCTCTTCGGGGCAGCAGTATTGGCGGGGGGAATATCCTGATCACCCGGGTGAATGGAATGGAGGTTGCCCTTACCGGGCAGAATCCAGCTTTGATCGTGCTTCACAAGGATGCACCAGGGACGATTGCTGCAGTTACAGAGCTGATGGCAGAGTATGGGGTGAATATCTGCAATTTCCACCTGGCGCGGGAGACCAAGGGCGGCGTAGCAGTAATGACAATCGAGAGCGACAGCCACTTTGTCCCGGAACTCAATGAGAAGATTAACCGGCTGGAGAATATATATTCTAGTACGATGTTAGAGCGTGTATAAATTGCTAGTTAGTGGGTCGAAGTTCCAGCCGACATACAGCATATGGGCAATGTGTATTACTCCAGCGAGCCATTTCAGGCGCGTTCTTAGCGCAGATGAAATCCAGCGCTTACGGAGACTTATGCGTGAGGGCTCTCCCGAACGCATTAGTCGCAGTTAGCGATTAGTTCATCGGAGCGTTGCGCCGGCGAGTGAGTAATACACATTGTCCAAATGCGTCCCTTTTTGAAAAACATCTCACCCCACTAAAAATACGGTAAAGGAGAATTCACTGTGGATCTAAACTACCACTCAATAGAATCCCTGCTGAAAGCAGCGAAGGAGAACAACTGTCGCCTGTCCGCTTTGGTTCTGGAGCAGCAGGCGGAGCAGATGGAACTGCCGAAGCAGGAAATATATGAAAAAATGAGGGAAAACTATCGGGTTATGGCATCCTGTATCCAGCCTGGCAGCGCCCCGGATCTGAAAAGCACAAGCGGCCTCACTGGTGGAGATGCCTATCGCATGCGCACTGCTGTAGAGCAGGGGAAAAATCTTACAGGCCCTCTTCTTGGAGGAGCCCTCTATCGTGCCCTTGCAGTATCAGAACTGAACGCTTCCATGGGAAGAATCGTAGCAGCACCTACAGCAGGAAGCTGCGGCATTGTACCGGCAGCTGTACTCACCATGCAGGAGCAGTACCAGCTTACAGAAGAGGAATGCGTCATGTCCCTTTTCACAGCATCTGCAGTGGGAATGGTAATTGCCAATAATGCGTCACTTGCAGGAGCGCAGGGAGGTTGTCAGGCTGAGTGCGGTTCTGCATCTGCCATGGCAGCGGCGGCAATTGTGGAACTTGCCGGCGGCACACCTGATATGATCCAGTCGGCAGTAGCCACTGCCCTAAAAAATATTCTGGGTCTTGTATGTGACCCTGTTGCAGGGCTGGTTGAAATTCCATGCATTAAGAGAAATGCATCAGGCGTAGCTGGGGCATTTGTGGCAGCAGAACTGGCTCTGGCCGGAATCCGAAGTGCAATTCCGGCTGACGAGGTGATCTGGACTATGAAAAAGGTAGGAGATGTGATGCCCACTGCCCTTAAAGAAACAGCAGAGGGTGGCCTGGCGGCAACACCTACAGGGCGCAAACTGCACCAGCAGGTTTTTGGAGAAATGAAATAATACATTATTGCGGTTCATCAGTAACACAAAACCACAGGAAAATATTTCAAAACACGTTAAAATATTAAAAAGTTATTCCAAAAACCACAAAAATATGTTATCCTTTATTCATAAAACTGACATGTCTGAAAATAATTATGTCAAAGTATAAAGGTGGCTAAAATGAGCAAGAATACGAAGGAACAGGAAATTCCATATTCCTACCTTGTGGATAATATAAAAATATTTTTGATTTTTCTGGTGGTTTTTAATCATATCATTGCATTCCAGCTGGTTAAAGCAGATCAGGTTGTGCGTTTTGTGTGGTATGGAATTACCATATTTCATATGCCGGCGTTCATATTTATTTCCGGTTATCTGTCCAAGAAGCCTCAGGATGTGATGAAGAATGTTAAGAATTTATTGATTCCATATATTCTGGGCTATACACTTACCTGGGCAGCGCAGATCTGGCTGGGAAATAAAATGGATTATGAACTGCTCCGTCCTTCCGGAACCGTTATGTGGTATGTGCTTGCGTTGTTTGCATACCGTCTGACCATAGAAGCATTTGGAAAAATAAGGTTTATTGTACCTCTCAGCATTATTTTTGCGCTGTGGGCAGGAACCAGAATGGAATTCAGTACATTTTTATCAGCTTCAAGAATTGTGGTATTTTTTCCGTTTTTTGTGGCAGGATATTTATGGAAGAGTGAATACACCAAGGTGATCCGCAAATTTAAAGGCAAGATCGTGGTTGCACTTTTCGTGATCATTCTGCTGTTTGTGGCGACCAATTATATGATCGGAAATAATATTCCGGTAGACCTTTTCCGAGGCAATCATTCCTATCTTGCAAGTGGAATGGACAATGTGCAGGGAATGGTAGTCAGAGGAATGATGTATCTGATTTCCTTTACGGTTATTTTCGCATTGCTGATGCTGATGCCAGATAAACGCCATCCATTTATTTTCCTGGGAAGAAACACAATGGGAATTTACTTTTTCCATTATCCCATCATGATTCTGATGAACGGACTTATGATCCTGAATATTCCGCAGCTGATGAATGTATGGGCGTTATTTGGAGTGTCAGTTCTGTTTGTACTGATACTCGGAAGTCTTCCGGTGGACTGGGTCTATACCAATGTTATGGGACTGATCACCTTCATTCTTTTCAAACGTGAGAAGAAGGTTGAGGATGAAGGCCTGGAAGACGAATATGATAGTGAAGAGGAAGACCGGTTTGCAGTACTGGCTCAGCGAAGAATGGCTATTGAAGAGCTGGCTGCCACATGGGATACCTCCTTTGATGCAGAAGAGAAAGAAGATCATGAAGAAGGGCAGTCCTGACGGATTGTCTTTCTTTTCTTATTAAGAAAGAGGCAGCAGTTCAGTGGTTTCACAGTAAAAAAGAGTTGTATTTTTGTTAAACCCGGGAATATTTTTTGTAAAGCAGATATTCTTTCATAATGACTTACTATGCAAACTGTGTTATACTAAATGTATTTATTAGTCCCGGACGGCAGCTGGTTCTGATTTGTTGCTGCTCAAGCTATGAACAGTAACCGGGGGAATGAAAGGGAGTATTTTACTGCAGAGTGAAGCTGACAGCAGGGGTTTTAAGGGGAAATACGATGAAAAAAGTAATCACTTACGGAACTTTTGACCTGTTCCACGAGGGACATTATAATATTTTAAAAAGAGCGAAAGCATTGGGCGATTATCTGATCGTGGGCGTGACCAGCGAGAGCTACGATATTGAGCGTGGCAAGCTGAACGTGCGGGACAGTCTTCTGAAAAGGATTGAGAACGTACGCCGTACCGGCTTTGCAGATGAGATCATCATCGAGGAGTACCAGGGACAGAAGCTCAGCGATATCATCAAGTATAAGGTAGATCTTCTGGTGCTTGGTTCTGACTGGCGTGGCAAATTTGACTACCTTAAGAATTACTGTGATGTGGTGTACCTGGAGCGTACCAAGAATATTTCCAGCACCAAGCTGCGCGGTGAGGGAACCACTTACACCGTGGGTGTAGTTACAGATAATGATCAGGACAATGGTATTGTGTGGGAGACAAAATATGTCAGCGGTCTTCATGTGGAGTGCGTTTTTTCTGAGAATGCAGAGGCAGCGGAGTCGTTTTGTGACAAATATGAATTGGATTCCTACTACAGTGTGGAGGCAGATAATGGGGAATGGCAGCAGGGATTTGACTGCTTTTTGTCCCAGGTAGACATAGTTTATATCAAGACCGAGCAGCCTAAGAGGGAGAAATACATCCGCAGATCCCTGGAGCTTGGAAAATATGTGATAAGTGACGCTCCTATGACGAATAATAAGGAGAAGCTGAAGGACCTGTTTGCACTTGCAGCAGCTCATCATGTACTCCTTGTGGAGAAAATAAATCTGGTGTATCTGCGGGCCTTTAACCAGCTTGTCTGGCAGACCCACAGTGCCTTGGTGGGCGATATTGTATGTGTGAAATGCTCTATTTCCCAGGACCATTTCGAAGGGGGAAGGAGTTTTTCCGAAACAGCAGTTCTGCCGCTGTGTGCCATTATCAAGATACTGGGCAGAAATTACCAGGAAGTGAATTCAAATGTGGTGAAGGACAGATCTGGAAACTGCATTTACGACATGATCACCATGAAATATCAGGATGCTCTTGCCACAGTCGAGATTGGCACCACAGTAGATGTGGAGGATGAGTTTGTTGTGATTGGTACGAAAGGCCGTGTGACCATCCCGGGAGACTGGTGGAACACAGGATATTTTGAGGCAAAGATAGACGACAGCAAGGGACTGAAGCGGTACTGCTTTAACTTCGAAGGCAATGGCCTCCGTTACCTTTTGCAGGAGCTGCTTATTATGATCAGTGATGAGAGAACGGAATGTACCAGACTTTTTAATGAGGAATCAGAGACTCTGGCAGACATTCTGGAAATCATAAACCAGAGAGGATAACCAATGACAGAGAAACAGGAACATCTGTTGCAGCTTTTTCGTGAGCTGGATGAGATCTGTAAAAAGAATAATCTGAGATATGTAATGGCGGGAGGAACGGCCATCGGTGTTGTGCGAAACGAGGGATTTATTCCCTGGGATGATGATGTGGACATCTATATGCCCAGAGATGACTGGAACAAACTGGTGGAAATTTCCGGCTCCGTGCTTCCGGAGCACCGCGCCCTTCAGTGTGTGGATGTAGACCGCAGCTATACCAATACTTTTCCAAGGTATGTTGCTACGGACAGTTGCGCCCTTCACAAGCATCAGATTATTGGCAGGGACAGCGCCGGTGAGATTATCGACGTGCTCACCCTGGATCCCATTCCCGCAGATGATAAGGAATATGAGAAATACAGAACTCATATGATGATCTACTCTGAGCTGGTAAATATGGTAGTTGTATATGGTGCCCGCTGGGAAATTCCGGTGACTGCCTATCTGCGCTGGCTTTTTTCCTATACATTTCTGGGGAAAGACCGCACATTGAAGAAACTGGAGAAGATCATGTATTCCTATAAGGAAGAGGATTGTCCGCGCTATGCAATGCGCTGGGGCGGCTGTCCGTTCCTTTTTGACAAGGACATGATGTTTCCTGTGAAATATATGAACTTTGAGAATACAAAGGTAATGGTGCCGCACAGAATGAGTGACTATCTGATCTGGCATTACGGAGATGAATGGTCCTACATTCCGCCCCATGGGGAAAGAGAATCCCACGATGCGGTTACGGTAGAGGGAATTACCTATAAAGAGCTTCGGGATGATTATCTGCCGGGAATCCGCAAGGGCAGGCTTCGCAGAGATTCCATCTGGCGTAAGATCTATTCTCTTGCAGGTGCGAAGCGGAACCACCGCCTTCAGTATAAGCGCAATCTTCTGCTGGCAAAAAGTACGGTGATGGATCTGGAGGCGCGCATTTCAGAAAGCAGACACAGCCTGAAGGAATTGGTGGAAAAGCGTGACTTTTCCCAATTAAATGAAATCTTTACAAAATATTATCAGGTCCAGCTGAGCTCTGCGTTTATCGGCAGGGAGGATTTTGGCGGGATCTATGCTTTTTATCATCCTGTTTTGCTGGAAGTCAGCGATGTGACTTTTTATGCAGCAATGCTGACGCTGGTTTATACAGAACGGATCGGGAAAGCATGGAGAATGCTGGTAGTGAAGGAGCAGACCGGTACGTTCCCTTCTGAACTGGCCCAGCTGAAATCTGATATTGAACTGTTTCGAAGAGCAGTCTGCGATTATGAATTTAAGCGTTATCAGGAAGCAGAGGATACGATGGCG
Organism: Ruminococcus sp. RTP21484sp1_RTP21277st1_D2_RTP21277_210401; assembly: GCF_040924225.1. NCBI lineage: Bacteria > Bacillati > Bacillota > Clostridia > Eubacteriales > Oscillospiraceae > Ruminococcus > Ruminococcus sp. RTP21484sp1_RTP21277st1_D2_RTP21277_210401. Next base: position 4,272 of record NZ_JBCOMJ010000007.1, on the reverse strand, counting down.
CCGCTGATGGAGCGGTATCCGGAAGTGCCGGGATTTGTGAAATTTAAGAGCCGTTTTCTTATGGAACGCGCCCGCAATGGAATTGATATGGTGGAAGCGGAGCTTTATATTGATGAGGCACTGCGGCTTTTCCCGGAGGACGGGTATTTCCTGAAATACCAGGGAGAACTGCTCTGGATGAAGGGCAAATGCGCGGATGCTCTGGAAGTTTTTGCAGATGCCCGTGAGAAAACAAATAATGGAATTACCCAACTGGAGTTGGATAAGTTCCTGAATCCTTATGGCAGGGAGACGGTGAAGACCTGTCAGCAGCTTCTGGATGTTGGACAGAAGGATGGGGCGATGAAGCTTATGGCTTTGTGGTACAGACTTTTACCTGAGAATCCTTCTGTGCGGGAATATTATTATCTGACCCGTGCAAGTGTTGCGAAAAAGCGTTCTGAGATGGAAGAACTGATCGGGGAAATCCTGAAGCGCATTGATGCAGAGCGTGCAGAAAGCCTGGGTGAGAACAATGACATCCAGATTTATAAGCGTGCACTGACAAAGGCATGGGAGCGCCTGGGCTATCCAGGTGAGCTGGCAAGGGTTCGCACAGATCTGGTTTACACCAGTGAGGCGGATGATCTGGAATGGCTGGCAGAACGTGCCAAGGACGGACAGATCCGCAAGGAAAAACGAGCCCAGGTGTACAAGGTAATTGGAGATGTGAGAAGAAAACAGGGACAGACGGAGGCTGCGTTCCAGAACTATCTGGAGGCACTGCGGCAGAATGGAAGCGGCTTTGTGCGAACAGAGCTTTCCCGGATATTTCTCACAGATATGTATGAAGGAAGCAAGAGAGCAGCTGTATATGCAAAAGCCGGAGATGCTTCTGAGTTTTTGAATCAGTGGCTTGGAAAGTATGGAAGTATAGAAGAGATACAGCAGCTTGTGAAAGAATGCTTGTGACACACATCTCGCAGAAAGCCTTTTTCAAACAGGCGTTGGTAACAGTGTGATCACTATGAACAGACAGATGGGAGCAGACATAGCTTGAACAGAGAAATAAAAGAAGTTGTAAAGCTTCTGGCCGAAATAGATAAAATATGTAAAAGAGAAGGAATTCCTTATTATCTGGGACCACAGCTTACTTTGTGCTGTGTTACCGGGCAGGAGATCACCAGCCCTCATGCAGGTGTGGTCTATATGCGGACTGCGGATATGGAGCGCTTTCGTCTGGCTGTGGAGAAGGAGACTCCGGATGGCAGAATTGTAGAATCCATGAATAACAATAAGCGTTTTTATGGATTTTTCCTTCGCTATACAGATCTGGATACGTTGTGCTTCCGTCTGAATGAAGGCAGGAACTACAAATATCCGGGTATGGGAGTGGATATTCTGCCCCTGCGTGGAAAACAGCGTTCCAGACTCGCTCATTTGTGGACAAGAGCCCAGGAAGTGGGATGGAATGAGCTGGCTGATTATTATGGAGACCGAAAAGGCAGGAAAAAGGCAATCTGCCGTTTTGTCATGAGGCTTCGCCTGGTCACAGGACGTGCCCGTCTGGGAAAAAGCCTTTACCGCATGCTCTGTAAAAGGATGAATGTGGAGGATACCCAGGAATATGTAGTTCGCCTGAAGAAAAAGGCAGTGTATTTTCCAAGGGAAATTTTTGATGAGACAGAAACTGTGGTGATCGATGGCAGGAAGTTTCCGGTGCCGGGAGATACTTATACGTATCTTCAGAAGTATTATGGGGAAGACTACCAGGAGAAGGTTCTGGATAATTATACAGTGAAGCTGTCGGAAATGGTCAGTGCCAGGATCCGATTCGAGGATTATTTTCAGGAAGTGGGAAGTCAGAAGAGCCTGATCCGGAAGCGAAGCCATGCCCGACGAAAGCAGGGACATGCCAACCAGAAAAAGGAATATCTGAACTGGAGCTGGAATTATGTGAAATTCTGTGCATCCAAGATTGAACTGGAGAAATATTATCTGGATAACAAAGAGTATATTATAAATCTTTATAAGAATAAAGATTATCCGGCTTTGGAAAAAGTTTTTGTCCCATATACAAAGGCTATGGTGAAGAGCCTTAAGAATGACGAGGTGTTTATTCCGGATGAGGAGCTTCAGCATATTTATCTGGATATGTTGGGGGTAGCAGGAAGGACAAATCTGAAAAAAAAGGTGGAGAAATTCTGGAAATGAAAGTAACGGATTATATTGTTGAGTTTTTACAGAGAAAAGGGATTCATGATTTCTTTGGATACCAGGGAACCATGATCGCCCATCTGGTTGATTCTATAGAGAAAAATCCTCATACCAGAAGCCATTCCAGCTATCATGAGCAGGGAGCGGCTTTTGCAGCATGTGGATATGCCCAGGCGGGGGAACGGTGTGCATGTGCTTATGCGACCAGCGGCCCGGGTGCTGCGAATCTGATTTCAGGAATCGCAGACGCTTATTTCGATTCCCTTCCGGTTGTTTTTCTTACTGGTCAGTTGAATACTTATGAGTATTCCGGCATCCCGGGACTTCGGCAGCAGGGCTTTCAGGAGATTGATATTGTTGCCATGGCGAAGCCTGTGACCAAGTATGCAGTACAGATCCGGGAAGACGAGGATATTGTAAAAGAACTGAATAAAGCTTATCATATTGCGAATTCTGGTCGGAAGGGGCCGGTATTGATTGATCTTCCTATGAATATACAGCGGGGGGATGTAAAAAATCCGGTTTATGACATAAGTCTGGATGAGATGGGATTTGGTGCAGCTTGCGAGAGCAGCATGGAAGCAACTGCAAACAGCTGCGGAGCAGCAGGCGTGGACATGGCAATGAAGCCGGACGACAGTGGAGTATTAGAGTCTGCAAAAATGGCAGACTGTGAAATATCAGCTTGTGCTGTTTCTGCAGCAGATGCAATCCGTGAAGCTCTGGATAAAGCACAGCGTCCAGTAATCATGTTAGGACATGGAGTCAGCGACAAAGCAGTTCGCGACCAGTTATTTACTCTGGCACGCCAGTGGAAAATACCAGTGATCACAAGCGTGTTGGAAATGTCAGCACTACCGTGGGACGATCCGCTGAATTTTGGATGCATCGGAGGCGCTTACGGACATCGCTATGCCAATATGATCGCCAATGCGAAAAGTGACTTGCTGATTTGTCTTGGCATTTCCCTTTGCACCCGTCAGATTGGTACGAAAGTTCATGAGTTCGCGAAAAATGCGAAAATCATCCGAGTAGATATTGATAACTATAATTTGCAGCGAAATATTCACGAAAATGGAATTGATGAAATGAAATTCTGTGCAGATGCTGCCGAGGTGATTCGGGCAATGGCAGAAAATGCGGAAAGTGCAGAATCTGATGGCTCGACGATTTATGATTTCAGTGAATGGCTGGCTGTGTGCGCCGATATAAAGAAATCTTTGCGCGCAGTAGATGATTCCATCCCAGAACGCTATCCGAATCGTATGATCGCAGATTTAAGCGACGCTCTTGCAGACACTTCCGCAGTAGCAGTTGACGTAGGACAGCATATGGTATGGAGCTACCAGTCCTTCCATAATCAGAAAGACCAGAAGCTTCTTTTCTCCGGCGGACACGGAGCAATGGGCTATGCTCTTCCAGCAGCAATCGGAGCTTATTACGCCACCGGAAAGCCAGTAGCCTGCATTTGCGGTGACGGCGCATTCCAGATGAACATTCAGGAACTGGAGTGGGTCAAGCGTGAGAATCTTCCTATTACCATGATGGTAATGAACAACCACGCCCTGGGAATGATCCGCCACCTCCAGCGCGACTACTTTGAGCAGGTCTATGCTGATACCTCAGAAGGCAGCGGCTTCTCGTCCTGCAACTTCGCAGAGGTAGCCAAAGCTTATGGAATCAGCAGTGCCTGTATGGATGCTAATGAGGTTGCTGAAAAAGCGGCAGACTTTTTACATGGCACCGAAGCGCCGAAACTCCTTGAAATTCGCCTGGAGCCCGGCACCTTCGCTTATCCCAAGACCTGTCTGGGCGAACCCATCCACAACCAGCAGCCGTATATCCCGAAGGACGTCTACGACAGACTGATGGATTTATAAAAAATAAATTTATAAGAACCGGGCTATTTTCAATAACACATTGAAAGTATGACCTGGTTCTTGTTATCATAGAGAATAACGAAATTGCTATTTAATGTGTTGAAAGTTGTTAAAGGCGTACGCATTCGGACAATGGTGATTGCTCACTCGCCGGCGCAACGCTCCAGCGAACTAACTGCTAACTGCGACTAAATCG
>NZ_JBCOMJ010000006.1:0-147036 GCF_040924225.1 Ruminococcus sp. RTP21484sp1_RTP21277st1_D2_RTP21277_210401 | reverse complement strand
GGAGAAGGATTCGAACCTTCGAAGGCATCGCCAGCAGATTTACAGTCTGTCCCCTTTGGCCACTCGGGAATCCATCCGTGAACAAATTTATTATATACAAAGAAGAAAGTTTTTGCAAGATATTTTTTCAGTTTTTTTGATATTGTACACGCGAGGGGAATGAAAAAAGAATCAATAACTCATTTTTTTTGCAAAGAGGTAGACGAATGGGGAAAAATCTGCTAAACTACAGACAATGGAAATAGTTAAGGTGTTTCCAAAGATAGGAGGAATTTTATCATGTATGAGTTAGTTAATGCAACAGAAATGCTGAAAAAAGCAAAAGCTGGACATTATGCAGTAGGTCAGTTCAATATCAACAACCTTGAGTGGACAAAGGCTATCCTGCTTACAGCACAGGAACTGAACTCCCCGGTTATTCTGGGCGTTTCCGAAGGCGCTGGTAAGTACATGGCTGGTTATAAGACTGTTGTTGGAATGGTTAAAGGTATGATGGAAGAGCAGAAGATCACTGTTCCGGTTGCACTTCACCTGGATCACGGTTCATATGAAGGATGCCTGAAATGTGTTGAGGCTGGATTCTCATCCATCATGTTCGACGGTTCTCATTACCCGATCGAAGAGAACGTTGCTAAGACTAAAGAACTGGTTAAGATCACAAGAGAGCACGGAATGTCCTTAGAGGCAGAGGTTGGCTCCATCGGTGGTGAGGAAGATGGCGTTATCGGTATGGGCGAGTGCGCAGATCCTAAGGAATGCAAGATGATCGCTGATCTTGGTATCGATTTCCTGGCAGCAGGTATCGGTAACATTCATGGTAAATATCCGGCTAACTGGAAGGGCTTAAGCTTTGAGACTCTGGATGCAATCCAGCAGCTTACAGGTGATATGCCGTTAGTACTTCACGGTGGTACAGGTATTCCTACAGACATGATCAAGAAAGCTATCGACCTTGGAGTTTCCAAGATCAATGTTAACACAGAGTGCCAGCTTTCTTTCGCAGATGCTACACGTAAATACATCGAGGAAGGCAAAGATCAGCAGGGTAAAGGATATGACCCACGTAAGCTTCTTGCACCTGGCTTCGATGCAATCAAGGCTACTGTTAAAGAGAAAATGGAAATCTTCGGATCCGTTGGAAAAGCCTGAATATGATTTTTCTCCGCACATGCGGAACGAGAAAGGGGACTGCGCAAGCAGTCCTCTTTTGCATATATGAGATGTTTCACAGACTGCTTTTTCCAACAGGTTCTGGCTTGTGACCCGAATTATTATTCAAAGTCCGGACCTGATAAAAATTGTAATGTTTTGTACAAGTTGCGATAAAATATCCATATTCAAATATCACTCTCTAAAAAAATGAACATGTTTCTTGATTTTTTATCATGGTTTTTTAACAGAAAAATCAGTATTATATAAACATCTTAAGAAACGGTTCTCAAAGAAAAGGAGAGTAAAATTATGAAGATGAGAAAAATCGCAGCAATGGGACTTAGCGCAGTTATGGCAGCTTCTATGGTACCGGCATTACCGGTTATGGCTGATGATGCAGCTGGAAAGGTTTACTACTTAAACTTCAAACCAGAGCAGGATGAAGCATGGCAGAACCTGGCAGCAAAATATACAGAAGAAACAGGCGTTCCGGTAACAGTTGTTACAGCAGCTTCCGGACAGTATGAGACCACACTTCAGTCTGAGATGGCTAAGAGCGATGCTCCTACACTTTTCCAGGTAAACGGACCAGTAGGACTTAAGAACTGGAAAGATTACTGCTATGATCTGTCCGGATCTGATATCTACTCACAGCTTACATCTGATGCTTACACTGTAAAAGATGGTGATGCAGTTGATGGTATCGCATACGTAATCGAGTCCTATGGACTGATCGTAAACAAAACCTTACTGGAAAAAGCTGGTTACACAGTAGACGATATTAAGAGTTTTGATGATCTGAAAAAGGTTGCTGATGACATCCAGGCAAGAAAAGATGAGCTTGGAGTAAAGGGTGCTTTCACAAGTGCTGGTATGGACGGATCCTCTGACTGGAGATTCAAAACACACCTTGCAAACCTCCCAATCTACTATGAGTATCAGGCAGATGGTATCGATGATACAGATGCAATCAAGGGAACATACCTTGATAACTATAAGAACGTATTTGATCTTTACATTACAGATTCTACCTGCGATGGAGCAGAGCTTTCTGCTAAGACAGCAGATGACTCCCGTAACGAGTTCATCAACGGTGATGCAGTATTCTATCAGAATGGTTCCTGGGAATATGGCGAACTGTCCAAGACATACAGCGATGATGAGCTGGCTATGATCCCGATTTACTTCGGTGTTGATGATGAGAACGAAGGTCTTGCAACTGGTACAGAGAACTTCTGGTGTGTAAACAAAGAAGCTTCTGAAGAAGATATTCAGGCAACACTTGATTTCATGAACTGGTGCGTAACTTCTGAGGATGGAACAAAGGCTATGTCAGAAGACTTGGGCTTTACAATTCCTTTCAAAACAGCACAGGAGCCCACAAACGTATTTGTAAAACAGGATGCAGAGTATACAGCAGCTGGCCTTACACCTGTATCATGGAACTTCACAACAATGCCATCTGAAGAGTGGAAGAACGGTCTTGGTACAGCGCTTACATTATATGCAGCAGGAAGCGGTTCCTGGGATGATGTAGTTTCCGCATTCGTTGACAATTGGGCAACTGAGAAAGCTCTTTCCGAATAATCGTAACAGGTAATAAATTTCTTTCCAACAGCATATAATATGTCCAGAAGAAATTCAGGACATATTATAGAATGGTGAACAGGGTGGGGAGGCGAAATACAGCCTCCCCATTTTAATGGGAAAATGATGTAATGTTTTGGGGTGGTGGATAATCTTCCACAAAGGTGTCATAACAGGAAAAGGAGGAGTGAAAAATGGTAGGAAAATCTCTGAAAAAATGGTGGCCGGTATTTGTTCTGCCAACATTGGCTGCATTTATTATAGGTTTCTTATGGCCGTTTATCTGGGGTATTTATCTTTCATTTTGTAAATTTTCAACTGTAAAAGATGTAGTCTGGGTTGGACTTTCCAACTATCAGAAAATTTTTATCGGCGGTGACTTCAGTCATGCATTCTGGCTGACCGTTGTATTCGCATTTGTTTCCAGTATTCTGATTAATGTGTTGGCATTTTCCATTGCATTGGCTTTGACAAAAGGCTTCAAAGGAACAAACGTGTTCCGTACTGTATTCTTCATGCCGAACCTGATCGGTGGTATTGTACTTGGTTATATCTGGCAGACACTGTTAAACGGTCTGCTTTCCATGTGGGGACAGCCTCTTCTGAAGTTGTCTGCAACAAATGGTTTTATTGGAATGATCATCCTGTTGTTATGGCAGCAGATTGGATATATGATGATCATTTATGTGGCTGGTCTTAATAACGTATCTCCGGATCTGATTGAGGCCGCACAGATTGATGGCGCAACCGCATCACAGATCCTGTTTAAAATCAAGATTCCGATGATCATGCCATCTGTTACAATTTGTACATTCCTTACTCTTACAAACGGATTCAAGATGTTCGACCAGAACCTTTCCCTTACAGGCGGAGATCCTGGAAAACAGTCACAGTTACTGGCACTGAACATTTACGATACATTCTACGGACGAAGCGGCCCTGCATGGAAGGGGATCGGCCAGGCAAAAGCAGTTGTATTCTTTGTACTGGTTGTTGTGATCGCGTTGATCCAGCTTCGTGCAACATCATCTAAGGAGGTGCAGGCATAATGGCAGATAAGAAAAAAAGTATTATCCCAACTATAATTCTTTCCGTAATTTCAATTATCTGGATCTACCCGATTGTTATGATCCTGTTTAACTCCTTAAAAGTGGAGTCCGCAATTACTACATCTGGTGTTTTCCAGTTTCCTACATCTGAGACCTGGAACGGAATCCAGAACTTTATAGCCAGCGTCACACAGATGGATTTCCTGAAATCCTTCTGGTACAGCCTTGTGATCTCAGTTATGTCTGTTGTTTTGATTCTGCTTTGTTGCTCTATGTGCGCATGGTACATTGTACGTGTAAACGGCTTGCTTTCCAAGGTTCTGTATTACCTTTGCGTATTCAGTATGGTTGTTCCTTTCCAGATGGTTATGTTTACCCTGGCAAAAACAGCAGATACTTTGAAACTGAATAATCCATACACCATTTGCATTGTTTACCTTGGATTTGGTGCCGGACTTGCAGTATTTATGTTTACCGGTTTTGTAAAAGGAAGCCCGCTGGAAATTGAGGAAGCTGCCATGATTGATGGATGCAGTCCTCTGCAGGTTTTCTTTAAGATCTTGATTCCGATTTTGAAACCAACCATTATCTCTACTGCAATTCTGGAGCTGATGTGGGTATGGAACGATTATCTTCTTCCAACACTGGTTCTGGATATTAAGAAATATAAAACAATCCCAATGGCAATCCAGTATTTCCGTGGAAGCTATGGTCATGTACAGATGGGACCGATGATGGCAAGTATTATGATCGACATTATCCCGATTATTGTTGTATATCTGGTTTGCCAGAAATATATTATCGAGGGAGTTGTTGCAGGTGCAGTTAAGGGTTGATTTCTTTGGGTAAAAGAACGGTTTTTACCTGAGAAATTTGGAGATTATTCCCTTTTCAATATGATACCAGAATGTTAAAATAAAGATAGTTCTTTGCAGAGATGCGAGGGGCTATCTTTATCTTTATATAAGATTTCATGTGCGCCAGACAGAAAAAATGGGGCGAAGCAACAGGCGATATGAAATTTCTGGCTTTTCTGACAGACGGACATAAATGACAGTTGGAAGAGTTGTCCCGGTGTTAAATATAATAAAAGATCGGAGTACCAATATGTACAGAGTTTTGATAACAGACGATGAGAAAATTGAGCGGGAGGGAATTAAATTCCTTCTGGCACAGGAAGAGGGAGAATACGAGATCCATGAGGCTGCCAATGGCAGGCAGGCACTGAATGTATTGCGAAGTGAAGAGATTGATTTTCTTTTAACAGACATAAAAATGCCTCATATGGACGGTCTGGAGCTGGCTAGCAAGGTCAGAGAAGAGTATCCCAATCTTCCAATTGTAATTTTTAGTGGATACAGTGATTTCGCTTTTGCCCAGGAAGCTATGCGTTACGGAGTGAAGGATTACGTGCTGAAGCCGGTTGATCCGGATACATTTCATACAACTATCGGGAAAGTAAAAGCAGAGCTTCAAAGTATCCGGTCCAAGAAGCAGAAGGAAGAGAAAGGGAAGAATTTTCTTCTTCAGTATTTTCTTCAGACTTACCTGTATTCCGGAAATGAAGAAGTGTTGAAAAAGGCTGGGGAAATTTTAGATGAATCTAACTGGGAGCAGTGGCACTGTGCGATTCTCATCGAATCAGATAAGGCATTTTTTGACAATGTTCCAGATAACATTGATGAGGAACTGATGCAGGGATTGCACCGGAATTTCTTTTACCTGAATCTGAATACCAGACAGTCTGTGCTGTTTTTTTCAGATGTGTACTGCGATTATCAGCTGGTTGCCAAGCATTTATATGACCTTTTGAAGCAGAATTACTCTGCAAGTTTTCACCTTGCAGTGAGTAGCCGGTTTGAAGGGCATGAGGCGCTGCCTGAAATCATGTCCCAGCTGGAGCAGACCATGGAGGAGAAATTTTATCATCCGGATGTGCATGTGTTTAATAATGAGACCGCAGACAGCCAGCCGGTGAATGCGGAGACACAGGATTCCCGTCTGATGGAGAAGATTTCCGAAGACATTTCCCGCAAAGATGTGGAGCAGCTGAAGACGCATTTTGAATGTCTGGTGAAGAAATATGAGAATGATACCCGTTTCTCTGCCATGTATGTGAAATTTGTTTTTTCCAATGTGATCCAGGAGCTTTTCCAGGAAAATCAGTTTTCTGAGGAGCGGAAGCTGGATCATGAGGTTGAGCGGCTGTACAGTTGTACCAATCTGAAACAGATCCTTGCAATCACCCAGGAGAATATTAAGGAGTATGAGGAGTTTCTGGAGCGTTCCATGAGTGATTCCAGAGATGAAGTTGCTTCTGTGAAGAATTATATTTACCAGCACTATGCGGAAGATTTAAGTCTTGAGACATTGGCAGAGAAGGTGTATTTGTCCTCTGGTTATCTCAGCTTTATTTTTAAAAAAGAGACTGGTATGAACCTGAACCGCTTTATACGTGTGGTTCGGATGGAAAAGGCGAAGGAGCTTTTGTGTAATTCCAATATGAAGGTGGCACAGGTCAGCGAACAGGTAGGAATCCCCAATGTTTCTTATTTCTGCAGAAGTTTCAGGGAATATTATGGAAGCAGCCCGGAGTCCTATCGGAAAGGAACCGGTGAAGAGGATGAAAATACCGGCAGTCATAAAGAATAAATTTGAAAATATGAAATATCGTCATAAGCTGACTATTCTTCTTGTGACAGCCAGCCTGGTTCCTATGATCCTGCTTGTATTGTATAGTCATGACCGCATGAGCAGTCTGCTCCGGGAAAAAGAAATGGAGGATATGTCTTCCATTCTGGAGCAGACCGGAGAGGGAATCGACAGCCAGATAGAAGTTTTTTCCAGTCTTCTGAATTATCTCACTTATTCCCCGGATATTGAGGATCTGATCACGGAGAAAAATATGGATAATTATCAAGCGTATAGAAAATATACAGAAGTAGCAGATCCTCTTTTGTCTGTACCAAAGTCTTATCATGATGCCATTATACAGATCCAGTTGTTTGCAGAAAGCATTAAAGTGCGCCATGAGTATACACTTGTGCCTTTGTCAGAGGTGGATAAGGAGTGGTGGTATGACAAACTGGCAGAGGATGTGTCTGTGCAGTGGGTGGTGGACAGCCAGATACCGGAGATTGCAGCTGTAAGGCGGATTTATACTGGCAGAGAGCAGACAGCAGTTCTTTGCGTTACACTGGATTATAATAAGATTTTTCAGCCCTTTGAAAAGATTATTTCTGCAGAATCCGGGGGCATGATCCTGGATAAAGAGGGAAATGTTCTGTTTCAGAAGGAAATGCTGGGTGAAAAGGAAGAAAAGGATTCGGGAGAGGCTGTCTCCAGGGAGTTTCTGGAGTCCGGGCAGGGAGATTATGCTTTTGTAAAACGGAAGAACGCGGCTTGCGGATGGATTTTTTATCTGTATAAGCTGCAATCAGCAGTGGACAGCTCTGTGGCAGGAATCCTGGTCAGCGAGATTCCCTTGATTGCAGCCTGTGTAGCCATAATTCTGGTGTTGGGACTTTCTTTTTCCAGACTTTTTACCAGAAAGATCGAGGAGCTTACCGCTAACATGAACCGGGTAAACCAGGGCAGCCGTGAGGTTACGGTGGACAGCAATGCCGGAGATGAAATTGGTCTTCTGGTGCGCAGCTTCCGAAGCATGATGGACGAGATCAACCGTCTGATCCATGAGGTTTATGAGAATAAGATCGCGTTGAAAGAGTTTGAACTGAAGGCACTGACTGCCCAGATCAACCCTCATTTTTTGTATAACTCCCTGTCTGTTATCAACTGGATGGCTATTCGAAGCAATCAGAGGGAAATCAGTAGGGTTACTTTGTCCTTATCTATGTTTTACCGGACTGCTTTAAGTAAGGGGCAGGATATGGTAACTGTGGATAACTGTATTCAGAATATTAAGGCGTATCTGGACATTCAGCTGGTGATGCATGACAATGATTTTCAGGTGATCTGGGACATTGACCCGGAGGTGAAAGGAGATATTGTGCCCAAATTGCTGCTGCAGCCTGTTGTGGAGAATGCATTGGAGCATGGGCTGGACATGAAAGAAGAAGGAGAGAAGATTCTGAAACTGTTTTTTGTAAAGGACGGTGAGGATGTGCTTCTTGCTGTGGAGGATAACGGACCAGGAATGGAACAGGAAGAGGCAGATAAGCTGGTGACTTACAAGGCTTCCGGATATGGCCTTAAAAATGTCAATGACAGAATGCAGCTTCTTTATGGGATGGAGTATGGAATCAAGGTGTTTAGCCAGATCAATCAAGGCACCAGGGTGGAAATGAGAATTCCAAGAGAAAAAGCGGATGAGGAGGCTGTGGCAGCCGGAGAGTTTTCTGCGAAAAAGTTTTTGCAGGAGCCGGAAGAAGACACAGAGGACACAACAGGAAAGAAAGGTGGAAAAAGTGAAGAAAAAAAATAGAATTCTGGTAGTGGGACTGACTTTTTCCATGGTGATTTCGTCCGGTTTATTGACTGGCTGTGACAGCGCAGCTGGAAATATGGGAAAAGAGACAACGGGTGTGGAATACGAAGAAGCAGATTATGAGCTTTCTGAGGAATCATGCAGTGATTCCGGAATTGATGCAGCTGACCCAGGCACTGTAGACAACGAGACGGAAAAGACAGCAGAAAACAGAACGGATGCAGAGAAAAGTACAGAAACAGAAGAATCCCAGACAGATAATTCTACAGATAGCGGATTGTGGAAAAAAGCTTCCACAACTCCGTATGGAAAGTACCCGGAGCTTGTGACTTATACTTTAGGACAGATGAGCGGTGCCAATAATTCCAATCTTCCAGCAGGAAATACCTACGAAGACAGCGCTTATACCAGATATCTGAAAGAGATTCTGAACGTGCAGAATGAAAATGCCTATATGGAGCGGGAGGATCGCTACGACGAGTATGTGAATGTGCTGGTAAATGATCACACTTTGCCGGATGTACTGGTGGTTTCAGACAGGGAGACTTTAAATGTTCTTGTGGAAAATGACATGGTGGAGGATCTGACTGAGGTTTATGCAAACTGTACCTCCCCGAGAATCAAGGCCATGTATAACAGCTATGGTCCACAGCTTCTCGGTGCAGGAACCTTTGATGGTAAGCTGATGGCGCTTCCGGAAGCAGTAATCGACCACGGTCCCTGCCTTTTGTGGATGAGAAAGGACTGGATGGACCAGCTAGGCCTTGCAGAGCCAAAGACTCTGGAAGAGGCTATGGATATTATCCAGGTTTTTCAGGAAAACAGGATGGGAGCAGAGGAAGGGGAAGATCCTGTGGGACTTGTGTGTGATACCAATTTTGTGTCTACTACCAGTCAGAATTATTCGGTGGAACCTGTTTTTGAAAAATTTTATTCTTATCCAAGAAGATGGATCAAGGACAAAGACGGGGAAATTGTCTATGGTTCTTTGACAGAGGAGACCAGATCTGCCGTTGCTTATTTGCACGAGCTATATGAGAGAGGAATACTGGATCAGAACTTTGCCCTGCGTGCTCAGAATAATCTCCGTGATCTGGTAGTGGAAGGTAAATGCGGTGCGTTTTTTGGACTTTGGTGGGCACCGAATAATCCGCTTATGGATGTGGCTGAGAATGATCCGGAAGCAGACTGGGAGCCTTATTACCTTACTGCTGAATATCAGGAAAAAGATAACGTTTATGCTTCTTTTCGGGACAACAAATATGTGGTTGTGAGAAAGGGTTACGAACATCCGGAAATTGTAATGAAAATTATCAGTGTTCTGTTTGATTACAGCCGGTTTGAAGATGAGGAAAATGCGGATGAGATCAACAGCTATTTTGCTTTGAATGTGGATCCTACAGCCAGACCGTTGGTTATTAATGTGGATTATAATGAGGCAATTTATAATGTTACGAAGGATATCCGGAGAGTAATGTCCGGCAAGCAGAAGGCAAGTAATTTAAGCGCACTGGAAAAGTCTTACTATGATGCCTGTATGAAGTATTTGAGCGGGAAAAATGTAACTGTAGAGGACTGGGCTGCGTACAAGTCCAGAATTTCAGCAGTGGGCGTGCTGGTTGACGGCCATTATAGTTCGGTGCGCAGAACATATCTGGTTGATTCGGATGGAGAGATTCCCAACATGCTTGCTTCCCTAGAGAAAAATGCCTTTATTCAGATGATCATGGGAGAGCAGCCCATGGATTACTTTGATACCTTTGTGGAAGAGTGGTATGACCAGGGGGGAAGGGAACTGACCGAGAAGATCAGAGAGGAGAATTCGTAATTTATGCGAGAAGAATTATTTAAGAATTGTACCTTATGTCCCCGGAAGTGTAATGTGAATCGTCTGGAGGGCAAAAGAGGATATTGTGGCATGGACGGTACTATAAGGGCTGCCCGTGCCGCTCTTCATATGTGGGAGGAACCTTGTATTTCAGGTAAAAAAGGATCAGGGGCTGTTTTTTTCTCTGGCTGCGGCTTGCGGTGCTGTTTCTGCCAGAACCGGGATATTGCCATTGGGGATTCCGGAAAAGAAATTTCAGTGGAGCGGCTTGCTGAAATTTTTCTGGAATTGCAGGAAAAAGGGGCGGCAAATCTGAATCTGGTCACTGGGGCGCATTATGTGCCGCATATTATTTCGGCGTTGGAGCTGGCCAGAGGAAAGGGAATGAATCTTCCGGTCGTGTACAATTCCAGTGGGTATGAGAGCGTGGAAACTATCCGGAGACTGGATGGTTATGTGGATGTATATCTGCCGGATATGAAATATATGGAGCCTGAATTGGCTGCTGCTTTTTCCAACGCAAGGGATTATCCGCAGGCGGCGCAGAGTGCAATTGCCGAAATGATGCGCCAGACCGGTCCCTGTCAGTTTGCGGAGAATGGATATATAAAACGCGGGACAATTGTTCGTCATCTGATTTTGCCAGGGCATACCAAAAATTCTATTGCAGTATTGAAATATCTGTACCGGACTTATGGGGAGGATATTTTTATCAGCGTAATGAACCAATATACGCCTGTCTGGAAGAATGAGAAATTTCCGGAACTGAATCGGAAAGTGACCAGACGAGAGTATGAAAAGGTGCTGGACGCTGCCATTGAGCTTGGAATTGAAAATGGCTATTTTCAGGAAGGGGAGACCGCGGAGGAAAGTTTTATACCGGCGTTTGATTATGAAGGGGTATGAAAGAAAAAGTATTATGCACGAATCCGATGATATAGTTCCAGAGGATATTTGTGGTGACTTTGAAGTTGAGTAAACGAACAATTGGTATGGGGAGAAAAAGCCTGCTGACTACTGTTTTGAAGCTGCCCAGCAATTGCCGGGCAGTATTAGAGCGTGTTTAAAAAAGGTTTTCTGTGAGATGTGTATTGCTGTTACGGTTATCTTTATGACCAGCAGCATATGCTATTTTGCTTCAGGTGCACAGCTTGCAGAGCAGGGATTGTCAAAGCCAGGATTGAAAGCGTAGAAGTTTTTAGCGTCCAACTGTTCCTGGATGGAGCGAAGTGCTTCGCCAAATCGCTGGAAATGTACCACTTCCCTTGCACGCAGGAAACGGATAGGATCAGCAACTTCCGGGATATTTCGTACTACACGGAGAATATTGTCATAAGTGGAGCGTGCTTTCTGTTCTGCTGCAAGGTCTTCAAATAGATCCGTGATCGGATCACCTTTACTCTGGAATTCGCAGGCATTAAAGGGAACGCCTCCTGCTGCCTGCGGCCACACGCCAACTGTGTGGTCAATATAATATGGTCCCAGCCCGGAATTCTCAATTTCTTCCATAGTGAGGTCACGGGTAAGCTGGTGAACCATGGTGGAAACCATCTCCAGATGCGCCAGTTCTTCAGTACCGATATCATTAAGCACAGCTGCAGAGGCTCGGTTCGGCATGGTAAAGCGCTGGGAGAGATAGCGCATAGAAGCACCGATTTCTCCATCCGGGCCACCATACTGGCTCATAATGAACTGAGCCAGCTTCGCATTTGGCGTTTTGATATTGATTGGATACTGTAATCTTTTTTCATAATTCCACATAAACTGTCACGCTCCTTCCTTTTCCCATGGAAATGGCTGCTGAGACCATTTCCATGCATTTTCACTGCTTACAGCTGCATTGTCGATGGTCAGAGGACCGTATTTCTCAGCATATTCGGCCATCAGCTGGTTGCGACGGTCAGAAATATCGGAAAAATAGCGCAATGCTTTTTGATCCTCAGGGTGAGTATCCAGATAAAGAAGCATGTCATTGACAGCGAAACTAACCTCATTGATCTGCTGTAAAAAAGAGCATCTTGGGGAAGGCTGCTTTCTCATCATCTTCGAATACCTCTCTTTCCACAGAATGGTTTACAAAGCTGTGGGAAAATAGTGCCCACAGACAAGGCATAATCAAGATCATAGGCTGAAGTGAAATTCTGATATGGTACATAGGCCATTGCTGGTGCTAGGTGTTTCAGGTGCTCATACATATTATCTGTTTTTGATGAAACTGGTTTAGCGCAAGGGCAGTTTGGTGTTTGGGAAATTGACGGATTGTATGAAGACTTCACAGGTATGAAATCACCGGAATTTTTATATGGTCTGGTACAGTCTGAGGACTCACAATTCATTTCGCTGCAAGAAGTCTGTCGCCGCATTTGCGACAGTGGAGCGGGAGAGAAATTCATCATCCCGCAGGTTCTATTATAAGGGCGGCAGCCCGAACGGTTCATCTGATAATTTTCCATAAACAGATCCTTTCCTTATTCCGTAAGGTCTTTCCCTTTATTCTATGTAAAAATATATAAATGTGTTTATATAAGAGAATGTAATAGTTACGTATACTGTTGGTGGTGCAGTGAAAAGAACGGATGGTATTTTTTATTATGGCTTTGGTTTTAAGAGATACACATGCACAAAATAAATCAGTGATGGAATCAGAAATACAAGATTTACACCGCCTGCCAGGAATTCAGGAACATTGCCTGTTCCTTGAAATGTAAATCCAAGGAAAAGGTACAGTGCTCCAGCTAAAGTACTTAACATCCAGTTCTCCCAGCCCAGCCAGCCAAGAAGCCCAGCCAGAATCAGGGAAAATTCCCGATAATACTGCATATAAGTATCCGAAGAAAATGGAAAAACATTTCTTAGAAGATAACATCCAAATAGGATTCCAAGAATATTCATTGCTCTCATTATTTCAAAAATCAGACTTGTACTCTTTAACATAGAGCAGTTGTCCCATAGCTTTACATCTAATTTATTGGCTGCGCTGATAGCTG
Organism: Ruminococcus sp. RTP21484sp1_RTP21277st1_D2_RTP21277_210401; assembly: GCF_040924225.1. Lineage (NCBI taxonomy): Bacteria > Bacillati > Bacillota > Clostridia > Eubacteriales > Oscillospiraceae > Ruminococcus > Ruminococcus sp. RTP21484sp1_RTP21277st1_D2_RTP21277_210401. The sequence goes on along the minus strand of NZ_JBCOMJ010000006.1, from coordinate 133,986 downwards.
CCTTGGTGAAAGTGCCATTTGTCATAACGATGCAGCGGTCGCAGTCATAGTATTTGCCCCCGGCATAGACCTCTTGCACTGCTTTATTCCCAACTGGATAAGAATAATATTTGCATTGAACTGCATATTTTGAAAAATGTTTGTAGGCAATGATGTCGACACCCTGGTCACCACTTTTTTTGGTAACTTCTACATGGTGAAATCCCTTTCGGCGCAGCATCCGGGCGCATTTATATTCAAATTTGTGTCCGTTCATCTGGTAAAATTCCTTATTTTGAGTTATTGTTTCGTTTTTTTATACAAAAACAGCAGAAATCGTTTCATGATTTTTTCAAAAGTCTTTCACACTTTTATCACATTTGTTTCGTATATTATTAACTGTAGAAAGCACCAAGTCTTTCTTAATTTAATATTTTTCTTTTTCATACGCGCCGGTGCGAAAGCACCGGCCTCCTTCCATTTCTGGGGAAAATATCCTGTTTATAAAGTTAACGGCGAAAGCCAAATTCGGGAAAATGAAATAAAGTATATTTATAGAGATAAAGTCATTGTACTACATATGAAATAAAAAGTAAACACCTGTTCGAACAACACGTTGCTGTTCACTCCGTTCACAGTAACGCGCTTCGCGATGCACAAAAATCACGCATTCGCATGATTTCGCGCCGCACTTCCCGGGTTTTGTGTGAACAAAGTTCACAGTTAACTTCAAACATACTCTAAGATTTACTGTAAGAAAATGACTATTTCCAAAAGCAAACAGTAGTGCTATAATAGCAGTGTTTAGAATGTTAGGAACAGACTCATTTTTTGTCTGTGACCTGACATTTTCCTATTATTTATATATTTGGAGGAGTTATGCAAATTATAATTGTCGGGTGTGGAAAAGTTGGACGTACACTTGCAGAGCAGCTTCAGGAAGAGGATACTGATATAACTCTGATCGATATCAATCCGGACAGGATTAATGAGATTACAGATGAAGTAGATGCTATGGGCGTTGTTGGAAATGGAGCAAGTATCAATACTCTTATGGAAGCGAGAATTGAGACTGCAGACATTCTTATCGCAGTTACTGTATCAGATGAGATGAACCTTCTATGCTGTCTGATCGCCCAGAAGACTGGTCACTGCCACACAATTGCCCGTGTGCGTAATCCGATTTACAGTAAGGAGATTGGTTTTATCAAGGAGCGTCTGGGTGTAACCATGATCATCAACCCGGAACTGGCAGCAGCCCAGGAGATTTCAAAACTTCTGCGTTTTCCATCCGCCATAAAGATCGATACTTTTGCCAGAGGCAAGGTAGAACTTCTGAAATTTAAAGTAATGCCTGAATTTGAACTGGATGGAAAGAGCATTCAGCAGATTACGGAGCACTTTCGCTGCGATATTCTTTTCTGCGCTATTGAGGGAAAAGATTATACTACCATTCCAGGCGGTACCAATGTGATCCGGAATGGAGATGTGATTTCTATTCTTGCTACCCCGCAAAATGCAGCAGTTTTCTTTAAAAAGATTGGCTTGAAGACCCATCAGGTAAAGAACACCGTGATCGTAGGAGGTGGAACTATTTCTTATTATCTTGCCAAGGCCCTGCTTGCCATGAAGATCAAAGTCAAGGTAATTGAGAAAGATAAGAACCGCTGTGAGTTCCTAAGCGAAGAACTTACAGATGCTACGATTATTAACGGTGACGGCACAGACCGTTCCCTTCTTCTGGAAGAGGGGCTGGAAAGTGCTGAGTCCTTTGTAACTTTGACCAATATGGACGAGGAGAATATTTTCCTTTCCCTTTTCGCAAAGACTATTTCAAATGCCAAGCTGGTTGCCAAGGTAAACAGACTTGCCTATGACGATATTATTGACAGTCTGGACATCGGAAGTGTTATTTACCCGAAATACATTACTGCAGATTATATTTTGCAGTATGTAAGAGCAACTCAGAATTCCATTGGAAGTAATGTGGAGACCTTGTATCACATTCTGGATGGAAAGGCAGAAGCTCTGGAATTTAAGATCTGTGATAATTCACCTATTGTAGGAAGGACATTGTCCGAACTGAATCTGAAGAAGAATCTTCTGGTTGGATGTCTTTACCGGGATGGCAGTGTGCGCATTCCTCGTGGACATGATGCCCTGGAGATTGGAGACAGAGTTGTAATTGTTACCACGAACAGAGGCCTTCGTGATATCAACGATATACTTGCAAAGTAAAGGAGTCCGGACATGAATTATTCCATGATATCTTATATTCTTGGCTGGATCTTCAATTTTGAAGCGGCATTTATGATTTTGCCAGGAATTACAGCAATCATTTACCGGGAAAAAAATGGTCTGGCATTTCTGATCACGATGTTGATCTGTCTCACAATTGGAATTCCACTTACCAGGAGGAAAAGAAAAAGCAAAGTATTCCATGCCAAAGAGGGTGCTGTTACAGTTGCTCTCAGCTGGCTGGTACTCAGTATTGCAGGAGCCCTTCCCTTTATTATTTCAGGAAGTATTCCACATCCTATAGATGCAATATTTGAGACTGTTTCCGGTTTTACCACGACTGGAGCCAGTATTTTGAACAATGTGGAGGCACTTTCTCACTGTATGCTGATCTGGAGAAGCTTTACCCACTGGATTGGCGGAATGGGAGTACTGGTATTTATTCTCTGCCTGCTGCCTCTTACCGGTGGATATCACATGAATCTGATGAAAGCAGAGAGCCCGGGACCGTCTGTCAGCAAATTGGTGCCGAAGGTACAGTCCACAGCCAAGATTTTGTATACCATATACATTATTCTGACTATTGTGGAGATCATTTTCCTTCTCATTGGAAAAATGCCTCTGTTTGATACATTGTGCCTTAGTTTTGGTACCGCAGGTACCGGTGGTTTTGGTGTCAAAAATGACAGCATTGCAAGCTACAGTACGTATAATCAGGTGGTGATCACGGTCTTTATGATTCTTTTTGGAATCAACTTTAATGCCTATTATCTGCTTCTGACAAAGAAAGTAATGCAGGCAGCGAAGAATGAAGAGGTACGTTACTATCTGGGGATTATTGGCCTGGCCATTGTAGCTATCGCCATTAATACAAGAGAAATGTTTACAAGCTTTGGAAGTGCTTTCCAGCAGGCTGCTTTCCAGGTGGGGTCCATCATTACGACTACTGGATATGCTACCACAGACTTCAATGTGTGGCCGGTATTTTCCAAGACCATTCTGGTTATCCTTATGTTTGTGGGAGCCTGTGCAGGAAGTACAGGCGGCGGTATCAAGGTATCCCGTCTTCTGATCCTGTGTAAATCTGCACGCAAGGAACTGCAGCTGTATCTGCACCCAAATGCAGTGAAGAAGATTAAGATGGATGATAAGGCGATTCCCCATGAGGTGGTGCGAGCTACAAACATGTTCCTGTTTGTGTACATTATGATTTTTGTTACTTCACTGTTGATCATAAGTCTGGACAATCTGGATATGGTTTCCAATTTCACCGCGATCGCAGCCACTTTGAATAATATAGGACCTGGGCTTGGAGCTGTGGGACCTACCGGAAATTTTGATACGTATTCTTATATTTCCAAGGCTGTCATGATCTTTGATATGCTGGCAGGAAGGCTTGAAGTATTCCCACTGTTACTTTTGTTTAAGAGAGATACCTGGAGAAAGTTCTGAAAACTGACAAATAAAAAACTCCTCAAATTAACACGCTCTAAAGAATGTTAATTTGAGGAGTCTTTATTTGCGTAAGCAACGAGCAGGAGCCTGTTTGGTCTTACTTGTCCATAGTATATGGCTCATCTGCCGGATATCCTCCTGCCGCTTTCTGCATTCCACGCGGCAGTGCATCCTTGGAAGTACGCCAGTCCGCATCTTTATTGCGGTAATCAAACTTATCGCAGAACCAGTCCAGATCATCAGAAAGCCTTTGCATATTCTGCTCCATCATTGGGAAAAGGATAGCGTAAAAGGCTTTTTTCTCTTTATCAGATAAAGCACTTTCAGCTGTTTCAACCAGATCTCCGAAATGGGGAATGCAAAATCCCTTACAGGTTTCAAAAAGCGGGAGAAATTCCTGGCTTTTTTTAAACAGTTCGAAAAAAGTATCCAGATATCTTGCATAGGTATCTTTATAAAAATTGCAGATATAGCAGGTATCTTCCTGTTCTTTTACCCATGCGCCAAGAGAAGTTTTCGGTGCATCTGTATCTGTGTTTCCCTTCTTAAATCTGGAAAAAACGGAAGCCCTGGAAGGAGCGAAAATCCTGATCTGTTCATGAAGCTCTTTTGTTTTGTACTGAAAATGGGTTTTCAGAATCAGCCCTGTACCCAGACGGTTTCCGTAGTCATACATTTTCTTATAGTGGGTACGACAAAAGCCCATTTTATCAGTTTCTGCCCGTACATCATCTTCCATATAAGATGCGCCGGCACCTAAAACGAAATCCATGGCATGCTGCTCCAGCTGGCGCTCCACAAAACAGAAAGGGCATTCGTCCCCTGCTTTAAAAGCATCCATCAGGGGAATGGTATATAATTTTTCTTTCATCTGTAAGGTCTCCTTCAGGATTTTAATGTATAAGTCTATAATTTTTCAACATCTGCTCCATGGATAAATGCCTGCAAAATACAGTCTATCGTCCGATGAAGATAAGGACGGTATTCAGCAAGACAGACTGGCTGGGAGTGAAGAATACAGCTGTAACTTGTGGAACTTACCAGTTCAATAATGGTAAAAAGAAGCAGCTCCGGGGAATCATACTGTACATCAGAATGATCCAGAAGATTGAGATATTCCTGGAAAAATGGAAAATCATCGTCATCTGCCTGTTCCTGAAACGCATCCTTAAAAACTCCCCAGGACAGATTCTTGGAAATAAAGCCAAGCAGACTACTCTCGGTTTCCAGCCTGTCCAGAATATTATCTACAATAAAGTGAAGCTGAGCAGTGAAACCGGTAATGTGGGAGGCTTCCAGAGCGTCATGTGCCTCGGAAAAAAGTTCGCCGGCTTTATGTGAAATCAGCTTATTTCGAATGTCATATTTATCTTTAAAATAGAGGTAAAAAGTTCCTTTCGCAACTCCTGCATTTTCCACAATATCGGAAATGGTTGTCTTGGCAAGCCCCTTAGTGGTAAAGAGTTCAAAGGCAGTGTTGTACAGAGCACTTTTCTTCCTTTTTTTATTTAACTCCAGTTTTCCCATGCCAGTTCCTCCTAAGCTTATGTCCGTCAGACATTCTATAAATAAAAGTTTACTGTCTCTCCCGGCAGCAATAAAAGCCGGTTGTTACAATTACAGCTTCACTATCTGAACTTTTCTTGATAATTATGGTGATTTATTTCTATTTTAAACAAAAATGACCAAAAGTCAATATCAAAACAGGAAAAGATTTGGATAAAAAGCAGATATTGACTACTGGTCAGTTTTGTTGTATAACTTTCATAGGCTAAGAGATGACTAACTGATGTCGGGAAAACAGATACGCTGCAGGACAGCGGGAGGAGTTTGCAGACGTCAGATATTTAACTAAGAATTAAGGAGTTGGCTAACATGAACCGAAATAAAAAGATTCTGAATGTTACAATGGCTGCCGGAATGGCTGCCGTCCTTGGAACTACACCGGTAATTGCTGCAGCCCAGGAAGCAGACAATGGAGTATCCAAGGAAGAAACCGTATATGTAAACGCCACTGCAGAAGGCGAAGTAAAAGACATCACCGTATCTGACTGGCTGAAGAATTCCGGATCAGCAGAGGGAGATGTATCCGATGTATCTGACCTGGAAGGAATCAAGAATGTAAAAGGTGATGAAACCTTTACCCAGGATGGTGACAAGGTTACATGGAATACAGACAGCAGTGATATTTACTATCAGGGAACTTCCAACAAGGAACTTCCGGTAGATATGAAGATCAAATATTATCTGGATGACCAGGAAATTACTCCAGAGGAACTTGCAGGCAAGAGTGGACATCTTCGTATGGAAGTTTCATATACAAACAAATCCAAAAAAACAGTAAAAGTTGATAAAAAAGACGTAGAAGTTTATTCTCCGTTTGTTATGGTAACCGGAATGATCCTTTCTTCCGATAATTTTTCCAATGTTACCATTGATAATGGAAAGGTGATTTCCGATGGCGACAAGGAAATGGTTGTAGGAGTTGCAGTTCCAGGTTTAAAGAATAGCCTGGATTTAAGCGATGACCTTTCCGATAAGATTGATATTCCGGAAGGCTTTACCATGGAAGCTGATGTTACAGACTGTACTATGGGAAATACTTTCACCATGGCAGTTACAGATCTGCTCAGCAGCCTGAATCTTGAAGATTCCGATGATCTGGATGAGCTTCAGGATTCCCTGGATGAGCTGGATGACGCAGCTGTGAAGCTGGTAGATGGATCCAAGGATCTTTTTGATGGTACTAAGGAGCTTTATGATGGAACGAAAGATCTCTATGATGGAACCGAAGATCTGAAAGACGGAACCAGCCAGCTTTATGATGGAGCCAAAGACCTGGATGACGGCGCTAAGACTCTGAAAGACGGAACCAGCCAGCTTTATGATGGAAGTAAAGACCTGGATGATGGAGCCAGCCAGCTTTATGACGGAGCTAAGACTCTTAATACTGGAGCCAGCCAGCTTTATTCCGGAACAACTTCTTTATATAGCGGAACAAAGACTCTGTACGATGGAACCAGAACTCTTTATGGCGGAGCCAATACACTGGCTTCCAGTTACAATGAATTTGATGCTGGTGTGGCAAGTGCCAAGACTGGTGCTTCCCAGTTAAACAGCGGTGCAAAAACATTGCAGAGCGGTATTTCCCAGTATACTGCAGGGGTAGATTCACTGGCTTCTGGTGTGAACAGCTACACAGAAGGTGTTGATACTGTAAACAGCAACATGGCAGAGTACAATAAAGGAATGAAATCCCTGACAGATGGTGTGAACAAATATGTGGCTGGTGGAAATCAGCTGGCAGACGGTGTAACCGCTTATGTAAATGGTGCAACTCAGCTGACTGACGGAGTAAGCACTTATGTAAGCGGTGCAAGTGCCCTGGCGCAGGGAACTAAGGACTATGTAAGTGGAACATCTGCACTGGTTGAAGGGGTAGGACAGCTGGCACCTGGAATCCAGCAGGCTTCAGAAGGAATCAGCGCTGCTTCCGCAAAACTTACAGAAATTGCCAAGAATGTAGCAGCTGCAAAGCCGGAAACAATGGTGAAGAGCCTGAATCAGTATGCAGATGGAGCTGATTCCCTGGCTGATGGTGTAACAGAATACGTTGGAAAAGTAGGTGAGGCTGCTTCTGGAGCAGCAAGTGTTGCAGAGGGGGCAAAGAGCCTGGCTGACGGTACAGCTGCTCTTGTTTCCGGTGCAACTCAGGTAAAAGACGGAATTGGAAAATTAAAAGAAGGAACAAGCTATTCAATCAGTCAGATCGGCGATAGTGCCTCTAAGACAATGAATGATTCCGCAGCAAGCATCCGTGAGGCAGCTGCCCAGATTGAGACTACGGTTACTGCACAGTCCGCAGGGGTATCTACAGATGCTGCCGCTGGTGCAATCAGTGCAACCCAGAGCTCTATGAGCAGTGCAATCGCAACTTTGCAGGGAGCACTTGGAACAGAGGGACTTGACGAAGGAACTGCAGCAGCTATTAATTCTGCAATCGAGCAGTTAAATGCAGGTCTTGGAAATGCTTCTGCAGCTCAGGGTGAGCTGGGTAACATTCAGGCTCAGTCACAGGTAGCTGTCCAGGCTGAGACAAACGGAAGCAGTGTTCAGGAATCCTTAAATGCGATTGCGTCCACCCTGGAAGGTGCAGCTGGCAGTATTTCAGAAGCAGCATCAGCGAGCTCTTCAACTTTAGCTGGTGAAGCAGATAAACTGATTGCAGGTGCAGCTTCTGTTGAATCAGGAGCCCAGACCGCAAATGCAGGAGCCGCACAGCTGAGCACAGGTGCTGATTCCCTGAACAGTGGAATGGCACAGCTGAAGGAAACAGGTGAAGGTCAGTTATCTACAGGAGCATCAAATCTGAAAGCAGCCGGAACACAGGTAAGAGAGAGTCTGACAGCAGTAAGCAGTCTGGTTGCAGGACTTGGAGATCTTTCTTCCATGACAGATTCTGTGAATCAGTTAGCAGAAGGTGCAAAACAGATTTCTGAAGGAAATGAGAAGCTTCAGGCTGGTTATAAACAGTTACAGGATACCAAGGCTGCTGAGACACTTACAAGCGGAGCAGATCAGCTCCTTAATAGTGAGAAGACTATTACAGATGGAATCAATACCCTTCAGGGCAAGGATAATGCCAACGCAACAGCACTTCTCAATGGCGCAAGTACATTAAAGAGTGCAAAGGAGAGCCTTGATGCAGGTATCAGTTCAATCAGCAAAGCAACCGGCAAGCTGGTAACTGGTGTTGGTCAGATTGCCGCAAATAGTGTGGCACTGAGAAGCGGAGCATCTCAGCTGACAGCAAGCAGTGATACCCTGAACAGTGGAGCATCCCAGCTGACAGCAGGAACCAAGAGCCTTGTAAGCGGAGCAGGTACATTAGTAGCAGCCAGTGGACAGGTAAAATCCGGTATTGCACAGTTAAAGAACGGTGCTGCAGATCTGAGAAGCGGAGCTTCCCAGTTAAGAAGCGGTGCAAACAGTGTTAATAATGGAACTCGTGAATTGAAGAGTGGTACATCTTCTTTAGTAAGCGGAACAAAAGATCTGAAAGACGGAACCAAGACTTTGAAAGATGGAGCTAAGGATTTGAATGACGGAGCTAAGACTCTGAAAGACGGAACAAGCAGTCTGAAAGATGGAGCTAAGACCCTGGATGATGGAGCAAAAGACCTGAAGGATGGGGCAAAAGATCTGAAAGACGGAGCTAAGACTCTGAAGGACGGAGCAAAAGATCTGAAAGACGGTGAGAAAGAGTTCTATGATGATGGTATCAAGAAACTGAAAGATACTATGGAAGAGGATTTCCAGAGTGTTCTGGATCGTCTGGAAGCACTCCAGTCTGATGATGCAGCTTATACATCTTTCACAGGAAAAGATGATTCCATGAGCGGCAACGTGAAGTTCATTATTGAGACAGAAGGCTTTGATGATGGCAGCGAAGACTGATCTTAAGCAGGTCAGATATAAATTTCTATAAGGAACAAGAGAAGGGCAGGAGAGTATCCTGCTCTTTTCTATTACGGGATAAATTCTGCAGCCGGTTACTGTTCGCTCAGTGACCAGTAACGCGCTTCGCGATGCACAGAAAGACGAACCTTCTTGTGACAAGCACAAGAAGTAGCGTTTGCTGCGCAAACTTAATTCTCGGGTTTTCTGTGAACTTTGTTCACAAAAAACACCTCGCGGAATGTTACCAGTGAACAGTAACTGCAGCCGTTACCGGTCACAGAGTAACAGCACCTTTGGGTTGCACCTGCAAAAAGAGTCTGCTATAATGAAAAACAATTAAGGAAATAAAAGAGTTTATATAAAAATGAACAGAAAAAGGTGATAAAGTGGATATTGCGAAAAAGAAAAAAGCAAGTATCCGGTCAGGAAAGAAAAAGGCAGGTCCTGGCTATAAGACCAAGATCAAAATGAAAAAAGCGAAATCAGATTACTATGATTTTAATCTGGTCGCAGTAATCATATTGATCATGTGCTTTGGCCTGATCATGCTTTACAGTACAAGCTCTTATATGGCGCAGATTAATGAAGGCGACGACATGTTCTACTTCAAGAAGCAGGCAATGTACAGTATTGGCTGTCTTGTGCTGGCAATTATAGTGTCCTATTTTGATTATCATATTCTGGCGAAATTTCCGTTTGTGATCTATGTAGCAGCCGCTTTTCTCATGGTGCTGGTAAAGACTCCCCTGGGAGTCACCTCTCATGGAGCGAGAAGATGGCTGAAGCTTGGGGTACAGTTTCAGCCGGCAGAGATTGCAAAGATTGCAGTGATCATCACATTGTCCTATCTGATCGTCAAAATGGGAAAGAGAGTGGAAACCTTGAAAGCTACTATGGTACTTCTGGGAATGGGCGGCATTCAGGCCCTGTTTGCATATGTGTTTACGGATAACCTGAGTACTGCTATGATTATTTTTGGGATTACCGTAGGTCTGGTGTTTATTGCACATCCAAAAACAAAACCATTTGTTATTCTTGCAGTTGTTGCAGTTATTCTGGTGGCAATCCTGGTATACAGTCTTTCTCATATGGATCAGAGCTCTAACTTCCGTTTACGTCGTATTCAGGTATGGCTTCATCCGGAGGATTATGCAAGCGGAGATGGCTATCAGACCCTGCAGGCTTTGTATGCAATTGGTTCAGGAGGTTTCTTTGGCAGAGGTCTTGGAAACAGTATCCAGAAGCTTGGAAGTGTGCCTGAGGCACAGAATGACATGATATTTTCTATTATTTGTGAAGAACTTGGGATTTTTGGCGCGATCATGGTTTTGGCGTTGTTTGGTTATCTGCTGTACAGATTATTTTTTATTGCACAGAATGCACCGGATATGTTTGGCTCCCTGCTTGTGAGCGGTGTTTTTGTACATATCGCTTTGCAGGTTATTATGAACGTGGCTGTAGTGCTGAACATCATGCCAAACACAGGTGTCACATTGCCATTTATCAGCTATGGAGGTACCTCCATTTTGTTCTTGATGGCAGAGATGGGACTGGCCTTAAGTGTGGCCAGACAGATTAAATTCCAGGAGCCGGAATTTATCCTATAATTCTCTTGACAAATGAGCCAGCAGATTATATACTTTCCGCAGTGTATGACATACGGCTGATGGAAGCCGGTTTTCGAGATATTTATTAAAGGAGAATGAGCAATGTTAGAAAAGATGAGTGAAATGATCGCAGAGCAGCTTAACTGCGACGCAGAGACAATTACAGCAGATACTTCTTTCAAGGATGACCTGGGAGCAGATTCCCTTGACCTCTTCGAGCTTGTTATGGCTCTGGAAGATGAGTACAACATCGAGATTCCGGCAGAAGAGCTTACAGAGCTGAACACAGTTGGTGATGTAATCGACTATCTGAGAGATAAAGGAATCGATGCTTAATTTTTTTCGCAGATGATGATCTCCCGCTACTGTTCACTGGTAACATTCCGCGAGGTGTTTCTGTGAACAAAGTTCACAGAAAACCCGAGAATTAAGTTTGCGCAGCAAACGCTACTTCTTGTGCTTGTCACAAGAAGGTTCGTCTTTCTGTGCATCGCGAAGCGCGTTACGGTGAACGGAGTGAACGTAACGATCTCCCTGAGGCTGGGCTTCAGGGGGATTTTTTCTATAGACATTTTGAATGGATTAGGTATATAATGTGAAAAGGCAGTTGCCATCACGGAATGGCAGCAGAAGATAAGAAAGAATAAACAGGGAGAATAGAGAAGACATGACTAAGATCAGAACCAGATTTGCACCAAGCCCTACAGGCAGAATGCATGTTGGAAATTTACGTACTGCGTTATACGCATATCTTATTACAAAGCATGAAGGCGGAGATTTTATTCTCCGTATTGAGGATACAGACCAGGAGCGCTATGTAGAGGGCGCTGTAGATATTATTTATCGTACTATGGAGAAGACTGGTCTTATTCATGACGAAGGTCCGGATAAGGACGGTGGATATGGCCCATATGTACAGAGCGAGCGCCAGGCACAGGGGATTTACATGAAATATGCCAAACAGCTTGTAGACCAGGGCGATGCATACTACTGCTTCTGCCAGAAGGAAGAATTAGAGAGCATGAAGCGTGTGGTAGCAGGCAAGGAGATTTCCATTTATGACAAACGCTGTCTGAAGCTTTCCAAGGAAGAAGTTCAGCGCCGTCTGGATGCCGGAGAGCCACATGTAATCCGTTTTAACATGCCTACAGAGGGAACTACCACTTTCCATGATGTAATTTACGGAGATATTACAGTAAACAATGAGGAACTTGAGGATTTGATCCTGATCAAATCTGACGGATATCCGACTTATAATTTTGCTAACGTTGTAGACGATCATCTTATGGGAATCACACATGTGGTACGAGGCAATGAATATCTTTCCTCTTCCCCTAAATACAACCGTATCTATGAGGCATTTGGATGGGATATTCCGGTTTATGTACATTGTCCACTGATCACGGATGAAACTCACGCCAAATTGTCCAAACGTTCCGGACATTCCTCCTATGAGGACCTTCTGGATCAGGGATTTGTTTCCGAGGCAATTGTAAATTATGTTGCACTTCTGGGATGGAGTCCGGCAGATAATAACGAGATCTTCAGCCTCAGGGAACTGGTTGAAAAATTTGATTATCATCACATTAATAAATCTCCGGCTGTATTTGATATCAACAAGCTTCGCTGGATGAATGGCGAGTATATTAAGAAAATGGATCCGGAAGTATTTTATGAGAGAGCACTTCCATACATGAAGGAAGTTCTGAAGGGAGACTTTAACTTTAAGAAAATTGCAGGAATGGTTCAGACCAGAATCGAAACTTTCCCTGACATTCCGGCATTGATCGATTTCTTCCAGGAAGTTCCGGAGTATGATGCATCTATGTACTGCCATAAGAAAATGAAAACAAACGAAGAGACTTCTCTTACAGTTCTGAAGGAAGTTCTTCCGTTTCTGGAGGCTCAGGAGGATTACACCAATGATCCGCTGTTCGCTTCCTTAAGTGAATTTGTCAAGGAGAAAGGTTACAAGAACGGCTATGTAATGTGGCCTCTTCGTACAGCTGTTTCAGGCAAGCAGATGACACCGGCAGGCGCTACCGAGATCATGGAGATCATTGGCAAGGATGAGACAATCCGCCGTGTGAAAGCTGCAATCGAGAAGCTTGAGAATCTGTAATGAAGAATCTGTCTCAATTATGAAGAAAAATCCATCTCAATTAAGGGCAATCGCCCACCTGTCAGGACCTATGATGGTTCTGGCAGGCCCCGGTTCGGGGAAAACTTCAGTGATCGTTGAAAGAACTGCATATATGACTGGTGAGGGGGAAATACCGGCGTCCTCTGTTCTTGTTGTAACCTTTTCCCGGGCTGCAGCAAAAGAGATGAGAGAGCGTTTTCTGAAGTTTACCGGACAGACCTCCACGGCTGTTACCTTCGGAACCTTTCACGGTGTTTTTTACGGAATCCTGAAGCAGGCTTATGGACTTGGTGCCGGCAATATTTTGTCAGAAGAAGAAAAATATGCCATTTTAAAAGAAATGACTCTGGAATTTGGTCAGGAACTGGCTCAGGAGGGAGATTTCCAGGAGGATGTGGCAAAGGAAATCAGCGTGGTAAAAGGGGGGAGGATTTCCCTGGATCACTATTATTCTTCCTGCTGCCCGGATGAGGTATTCCGCCAGATTTATAATGGGTATCAGAAGGCTTTGCGCCAGAGAAGAAAACTGGATTTCGATGACATGCTTCTTTGCTGCTATGAACTTTTTGTCAAGAGAAAAGATATTCTGGCGGCATGGCAAAACAAATTCCAATACATTATGGTAGATGAATTTCAGGATATCAACCATCTCCAGTATGATATTGTTAGGATGCTGGCAAAGCCCAGGGATAACCTGTTCATAGTGGGAGACGATGATCAGTCTATCTATCATTTTCGTGGCGCCAAGCCAGAGATCATGCTGAACTTTACCAAAGATTATCCTAAGGCAGAAACGGTTCTTTTGGACATTAATTATCGCTGTACGAAAAATGTACTTCAGGCAGCCATGAATGTGGTGGGCTGCAACCAGATCCGCTTTAAGAAGAGGCTGTCTACGCCAAATGAGCAGGGAAAACCTGTGAAGGTGATGGAATTTGACAATCCAAGAGAAGAGTATGTGAAGATTGCCGCTTTTTTGAAGAAGCGGCTGGAGACAGGAGAGAATCTGGAGGATACTGCAGTGCTTTTTCGTACCAATCAGGAGGCAGAGGGGCTTGTTGGAGCCTTGATGGAGTACCAGATTCCTTTTACCATGAAAGAACAGCTGCCCAATCTGTTCCGGCATTGGATCAGCAGAAACCTGATGGCATATCTGAAAATGGCAGCAGGAGACAGGACGAGAAAGCTTTTCCTGGAAATCATGAACCGCCCCAACCGGTATATAGCAAGGGATGCCCTGACACAGACCACAATCTCATTTTCTGCATTGAGAGATTTCTATAAAGATAAAGACTGGATGTGCGACAGGATTACCACACTGGAAACACATCTTCGGATTCTTTCCACTTTGGCACCCTATGCTGCAGTGAATTTTATCCGAAAAGGAATGGGCTATGAGCAATATCTGATTGAATATGCCCAGTACCGTAAAATTCGTCCGGAGGAGCTTCTTGAGGTCCTTGACCGCATACAGGAAAGTGCCAAAGGTATGAAAAACCTGGAAGAGTGGGAAAACTACATAGAGGATTACACAAAGAAGCTGGCTGAACAGGCGAAAAAACAGGAGACGAAAAGGGAAGGGATTGTAATTTCCACCCTTCATGCGGTAAAAGGGCTGGAATACGACAAAGTTTATATTATGAATGTAAACGAAGGGAGCATTCCCTATAAAAAGGCTGTTCTGGCAGAGTCTTTGGAAGAAGAACGCCGGCTTTTTTATGTAGGCATGACTCGGGCGAAGAAAGAACTTATGCTCTGTTATGTGCGACGTCAGTACGATAAAGAGCGTGCCCCTTCACGGTTTCTGGAAGAAACCGGGCTGTTCTAATTTCCTCTTGTAAACGTAAACCTGATAAAGTATAATGATGTCTGTTGTGAAATTATAACAAAAAAAGAGGTAACTATTTAGGAGACAGTATTTCGCGAGGTTGTTTTTGTGAACACAGTTCACAGAAAGCCCGGGAATTTCGGCGTGAAATCATGGAAAGCATGATTTTTTGTGTATCGCGAAGCATGCAATTGTAAAGCATGTAGTTGTGAAGGTACAGAACAGTTACCAAAAGAGTACTATTGCGGAAGCAGTGCAGATAAATGACGAAAAAGATGAAATGGAAAAACCGCATTTTCTGGCTCAGGATCCTGATCATGGTTCTGGTCATCGTGGGATCTTATCTGGCATATGCCTTTATATACAGAGGCAGAAATGAGCCGCCCACCAAGAGGAAAACCACTAATCAGGAAGCGGCTTACTATACTCTTCGTGGACAGATCCAGATGCTTTCCCAGAAAGAAGAGCTGATGGCATTTGCCTTTGAAGACAGGAAAAAGGAGCGGGAATACGGAACCTATATTATTCCCGGCCTGAAAGCAACACGAACCCTTCTTACCAGTGAGGGTGATATGCCGGCCATGTGTACCACTATGACACCGCAGGGTCTGGCAGTAACAGAGGATTATGTTTTTGTAAGTGCCTATTGCCATGCGAAAAAGCATAACTCTGTGATCTATATGATCAACAAAGAATCGCATCGTTTTATAAAAGAAATTATTTTGCCCGGACAGCCACATGTTGGCGGTCTGGCATATGACAGTGAACACCGGATTCTGTGGTATTCTTCAAATACGCAGGAACTTGCCCAGGCAGTGAGCCTTACCATGGAATCTATCGAAAATTATGACTATGATGCAGGCAGGCATCCT
This sequence comes from Ruminococcus sp. RTP21484sp1_RTP21277st1_D2_RTP21277_210401, assembly GCF_040924225.1. Lineage (NCBI taxonomy): Bacteria > Bacillati > Bacillota > Clostridia > Eubacteriales > Oscillospiraceae > Ruminococcus > Ruminococcus sp. RTP21484sp1_RTP21277st1_D2_RTP21277_210401. Next base: position 118,404 of record NZ_JBCOMJ010000006.1, on the reverse strand, counting down.
ATCGCGACCAACCAGGTAGCCAGCCTTTACGGAATCGTCCGTGATTCCTTTATGACCTTTTATGATGGGTGTCTGTACGTTGGCTGTTTTACAAAATATACAGACAGTGCCATTGCAAGATATGCAGTAGATGATCAGGGAAACCTGATAAATACTATGGATGAAGGTCTGGGAATGAACTTCGGGATGGCGGTTCCCCTTGATTATTCCACCATTTCCGAACAGGCCCAGGGAATGACTTTTTATAACGACAAGCTTCTTTTGTCTCATTCCTTTGGAATTCTGCCTTCCAGAGTGGTATTTTATGAGAAATCCGATAAAAGGCTTTATGTAGATGAGAATTCTGCTGTCAGCTATCGGTTTCCGGAACGAATCGAACAGATTTTTGTGGATGGGGATGACTTGTACGTGCTGTTTGAATCCGCTGCTTATGCATATAGTTCAGCGTCTGTGAATATTGTGGACAGGGTTTTAAAACTGAGCCTTCCCAGAACGGAAGAATACCAGCAGAGCATACAGAGTAATGTGAGCCAGTATTAGAATGTGTCCAGAACTGAAATCTGGGGGATTTATTTAAGAATGAATCCGGGATTGTCCACATATATTAAAATTGAGAGGTGATACAACATAGAAGCAGAGCAGATTCAGAACCTGTTTGCAGGCAATATCCGCAGACTGTTGATGAATGCAAACCTTGATTATGACAAAATATATGAGATACGGTTAAGAGTAGGACGGCCGCTGTTCTACACCTATGACGGAGGTGAGGGTTTCCTTACCGACCATGATGGCAAATACGTGGTGACAAGGGAAGATCTGAAGGAAACCATGGAATATATAAGTGGTTATTCCCTTTATTCCTATGAAGATGAAATGCGCCAGGGATTTCTCACTGTTCAGGGAGGTCATCGGGTAGGTGTTACCGGAAAGGTGATTCTTGACGGCAATGAGATCCAGGGAATGAAATATATTTCCTGTATCAATGTACGTCTGGCTCACGAAGTGGTAGGCTGCGCAGACCAGGTGATGCCCTATATCCGCAAAAAAGACTGGGTAGCCCATACTTTGATCGTTTCTCCGCCAAGAGGGGGGAAAACAACCCTGCTCCGGGATATTATCCGTCAGCTGAGCAATGGTGAGGAAAAGAAAAAAATGCCGGGGGTAACGGTTGGCGTTGTAGATGAGAGAAGTGAGCTTGCCGGTTCCTATCAGGGAGTTCCCCAGAATGACCTTGGCATGCGTACAGATGTTCTGGACGGCTGTCCGAAGGCAGAAGGGATGGAAATGCTGATCCGTTCTATGTCCCCGGCAGTTGTGGCTGTAGACGAACTGGGACGGAAAGAAGACTTTAAAGCTGTGGAATCTGTGATCCACAGTGGATGTAAAGTGATCGCCACTGCTCATGGGAATTCCATTGAGGACGTGATCCATCAGCCTTATTTTGAAAAGCTGGTGAGAAGAAGAGTGTTTGAACGGTATATTTTCCTGGACAAGGGAGAACATGCAGGAACCATACTTGGAATTTATGACAGAAATGGGAGGCCTTGTTGAAAACAGCAGGAATCATTCTGATCCTTTTTTCCGGAACAGGTCTTGGGCTGTGTAAAAGCATGGAACTGACAGCCAGACTGAAAATTCTGGAAAAACTGGCGCAGCTTCTTCTGTTACTGAAAGGGGAAATCCGCTGCACAGGGGCGACGTTGGAAGATGCCTTTCTTGATGCTGCAGCAAAAATGCCAGGAGAGTACAGGCTTTTTCTCAAAGAAACTGCAGGATGGCTTCAGCAGCGGCCTGGAATTACCTTTGATGAGATTTTCAGGGAATGCGCGGTAAGACTGCTTCCCCTTCACAGGCTTTCAGAGGAAGAGCGGGAAAGCTTTCTTTCTCTGGGAGAAAAACTGGGATATCTGGACAGGGAAATGCAGGTGGCACAGCTCACACTTCTGGAGGAAGAGTTAGACTACAGGATAAAGATTCTGAAAAGTGCTATGCCAAAGCAGCAGAAAACATATCAGAGCATGGGAATTCTGGGAGGAATTCTGCTGGCAGTTTTGTTGTGGTAATTTCATATAATATCTGGGAAAATTGCCTGGAAAACGGTTATGTAAAGGCAGATAACGGTAAGAAAGGAGGCCCCCTTGGAAGTCAGTATTATTTTCAAAATAGCTGCTGTGGGGATTCTGGTCTCCGTACTTTCTCAGGTCCTGAAACACAGCGGCAGAGAGGAACAGGCTTTTTTAGTCAGCCTGGCAGGGCTTCTTGTGGTACTCTTCTGGATCGTACCATATATTTATGAGTTGTTTGACAGCATAAAAAAATTATTTGAATTGTGATCTGATTCACCAATATCCTGTCACCTGTGTTCAGGAGGTGGAAAATGGACATTATAAAGATTTCGTTACTAGGCGTATGCGGTGTTATTCTTGGATTTCTTATGAAAGGAACCAAACCGGAATACGCCTGTTTTATTACAGTTGGAATTGGTCTTGTGATCATGGGACTTGCTGTGGGGAAAATTTATTATCTGTTTGAATCTCTGGGAAAAATCCAGGAGACACTTCCGGTGGATACGGAATATATTTCCACACTGGTAAAAATGATCGGAATTACTTACATTGGCCAGTTTGCCTCCGGAATCTGTAAAGATGCAGGCTACAGCACCACAGCGGCTCAGATCGAGCTGTTCTGTAAATTGTCGGTGATGGTGCTGAGCATGCCGGTGCTTATGGCACTTCTGAAGACGATTCAGGAGTTCATGGTATGAGGTTTTGGAGAAAAAAACAAACATGGAAGGTAATTGCTGCATTGCTATTTGCAGTATGGATTCTGATGGGAGACAGGAAAATAAATGTAAAAGCAGAGAGCATGGAAACAGAGAATTTTACAGGTGAAACAGCAGTCGAAACCGAGGAAGAGATAACAAAGAAAACAACGGAGAAAACAGTAACTGCAGGTATTGGTTACCGTGCAGCTTCCGCTGATTCTGACGGCATTACGGAGCAGCTGGTTTCTGACATGTCTTTCGAACAGGTACAGGCTTTAATGGATGAAATGCTGGAAGAGGACAGCTTTTCCATAGGAACAGCATTAAAAAACATGATAAACGGCGAAACAGTATTTTCAAAAGAGGCGGTGCAGCAATTTCTGCGCAGCCTCTTTTTTGACCGGCTGGAAAAAGAACGGGCTAATTTTTTTCGCATTCTTCTTCTGGTGCTGGCAGCTGCTGTTTTTTCAAATTTTGCAGAGGTATTTGAAAACAGCCAGATTGGAGAGGTAAGTTTTTACATGGTATATCTTTTATTATTTACCATTCTGATGAACAGCTATCAGCAGCTTGGAGTTTCCCTTGGAAAACAGCTGGAGTGGATGACTCAGTTTATGAAAGGCCTGGCACCTGCTTATTTCGTGGCAGTTTCAGCAGCATCGGGAGCTGTCACGGCATCTGTATTTTATCAGGGGGTTCTTCTTCTGGTGTGGCTGGTGGAATGGCTTCTTCTCACTTTGATTCTGCCAGGGGCTAATCTGTATGTTCTTCTTTGTATGGTGAACCATCTTTCCAAAGAGGATATGTTAAGCAAGATGGCAGAGCTTCTGGAAACTATGATCAGCTGGAGCCTGAAAACCATGCTTGGGGCTGTCCTTGGGCTTCAGGCGGTACGAGGGTTGGTTGCGCCTGCCATGGATGCTATCAAACGAACTGCCCTGGGCAGAACTGCCGGAGCGATTCCGGCTGTGGGAAATGCCGTAAATGCGGTAACAGAATTGATTCTGGCAGGGGCACTGCTTGTGAAAAACTGTCTTGGAGCAATGGCAGTGGTGGTTCTGCTTCTTGCAGGAGCCGGACCTGTGATTCATTATGGTCTTCTATCCCTTAGCTATCGCTTCCTTGGTGCAGTGGCACAGCCTGTATCAGACAAACGAATCGTAGGCTGTCTTGGCACAATGGGAGAAGGCTGTGCCCTGCTTCTGCGGATCATGCTGACTGCGGAAATTCTGTGTGTGCTTACCTTTATAATTCTCATGGCGTCTGTAGGCGGATAAAAGTAACAGTAAGCGGAAATGAATCATAATAACCTGATCATATGACTGAGATATGAGACAAAAATGGGATGCGGGAAGTGATATATTATGAAAGAAGCCATCTACAGCTGGATCAAATGCCTTGCCATATTTTATATTCTGTTGACTATGCTCATCCATCTGGTGCCTACCGGGAAATATCAGCGTTATGTGCGTTTTTTTATGGGGCTTTTGCTGATGGCTATGCTGATCACTCCCATGCTTTCCATTCTGGAAAAAGCTAAGACACTGCCGGAAAGCTTTTCCAGCCTTTACCAGCAGGAGGAAAAAAAGCGGCTCACTCTTGATCTGGAAAATCTTCAGAAAAGCCTTCTGGAAAAAGGTGTGGAGGAGCAGCTTGAGAAAAATATTCCGGAATCTTTGAAAAAGAAAGGCATAGAAGTGACGGCATGCAAAGTACATATAGAAGGGGAGCTGTTAAAAGCCTGCCTGTGGACGAAGGCGGTGCCAGATGGAGAGCTTGAGAGGGGGATAAAAGATGAACTTGCAGCAAACTGGGGAATCCGGGAAGAAAACTGTGAAGTCCTTGCTTGGGAAAATGGGAAGCAGACAATGGGTGATTCTTCTCCTTCTGGGACTTCTGCTTACGGTGATCGCACTTCCGGTATCCAATAAAAAGGTTAGCTCCCCGGAAGTAAAAAGCAGTTCCTTTTTTTCTGCTTCTTCTGAGGAAAATACGGATGCAGAACGGACAGTTCTGGAGAAAAAACTGGAAGATCTTTTATCCCAGACAGAAGGAGTGGGAAAAGTGCAGGTGCTCCTTATGACGGGGGAAGAAAAAGACAGCAGCAGTTTCTACGATTCTGGAAATCAGGCGGTGACCGGAGTGCTGATCGTGGCGGAAGGAGCAGATAATTCTGTGGTTTCCAGGAATATTGTAGAAGGAGTTATGGCATTATTTCAGTTGGATGCCCATAAAATTAAAGTAATGAAAATGAAATGAGGAGAGGTAAAGTGAAAAAGATTCTGAAAAAGAACCAGGTAATCATTACTTCACTGGCGGTTCTGATCGCAATTGCAGGATACCTGAATTTTGCAGATGTAGATCTTGGCCTGAAAAATAAGGAGGCAAGCGCAGACAGCAGCAGTATTCTGGAGGATGTGGACTATGATCTGACCGATGAAACAGCCCTTCTGGATGAGAACGGGGCGGATAGCAGCCTTACGGATGTGCAGGATCAGACCACCAGCACACCGGGGGAAGCTGTACTTACTGCGGCTTCTGATTTTGCAGCCCAGGCCAAACTTTCCAGAGAACAGATCCGTTCACAGAATAAAGCAGACCTGCAGGCTATTATTAACAACCAGGATCTGGGAGATGACCAGAAGCAGGAGGCTGTGAGCACCATGGTTTCCATGGCGGATCTGACGGAAAAAGAGTCGGCAGCAGAACTTCTTCTGGAAGCCAAAGGTTTCGAAAATGTGATCGTAAACCTTACCGGAGAGACGGCAGATGTGGTGGTTCCGGAAGCAGATCTGACAGACGCAAAAAGAGCTCAGATTGAAGATATTGTGAAAAGAAAAACAGGGATTGCGCCGGAAAATATTGTGATCACGCCGTTAAATGAAAGCGAGGAAGAACTGGTAAACAAAGATGAATCATTGGAGACTTCCGTGGATATTGATGATGATACTACAGTAAATCCGTGATAATACTACAGTAAATCCATGATATACCCCCTTGACAGTGCAGCAGTCCTTATACTAGAATAGGAATGCTGCAAAAATATAAGAATACAAGCGTGTCTGAAATAGAGAATTCAAATAGGAGGCTAAACGTGTCGAAGTATACGAAAGAAATAGAAAAAAGAAGAACCTTTGCCATCATTTCCCACCCGGATGCAGGTAAGACTACTCTGACTGAGAAATTCCTGCTGTATGGCGGAGCCATTAATCTGGCCGGTAGTGTTAAAGGAAAGGCAACGGCCCGCCATGCAGTATCAGACTGGATGGAAATTGAAAAGGAGAGAGGTATTTCCGTTACTTCTTCCGTATTGCAGTTCCATTATGACGGTTACTGCATCAACATTCTGGATACTCCTGGACATCAGGATTTCTCAGAGGATACTTATCGTACCCTGATGGCTGCAGATTCTGCAGTTATGGTAATCGACGGGTCCAAGGGTGTTGAGGCACAGACCAGAAAGCTGTTCAAGGTCTGCGTTATGAGACACATTCCTATTTTTACTTTTATCAATAAAATGGACCGTGATGCCAACGATACCTTTGATCTTCTTGACGAGATCGAAAAAGAGCTTGGAATCGCAACCTGCCCTATTAACTGGCCAATCGGTTCCGGTAAGAAATTCCGCGGTGTTTACGACCGCAACACGAATAAGATCCTTACTTTCACAGATACCCAGAAAGGTACCAAGGAGGGAACTATTGAGGAAATCGATCTGGATTCTCCTCATGCACTTGAGGTTATGGATCCGGAGCAGAAAGAACAGCTTCTGGAGGAAATCGAGCTTCTGGATGGCGCAAGTGCCGAGTTCGATCAGGAGATGGTAAGTAAGGGAGAACTGACTCCTGTGTTCTTTGGATCCGCTCTTACCAATTTTGGTGTTGAGACTTTCCTGAAGCATTTCCTGAAGATGACTACGTCACCTCTTCCAAGAATGGCAGACTCAGGTCTTGTTGATCCTATGAGCGATGATTTTTCTGCTTTTGTATTTAAGATTCAGGCAAATATGAATAAGGCTCACCGTGACAGAATTGCATTTATGCGTATCTGCTCCGGCAAATTCGATGCCTCCCAGGAGGTTTATCATGTACAGGGGGATAAGAAGATGAGACTTCTTCAGCCCCAGCAGATGATGGCTGAGTCACGCCATGTAGTTGAGGAGGCTTATGCAGGAGATATTATCGGTGTATTTGATCCCGGTATTTTCTCTATTGGAGATACGATCTGTACGCCTGGAAAAAAATTTGCATTTGAGGGCATTCCTACATTTGCACCGGAGCACTTTGCAAGGGTAAGACTTCTGGATACCATGAAGAGAAAGCAGTTTGTAAAGGGAATTAACCAGATCGCACAGGAAGGTGCCATCCAGATTTTCCAGGAGCTTTACGGAAATATGGAAGAGATCATTGTGGGCGTTGTTGGTGTGCTCCAGTTTGATGTTTTGAAATATCGTCTGGAGAATGAGTACAATGTAGAAATTCGTCTGGAAAATCTGCCATATGAGCACATCAGATGGATTGCGAACAAGGATGAGATTCAGGTGGACAAGATCGTCGGAACTTCTGACATGAAGAAGGTTACAGATCTGAAAGGCAATCCGTTGCTTTTGTTTATCAATGCATGGAGTGTGGGCATGACAGAAGACAGAAATCCGGATTTAATATTAACAGAATTCAGTAAATAACTCTTTTCATTTTTGACGCATTTTGCTATAATTAAAGAAAGTCTCGGATAGAAATAGAACTGCGCAGATGCGTGGGATGATCCGTTTCGTGTAAATACGCCGTAAGGCAGATTTGACGCTGGCCTCGTGGAAAGATGCGAATTTTCCGGCAGCCGGCAGATTAAACCTAGGAGGTTTGTAAGCATGGCAGAGAAGAGAACAACATATAAAATACAGGATATTGAGGGAATCGGTGAGGTTCAGATCGCAGATGAGGTCGTTACTATTATCGCCGGACTTGCCGCTACAGAAGTAGACGGAGTTGCCTCCATGGCAGGCAATATTACCAATGAGCTGGTAAGCAAGCTTGGAATGAAGAATCTCTCCAAGGGAGTTAAGGTTGAAATTGTTGACAGTGTGGTAAGCGTTGACCTTACCCTGAATATTGAATATGGCATGAATATCCTTGAGACCAGCAAGAAGGTTCAGGAGAAAGTAAAAGCAGCCATTGAGAACATGACAGGACTTGAGGTTGCAGATGTCAATATTCATATTGCAAGCGTAGATATGGAGAATGAAAAAAGCAAGTAAACGAAAAAAGGAAAGTAAACCTTTCCTTTTTTTTCTATGAATGTCTGCGTGAGCTGGCATTTCTTTACAGGGATTTTCGGGAGTTACAGATAGTAGGAGGAAACATGAGAAGAAGGGAACAGAGAGAACATATTTTTAAGCTGCTTTTTATCAGTGAGTTTAATACACAGAAAGAAATGGAAGAGCAGCTGGCTTTATATTTAGCTGATATTGAGAATCTGGAAGAGAGCGACCGGGACTATATCAGCCGCAAATATATGAACATTATGAACTGCACAGATGAGCTTGATGAGAAGCTGAACAGCATCAGTATGGGATGGAAGACAAGCCGTATGAACCGTGTTGATCTGACAGTTCTTCGTCTGGCTGTGTATGAGCTTGAATATGAGAAAGAGGAAGTGCCGGTAGGAGTTGCCATCAATGAGGCTGTAGAACTGGCGAAATGCTTCGGTTCTGAAGAGTCCGGTGCATTCGTAAACGGAATCCTTGGAAAAATTGCCAACCCGGATAAGAAGGTTGCTGCAAGAAAGGCATCTTCTAAGAAAGAAGAACAGACCTCTGCAAGACCGAAGTCCGGTTTCAAGGTAAAGGATCCTTCCAAAAAGGTGGTAGTTGTCAACCGCAATGTAAGCTCCAGGGCACCGGAAAATAAAAATGAATAATGTTTATTCTGTTGGTCAGGTAAACCGCTATGTGAAGAACATGTTTACCCAGGACTATTTTTTACAGAATATTTATGTAAAGGGAGAGGTATCCAACTGTAAATACCACTCCACAGGACACATCTATTTTACCTTGAAGGACGAAGGCGGCACACTGAAATGCGTTATGTTCGCAGGTTCCAGAAGAGGTCTTGCTTTCCGCATGAAAGACGGAGACAAGGTGATAGCCGGGGGCAGAGTAGATGTCTATGAAAGAGATGGCGTATATCAGTTCTATGCGAAGGAGATTACTTTAGAGGGAGCTGGTGCGCTTTATGAAAGATACCTGGCATTGAAGCAGGAGCTGGAGGATATGGGAATGTTTGCACAGGAGTACAAGCAGCCCATACCGGAATTTGCCCACAGAGTGGGGATTGTCACATCTCCTACAGGTGCTGCGATCCGGGATATTATCAACGTTTCCACCCGAAGAAATCCTTTTATCCAGAGTATTCTTTACCCGGCACTTGTGCAGGGAGAGGGAGCAGTGGCCAGTATTGTACGTGGTATCCGCATGCTGGACGAGGCAGGCGTGGATGTGATCATTGTAGGACGGGGCGGTGGTTCTATCGAGGAACTATGGGCTTTTAACGAAGAAGAGGTGGCAAGGGCGATTTTTGAGTGCCATACACCTGTAATTTCTGCAGTGGGACATGAGACTGACTTTACCATCGCGGATTTTGTGGCGGATCTTCGTGCCCCTACACCTTCAGCAGCGGCAGAACTCGCCTATTTTGACTGCCGGACTCTTTTGAACTCCATGCAAGGGTATCAGGAACGGCTGGAACGGGCAGTGTGGAATAAAATTGACGTAAACAGGGCAAAACTGGAAAGATATGGAACACGTCTTCAGTATCTGAATCCGGAGAGCCGTCTGCGTGACCGTCAGCAGTATGCGGCAGATGTGCAGGAACGAATCCAGTCTGCCATGGAACAAAAGATAAAAGATAAAAGACACAGACTGTCCCTCTATCTGGAACGGTTTCACGGTCTTTCTCCTCTTCGGAAGCTGAATCAGGGTTACTCCTATGTTTCTGATAAGGAAGGAAAGACATTGACAAGCGTTTCCCAGGTAAAACAAGGGGATAGTCTGCTGATTTATGTTACAGATGGTACAATAGAGGCGTCTGTACAGAATACAAAAGCCAGCAGTTACGGAGCAGATACAGACTGTGAAAAATAAAGTCAGCGTGCAGATCGTGCATAGCCCATAAAAGGCTTCTGTGTACAATGTGCGCAGCGATAAAGATGGAGGTGCGGGATAATGGCTGATGAGAAAAAAGAAGAGAAAACTCTGGAGGAGGCTTTTTCAGAGCTGGATGTTCTGGCGGGAAAGCTGGAAGACCGTGAGACCTCCCTGGAAGATTCGTTTCGTCTTTATAAACAGGGAATGGAGCTTCTGAAATATTGCAATGATAAGCTTGATACTGTAGAGAAAAAAATGCTGCAGATGAATGAGGATGGTAGCCTTGGTGAATTTTCAAGATGAATTAAAAAAAAGAACAGAAGAAATTAATAAAGTGATCCAGTCTTATCTTCCGGCAGAGGAAGGTTTTGCGAAGACTATGGCACAGGCAATGAATTACAGTATTCTGGCAGGCGGAAAGCGCCTTCGCCCTATGCTGATCCTGGAAACCTTAAGGCTGTTTGGAGGAGAAGAGAAGCTGGCATATCCTTTTATGGCAGCTATGGAGATGATTCATACCCATTCACTGGTCCATGATGATCTTCCGGCTCTTGATAATGACGATTACCGAAGAGGACGTCTTACCACCCATAAAGTTTATGGGGAAGCCATGGGGGTTCTGAGTGGTGTGGCACTTCTCAATTATGCTTATGAAGTGATGCTTACAGCTTTTGACAAGGCAGATACACCAGATCGTCAGGCACATGTGATTCAGGCGCTGAAGGTGATATCTCATAAGACCGGACTTTACGGAATGCTTGGCGGACAGAGTGTGGATGTGGAAAATGACGGCAAGCCTATGAGCCGTGAGATGATTGATTATATTTATGAGAATAAGACTTCTGCACTTATTGAAGCCTCTGTGATGACAGGCGCAATTCTCGGAGGTGCCACAGAAGAAGAGATTGCTATAGTAGAAAAGGCAGCAAAAAATATCGGCCTTGCTTTCCAAATCCAGGATGATATCCTGGATGTGACCAGCACCGAGGAAGAGCTGGGAAAGCCAATTCACAGTGATGAGAAGAATCATAAGACTACTTATGTGACACTTATGGGAATTGAGAAAGCCTCGCAGCAGGTGAAGAAGCTGTCAGATGAGGCAGTCACTTTGCTTGAAGGACTGAATAAGAAAAATGAATTCCTGTTTACTCTGGTGAACGAGCTGGTGGGACGCAGGAAGTGAAAGAAGGATACAAATGATTCTGGATAAAATAAAAAAGCCCAACGATATTCACAAAATTCCTCTGGCTGAATTTCCTCAGCTGGCAGAAGAAATACGAAGCTTTTTGATTGAATCCGTCAGCAGGACAGGAGGACATTTGGCATCCAATCTTGGAGTGGTAGAACTTACACTGGCACTGCATAATGTACTGGATTTTCCAGATGACAAGCTGATTTGGGATGTAGGCCATCAGGCATACACTCACAAGATCCTCACCGGACGAAAAGGTGAATTTGAGACCCTGCGCAAGGAAGGCGGACTGAGTGGTTTTCCAAAAAGAGGGGAGAGCAATTGCGACTCTTTTGACGCGGGACATAGCTCAGATTCTATTTCTGCAGGCCTTGGTTATGTGCATGCAAGGGATCTTCTTGGAGAGAATTATCATGTGGTTTCTGTGATCGGCGATGGTGCGCTTACAGGCGGTATGGCTTATGAGGCGCTGAATAATGCAGCTGAATTGAAGACCAATTTTATAATTGTTTTAAATGACAATAATATGTCAATCTCTCCAAATGTAGGAGGAATGTCAAATTATCTCAGTGCGATCCGTACTGCAGAAGCATACACCGGAATGAAAATGAGCCTGAATAAGGCGGTAAAAAAGATTCCCCGTGTGGGAACCGCTATGGTGGATGCTGTGAGAAGGACGAAAAGCAGCATTAAGCAGCTTTTTATTCCAGGAATGCTCTTTGAAAATATGGGACTGACCTATCTTGGACCGGTGGACGGGCATAATATGCGCCAGATGATGCGCCTTTTTAATGAGGCAAAGCGTGTGAAGGGACCGGTTGTGGTTCATGTTCTTACAGAAAAGGGACGTGGCTATGAACCTGCAAGACAGAACCCGGATATGTTTCATGGAATTGGACCGTTTGATATCAAGACTGGAAAGCCAACCCAGAAGAAGGTCTGTCCAGGCTATACGGATGTGTTTGCAGATGCTTTGTGCCAGGTAGCGGCAGAAGAAGAGAAGCTGGTTGCCATTACAGCTGCCATGCCTGATGGTACCGGGCTGAAAAAGTTTTCCCAGAGATTTCCGGACCGGTTCTTTGATGTGGGAATTGCAGAAGAGCATGCGGTTTCCTTTGCAGCCGGACTGGCACTTGGCGGAGTGATCCCGGTGGTTGCCATTTATTCTTCCTTTTTGCAAAGAGCTGTGGATCAGATGCTTCACGATGTGTGCATGCAGAAGCTTCATGTGATCTTTGCAGTGGACAGGGCTGGGCTTGTTGGTGCAGATGGTGAGACACATCAGGGCAATTTTGACATTTCCTATCTCAGTATGATGCCTGGAATGACAGTGATGGCACCGAAGAATGACTGGGAGTTAAAGGAAATGCTTCGCTTTGCTGTGAAAGCGGATGGCCCGGTAGCAATCCGTTACCCAAGAGGTAACGCATATCAGGGGCTGCAGGAATATCAGACAGCTGTGGAGATGGGGAAAAGTGAAGTCCTTCACAGCGGTTGTAAGGTAGCAGTTCTGGCACTTGGAAGCATGGTGGAGATCTGTGCAGATGTCTGCAGTGAATTACAGAAGGCAGGAATTGATCCTACTTTTGTAAATGTCAGATTTGTAAAGCCATTAGATACAGCTTTGCTGGATCAGCTGGCACGGAATCACAGTCTGGTGGTAACAGTAGAAGAAAATGTGCAAAATGGTGGCTTTGGACAGCAGGTATGCGGTTATATGGAAGAATATCATCCTGGTATCCAGGTGCTGCCGGTGGCTATTCCGGATCGTTTTGTGCCTCATGGAGGTGTGGACAGTCTTAGGGTACAGCTGGGGCTTAGCGCCAATGCCATCGCAGAGAAGATAAAGAAAATTTCAAGTAGCTATTCAGAAGGAATAAGAGAATGAAGAAACGATTGGATATGATGCTGGTGGAGCGCGCTCTTGCACCTTCCAGAGAAAAAGCAAAAGCATATATCATGGCCGGACAGGTTTATGTAGATGGTCAGAAGGAAGATAAAGCAGGTTCCATGTTTGCTGAAACGGTGAAAGTGGAAGTCAGAGGAAACACTCTTCCATATGTAAGCCGTGGCGGCCTGAAGCTTGAAAAAGCAATGAATGAATTTGATGTAAGTCTTGAGGGGAAGGTGTGCATGGATGTAGGCGCCTCTACAGGCGGTTTTACAGACTGTATGCTTCAGAATGGCGGTGTGAAGGTATATTCTATTGATGTGGGATATGGCCAGCTGGACTGGAAGCTTCGCAACGACCCAAGAGTTGTGTGCATGGAGAAAACCAACATTCGCTATGTGGTACCGGAGGATATCCAGGAGAAACCTGCATTTTCCTCTATTGACGTTTCCTTTATTTCCCTGACAAAGGTACTGGGACCTGTGAGAAACCTTCTTACAGAGGATGGCGAGATCGTCTGCCTGATAAAACCCCAGTTTGAGGCTGGCAGGGAAAAGGTGGGAAAGAAAGGGGTTGTCCGTGATCCTGCTGTACACGAGGAAGTGATAGAGAAGGTGAGGGATTTCGCTATGAGTATTTCCCTCGAGCCATGCCATCTTTCTTTTTCTCCGATCAAAGGACCAGAGGGAAATATTGAATATCTTCTGCATCTGAAGAAAAGACCGGAGGGAACGGAGGTTCCGGACAGTCTTACTGTGAAAGTGGAGGATGTGGTTGCACAGGCACACGGAGCATTGGATAAACCGGCAGAAAAATAGTATGCAGTTGAATGCTGTTGCTTACAGGGGCAGTAAACAGATACAGGACTTTGTTATGAATAAGTTTTATATTATAACCAACAATGAAAAAGATAAAAATCTGGAATTTACAGACCGGGTAGTGGATTATCTTGGAAAAAGAGGCGGACACTGTGAAGTTCAGCTTGCTGGAAGACAGACCGCAGGTCCGTTCCACTATACGGATCCAAGAAAGATTCCAGAAGAAACACAGTGCATTATCGTACTTGGCGGTGATGGAACCCTTCTGCAGGCGGCCAGAGACATTCAGGCGGCTCACGATAAGAAGCGCAGTCAGATTCCCCTTCTGGGAGTCAATCTTGGAAATCTGGGCTTTCTGGCTGAGGTGGACAGGCAGTCTGTATACCAGGCTCTTGACAAGCTTACGGAGGATGTCTACGAGGTGGAAGAGAGAATGATGCTCTCCGGGACTGTTTACCGGGGAGACAGGGTCATCGGCAAGGATATTGCCTTAAATGACATTGTAATTGCAAGGGAAGGTCCCCTTCGTGTTGTAAGATTTAAAAATTTTGTCAATGACGAATATCTGAACTCTTATAACGCTGATGGAATTATTATTTCCACACCTACAGGTTCGACAGGATACAGCCTTTCTGTTGGCGGTCCTATTGTTTCACCAAGTGGAGAGATGACGATTATGACACCGATCGCGCCACATACTCTGAACAGCCGAAGCATTGTTTTCCCGGCGGAAGATGTGATTACGGTGGAAATGGGAGAGGGACGTCACCAGGATTGCGAAAAAGGACTGGCTTCTTTTGATGGGGATTCTGAGATTCCAATGATCACAGGAGATAAGATTGTGATCCGAAAGGCAGAGGTGAAAACCAGGATTTTGAAGCTGAATCATCTTAGTTTCGTTGAAGTGTTGAGACAGAAAATGAGGGATAGCTGATTTTTGATGTATAAAATATAAATATTATTATAAGTGTTGATTTCCGCATGGGAATTTTATTGATAATATCATTTTCAGAATGCGTTGCAAAGGTTCCTTCAGAGCTTGTTTGAAAAAGGGGTATTGTAAGTGACAGCTTTTTTTAACAGACTTCAGGGCAGAAAATCTTTGCAGGGGAGGTTAAGAAGTGAAATTAGCAAGACATGAGAAAATTATCGAACTGATAAAAGAATATGACATAGATACACAGGAAGAGCTTGCAGCCAGATTGAATGAAGCCGGTTTTAAGGTGACACAGGCTACGGTTTCACGAGATATCCGTGCACTGAAAATGACCAAGGTTGCAGGAAAAGACGGGAAATCCCGCTATGCCATCCTGCAGGATACACAGCCAGGGCTTGGGGACCAGTATACAAGAGTGTTAAATGATGCGGTTGTGTCCATTGAGGTTGGACAGAATCTGGTAGTGATCAAAACAGTTACCGGAATGGCAATGGGAGTTGCCACAGCTCTGGATGCCTTGAAATGGCCGGAAATCCTGGGCTGTATTGCAGGAGATGACACGATTATGTGTGCCTGCAAAAGCTCTGAGCTGGCGGAGGGTGTCATGGAGAAGCTGGGCAGTATTTTGAACAGAAGATAAAAATGGAAACAGTTTGCATGACCGGAATTTTCAATCGGGTTTCAGAGCTGACTGAGAACATAAAGTGGATCGGGCAGGGATTTCCTGCTCGATTGTTGCTATCTGAAGGCATGTGTTGCTTTGAAGCATATCGCTGCCTGACATTACATATGGGCAATTAGGCCTGTTTATAAGAGTATGAGAAAAGAGTAAGGAGTTACTGTCCATTGGGAATACAGTAACGTAAGGAGGTCAACCTTGTTAGTACATTTACACGTAAAAAACCTTGCACTCATAGATGAAATAGAAGTGGAATTCGGACCCGGGCTGAATATCCTCACCGGTGAGACTGGTGCCGGTAAGTCCATTCTTCTCGGTTCCATGCAGCTGATCCTGGGAGGAAAGACGTCCAGAAGCATGATCAGGGAAAATGCGCCCTATGCACTGGTAGAGCTTTTATTCCAGGTTGAAAATACGAAAGCAAAAGAGGCACTTGCTGCACTTGATATTTATCCAGAGGACGGACAGATCCTCATGTCAAGAAAAATCATGGACGGCAGGAGCATTAATAAGATAAATGGGGAGACAAGCACTGTCAGCCAGATGAAGGCTGCTGCAGCCTGTCTTCTTGACATTCACGGGCAGCATGAGCACCAGTCCCTTCTCTATGAGGAGAAACAGCTGGAAATCCTGGATGCTTACGGCCGTGAAAAAATCTTTCCGGAAAAAGAGAAGGTGAAAGCTGCCTATCAGGAATATAAGAAATGTCAGGCAGAACTGAAATCTCTGGATATGGATGAAGAGCAGAAGAATCGTGAAATGGCTTTTCTGGAATTTGAGATCAATGAGATTGAGAAAGCATCTCTGGTTCCAGGAGAAGACGAAGAATTGGAAAAGCAGTATCGAAAGCTTTCCAATGGACGCAGAATTATCGATTCCCTACAAAGTGCCCATGCCCTTACCGGATATGACGGACAGGGAGCCGGGGAAGCAGTGGGAGAGGCTCTTCGGGAGCTTTCCAGAGTGACAGAGTACGATGATCAGCTGGAATCCCTTTCCCAGACTTTAAGTGAGGTGGACGGACTTCTCAATGATTTTAACAGGGAGCTGTCCTCCTATATGGATGACATGACTTTTGATGAATCCGTATTTTATGAGACAGAGCGCCGCCTGGATCTGCTCAATGGTCTGAAAGCCAAATACGGTCAGCGTATCGAAGAAATCCAGGAATACCAGAAAAAACAGCAGGAAAAGCTGAACAAGCTTCAGAAGTATGAAGAAATTTTCGAGGCTGCCAAGGAAGAACTGAAAAAGGCAGAGAAAAAGCTGGAAACAGCCTGCAGCCGTCTTTCGGAGGTTCGTAAAGAATACAGCCATCAGCTGGAGGAAAAGGTAATTCAGGGATTAAAAGACTTAAATTTCCTGGATGTACAGTTTGCCATCACGTTTTCCAGAAGAAGCAGTTTTACAGAGAATGGTTATGATGAAATTCAGTATGAAATTTCCACAAATCCGGGAGAAAGTCTGAAGCCCCTTGGTAAAATCGTATCTGGCGGTGAGCTTTCCAGAATTATGCTTGCCTTGAAGGCAATCCTGGCAGATCGTGACCAGATCGAAACACTGATTTTCGATGAAATAGATACGGGAATCAGCGGACGCACTGCTCAGAAGGTTTCTGAGAAAATGGCAGTGATCGGGCATCATCATCAGGTGCTCTGCATTACCCATCTTCCCCAGATCGCAGCCATGGCAGATTCCCATTTTGAGATCAAGAAGCAGGTTGAAGGCACCAAGACCACCACTCAGATCCATCCCCTGGACGAGGAAGCCTCCGTCCGTGAACTTGCTCGCCTCCTGGGCGGCGCCCAGATCACTGGAGCTGTGCTGGAGAATGCAAGGGAGATGAAGAAACTTGCCCGGGAGTGCAAGGAATGATTTCTTTTTGTAGATTGAGGAAATATGTTCGACAGCTGTGGGAGCGCCTCAGGCGCGAAGCAGCTGGCTTTCATATATGATGAAGTGGCTTGTCAGCTGCATCTCCGTTTAGAAAAAAGTTGAAATCCTCTGTGAGACAGGTTCCTGTTTGACAGAGGATTTCTGGGTATGTCAGAAGATTTTTCAAGCACATTCCGGAGTCTGCCTGCTCAGATCAGAGACTATGAGGTGTGCAGATTGCGGAAATGATTTTTCAGACAGGCTCCAGCATGTTTTCAATAAAAATTCCATATCCACTTGCCGCATCCTGGACAAAAACGTGGGTCACCGCACCGATTACTTTTCCATTTTGCAGGATGGGACTGCCTGACATGCCCTGGACAATACCGCCGGTGGTGTTAAGAAGCCGCTGATCGGTGATATGGATGACGAAACTTTTGTTAGTGTCCTCGTGGTTCATGTCGATTCTGGTGATTTCTGCATCGTATTCTTTTACTCCATTACCTACATCACACAGAATGGAAGCCGGACCGGTCTGTACTTCCTGTTTGTAGCCAATTTTCATCTGGCGGAGGGAAATTGGCAGAGAATCATTTCCGGAAAAACTGTCTGTAAAATCCCAGAAAGAAGTTTTGGACTGGTTAAAGCTTTCAGAAGCATTGACCGTATCATTTGAAGCAGAAGCTGCGGTCTGGAGCTCTGTAATATTATTGCCAGAACTGCTGGTGAAACTGCCGTAAATTCCATTTGAACTATTTACACGAATCTGTCCGATCACATTGTCATTTCTGTAACGGATCAGCCCGGAAAGTTCTCCGGGACTTCCTTTTTCCCCTTTTTGCACTCCGAGAATCTGGGCACAGTAAAGATTTCCTCCCTTTATTGACAAAAGATTTCCTGTGTCAATATCGCTGATTCCATGGCCAAGAGCACCGAAATTTCCGTCTTTTGTTACATAGGTAAGGGTTCCGATTCCCTGGGTATCATCCCGGACCCAGATTCCAAGCTTGTACTTTCCGGAAGCATCCTGTGCCGGGGAGAGAGAGACCGGAATGGTACTGTTATTTCTTCGCACGCTTACCGTAACAGGCTTTCCATCAATAGTTTCCAGATCGTTAATTAAATCCTGCTTGCAGGATATTTTCTGCTCATTTAGTGCAACAATATAATCGCCAGGCTTTAAAATATTTTTTGCCGGATCCTGCATCTGTCCATTTTCAGAAAGGATTTCTCCGGTGTCGATCACAAGAACTCCGTCTGTTTCCATGTAAATCCCCACTGTGCTGCCGCTGACCAGAATGGTGTCTGCCTCTGTTGGTTTCACTTTAATATTCTTGAAAGCTATTTTTCCAAAAAGCCTGCAAGGCAGCTGGTAGCTTCCTTCCCCGGAAGCAGTGATTGTATCTCCGAAAGATACAAAAGGAAGATTGGAAATCTGGGAAAGGTCAAGTCCTGAATTTTTGTCAATGTGTATTTCATCCGGAATTTTCCGGTCCAGATAACGATATCCCAGAAATACCATTGCCAGAAGGTCAAGGACAAGACAGAGCAGGATAAAATGTTTGTATTTTCGTTTCTGGTACATGTTTTCACATCCTTTTCTTTTGTTTTTCACTGTGCTGGTACAGCAAATATTAAGTAACCGCTATAGTGACTTGTCTGATTTTTCATATACTGTGTCAATATAGCAGAAACTTAATTTTCACTGTACTAGTATGGAGAAAAATCATGATTTCACTCTTGTATTTTTATGAACCTGTTCCATATCTTTCAATCATAAAACGCGAAAAAAATAAACTGTGTTAAATTGAGAGTCGGTGTAAAACGCTGTCTTAATATAAAAATCCCCTCAGAAAAAATGAAATTATTGTCGTTAAAAGACGCAAAAAAGCTCGAAACTAATCGAACGAAAATGCAGTAAAAACGGCAGTTTCGGCTTGATTTCCCCATGGCAGTTCCACTATAATAGACGTTGTTACAGCAAAGGAAAATTTTTCTGAAAAATGTGCAAGAGCAAACAGGGCCCTGCTGTTTTGTACAGGTGATAGGAAGATATTGGGAAGAAAAACGCGTTTGCTTCCTGATATCAGAAATATAGCAACTTTCCGGCTGTGGATTGCCGGAGAATTTTCAAAATAGTAGAAGGAGAATGGCCTCATGGAAAAATTGAATGTGGCAATTGCGGACGATAATGAGAAAATGGTGGAGGTACTGAGTAAGATCATTGATCAGGACGAAGACCTGAAACTGGTTGGAAAAGCACATAATGGAGAAGAAATCTGTAACATCATAAAGGAAAAACAGCCTGACGTGGTTGTACTGGATATTATCATGCCAAAAGTTGACGGACTTTCAGTGATGGAGCGCTTCAGTCACGATGAAAATTTGAAAAAAGTGCCGTCATTTATTGTGGTTTCGGCAGTGGGACAGGAGCGGATCACAGAGGACGCTTTTGATCTTGGAGCAGATTATTTTATGCTGAAGCCTTTTGACAACAAAATGCTGCTGAACCGGATCAAACACATCCGCCGGGCGGGAGAGAGACGCGCCAGGGAAATGAACCGTCCAAGACAAAAGGAAGAGGAAAATACTTACAATCCAGGAAATCTGGAAACGGATGTGACAGATATTATACATGAAATCGGAGTACCTGCACATATTAAAGGTTATCAGTATCTGCGGGATGCCATTATTTTATCCGTAAATGACATGGAAATGCTGAATTCTATTACAAAAATTTTATACCCAACCATAGCCAAACGCCATCAGACAACGCCAAGCCGCGTGGAGCGGGCTATCCGCCATGCCATTGAAGTTGCATGGAGCCGTGGAAAAATGGATACCATTGACCAGCTGTTTGGCTATACAGTGAGCAATGGGAAAGGAAAACCTACCAATTCCGAGTTTATTGCACTGATTGCTGACAAAATCAGACTGGAATATAAAAATCGTTCTTTCCAATGAGCCGAATTTGGGGTATAATAAAAGACAAAAGCAGGTTACTGGCATTAAGTGGCAGTAACGTTATTTGCTATTACTAAGGAGGGTTTTTTGGATGAAAAGAATTCTTTTTGCAACATCAGAGGCAGTGCCTTTCATTAAGACCGGAGGATTGGCTGATGTAGCCGGCTCACTGCCGAAATGCTTTGATAAACGTTATTTTGATATTCGCGTGATCTTACCGAAATATGCCTGCATGAAGCAGGAATGGAAAGATAAAATGGAATATGTCACACACTTCTACATGGATCT
The DNA here is from genome assembly GCF_040924225.1 of Ruminococcus sp. RTP21484sp1_RTP21277st1_D2_RTP21277_210401. Taxonomy (NCBI): domain Bacteria; kingdom Bacillati; phylum Bacillota; class Clostridia; order Eubacteriales; family Oscillospiraceae; genus Ruminococcus; species Ruminococcus sp. RTP21484sp1_RTP21277st1_D2_RTP21277_210401. Next base: position 97,855 of record NZ_JBCOMJ010000006.1, on the reverse strand, counting down.
TGGATATAAGAACTGTTATGTAGGTATTCTTCAGATGGAGTATGATGGCATTAAGTTCTACTTTATAGATAATGAGTATTATTTCAGTGGACCGAAGCCATATGACAGTGCTCCGTGGGACCTGGAGAAATTTGCATTCTTCTCCAAGGCAGTGCTTTCCGTACTTCCGGTAATCGATTTCCGTCCGGACATTATTCACTGCCATGACTGGCAGACTGGTCTTGTTCCTGTTTATCTGCACGACAGCTTCCAGCAGAATCAGTTCTTCTGGGGAATTAAGACCATCATGACCATACATAACCTGAAATTCCAGGGTGTATATGATGTGAAGACGATCAAGGAGCTTACAGGACTTTCCGATTACTACTTTACACCGGATAAGCTGGAAGCATACAAGGATGGCAACTTCCTGAAGGGTGGTATTGTATTTGCAGATGCTGTTACTACAGTAAGTAATACATATGCAGATGAGATCAAGACACCGTTCTATGGCGAAGGTCTGGACGGACTGCTCCGTGCACGCTCCAATAGTCTGCGTGGTATTGTAAATGGTATTGATTATAATGATTTTAATCCGGAGACAGATATTAATCTGTCAGCTCGTTATAATGCTACCACTTTCCGTAAGGAGAAGGTTAAGAATAAAATCCAGCTACAGAAAGATTTAGGACTTGAGCAGGATCCGAAGGCTATGATGATCGGTATTGTTTCCCGTCTGACAGATCAGAAGGGATTTGACCTGATCGCTTATATCATGGACGAGCTTTGTCAGGATAGTGTACAGATTGTAGCTCTTGGCACAGGAGATGAGCGCTATGAGAATATGTTCCGTCACTTTGACTGGAAATATCATGGCAAGGTTTCTGCACAGATTTATTACGATGAGAGCATGTCTCACAGAATCTATGCAGCTTCTGATGCATTTCTGATGCCGTCATTGTTTGAGCCATGCGGTCTGAGCCAGCTGATGAGCCTTCGTTATGGTACTCTTCCAATCGTCAGAGAGACAGGTGGTCTGAAGGATACGGTAGAGCCTTACAATGAATTCGAAGGAACAGGAACTGGATTTTCATTCAGCAATTACAATGCACATGAGATGCTTTCCACGATCCGCTATGCAGAGCGCATTTACTATGACAAGAAGCGCGAATGGAATAAGATGGTAGACCGGGCTATGGCAAAGGATTTCTCATGGAGTAATTCCGCACGCCAGTATGAAGAGATGTACAACTGGCTGATCGGGGAATAAGGATTCTGTAAGAAATATGCCATTTAAAGTACGGATATAGATATATATGGTACATAATATATACGGTACATAATAAGATGAAATTCGGACATACTACTTTCTGTAAAGTGTCCGCCTCAGGATACAGGAGAGATTAATTTTCTCCTGTATTTTGTATATATGGACATTTGAAGGCTGTCGAAAACAAAGGTTCCATACTGTTGGTTTTCGCTACAGAAATATTTTAGTTACTGTTCACTGGTAACATTCCGCGAGGTGTTTTTTGTGAACGTAGTTCACAGAAAACCCGAGAAGTGCGGCGCGAAATCATGCAAATGCATGATTTCTGTGCATCGCGAAGCGCGTTGCTGTGAACGGAGTGAACAGTAACATATTTTAACAGGAGGCAGGTTATATGAACCAAATTTCAGAACTGGATCTACAGAATTTACGTCACCTGATCGGCGGATTTGACACCACCCATTGTAAAATGGAGGAGTATGCAAGTAAGGCTACAGATGCCCAGGTAAAACAGTTTTTCCAGAAGTCTGCCCAGTCGGCAGTGGACTGCAAAAATCAGCTTATGCAGTATTTACAGTAGGAGGTGCCGCAGATGAATGAAAAAGTGATGGTAGCAGATACCCTTGCCGGAATTAACGGTGAACTGACCCGTTATGGGGAGATGATCCCTCAGACAGAGAATCCTCAGCTGAAACAAACCTTAAAACAGATGAGAAATCAGTGCGAGATGTCCCAGGAGGAGATTTACCAGATTGCCCGTGCAAGAGGCTATTATGTGCCGGCAGCTCAGGCAACAAGGGAAGAAGTGGATCATGTCAGAAGCGTGCTTAGCCAGGGATAAGAGGGGCTAGTGTTACTGGTCACGGAGTGAACAGTAATGGGATAGTAAATAACATCCGGGTTGCAGGAAATAATTCTTGTAATTCCGGATGTTTTGCTATATAGTAGAATTACTGACAGGAAAACGACAATATAAAAGTCGTATACGATTCATTTCAAAATTTACCGGAGTTTTGTCTGTCTCCGGGTATACAAGAATTTCACACCCGTATTCCGGGATGATTCCACCGGTGAAAATAACTTTACAGTTCGTTTGGCTTAACATGAAAAATAAAATTTTTATATGGCGAGTAGGGGCTTGACAAGTGAACTGATTTAAGATAGTATGTACTACAGAGAAACGAACATAGGTTCGTATTTGCGCAAGCAAGAAGATCCTGGCTGCTGTTCACTGGTAACGTTCCGCGAGGTGTTTTTGTGAACAAAGTTCACAGAAAACCCGAGAATTGCGGCGCGAAATCATGCTTTGCATGATTTCTGTGCATCGCGAAGCGCGTTACTGTGAACGGAGTGAACAGTAACAGATCCTGGCTGCTGTTCACGGATAAGGTTCTGCCAGGTGCCTTTTGTGAATGGTAACAGGTTATACAGTCCGGTTAATGATTACAGAAATTACTACGGACTTGTCTGATTATTAAGAATAGGAGATCGGAATAATGATAAATGAAGAGAAGAAGAAAGCGCTGGAAGCGGCTCTTGGACATATTGAGAAGCAATATGGCAAGGGCTCTGTAATGAAACTGGGTGAGTCCAGTGCCAATATGCAGGTGGAGACTGTTCCTACCGGTTCCTTGAGCCTTGACATTGCACTTGGGGTAGGCGGTGTGCCGAAGGGACGTATTATAGAAATCTACGGACCAGAGTCCAGTGGTAAGACCACTGTTGCATTACATATGGTAGCCGAGGTTCAGAAAAGAGGCGGAATTGCCGGTTTTATCGATGCCGAGCATGCTCTTGACCCTGTATATGCGAAGAACATCGGCGTAGATATTGATAATCTTTACATTTCCCAGCCGGATAATGGTGAGCAGGCTCTGGAGATTACAGAGACCATGGTTCGTTCCGGTGCAGTTGACATTATCATCGTGGATTCCGTTGCAGCTCTGGTTCCCAAGGCAGAGATTGATGGTGACATGGGAGACAGTCATGTAGGTTTGCAGGCACGTCTGATGTCACAGGCACTTCGTAAGCTGACCGCTATTATCAGTAAGTCTAACTGCGTTGTGATCTTTATCAACCAGCTCCGTGAGAAGGTTGGTGTTATGTTTGGTAACCCGGAGACAACTACTGGTGGACGTGCCCTTAAGTTCTATTCATCCATACGTCTTGATGTACGCCGTGTAGAGACATTGAAGCAGGGCGGCGAGATGGTTGGAAACCATACCAGGATCAAGGTTGTTAAGAATAAGGTTGCTCCGCCATTTAAGCAGGCTGAGTTTGATATTATGTTTGGTACCGGCATCTCCAAGGAAGGGGATATCCTTGATCTTGCTGCTGAGAATTCTATTGTGAATAAGAGCGGTGCATGGTATGCATACGAAGGAAATAAGATCGGCCAGGGACGAGAGAATGCCAAGCTGTTCCTGAAAGAGCATCCGGACATTTGCGATGAGATTGAACGCAAGGTTCGTATCCATTATCACCTTCTTCCAGGTGAGGAGGAAGAGCAGCAGGATGTGAAGCAAGATGAAACTACACCAGAATCTGACGCTCCGGCAGCAGAAGAGGAATAAAATATGGCGGTTACACCTGAAGAGCAAAAGAATGCCAGAAGAAAGGCAATGCTTCTTCTGGAGCATATGGACCGTACAGAGAAAGGCCTGTCTGACCGGCTGCGTCAGGCAGGCTTTTCAGCAGAAGCCACAGAGGATGCCATGAACTATGTGCGTTCCTATGGGTATCTGAACGATCACCGCTATGCCATGAATTATATTTCCTTCCGCATGGGTACCAAGAGCCGTCAGAAGATTCTCCAGGAGCTTTCCGGGAAAGGAATTGACCGCGAGACTGCCCTTGCAGCCTGGGAAGAGGCAGCAGAGATTGAAGAGCCAGATGAACTGGCCATTCTCCGCGTTGCAGTAGAGAAGAAGTGCCAGCCAGATACTGTTCTGGATGAAAAAGGAATGCGCAGACTGCAGGGATTTCTTCAGCGAAGAGGCTTTTCCTATGGGGATATATCCCATGTACTTGAAGAGATGAATATTACCTGTGAGAGGAATTTTTAACAAAATTCAGCTGTTTAGTACTTTCACAGGAACCCTTGACGAAATATAAATTTCATTTTTGTGTAGAAAAACTTGACATAATTCTAAAAAAAAGATAAACTTGTATTGTTGTGATTGCACAATGAAAACTAAATATTGAGGAGGTGCTCCTGTGACAACAATTATTGTTGCAGTTGTCGCTGTAGTAGCCACTCTACTGATTGCAGTTCCTATTACTAGTAAAGTTTCTGTGGATAACAAAGTTAAGAAAGACGCAGAAACGATTGGGTCAGCTGAAGAAAAGGCCAGAGGCATCATTGATGAAGCCTTAAAAACGGCCGAAACAAAGAAACGTGAAACTTTATTGGAAGTAAAGGAAGAATCTCTCCGTACAAAGAATGAACTGGAGAAGGAAACCAAGGAACGTAGAAACGAACTGCAGAAATATGAGAAGCGTGTCTTATCGAAGGAAGAAACCGTTGATAAGAAAGCTGAAGCAGTTGAGAAGCGCGAGGCAGAGTGCACAGCGAGATTTGCTGAATTGCAGAAGAAAGAAAAGAGAGTAGATGAACTCGAGCTGAAAGGAGTACAGGAACTGGAACGTGTTTCCGGTCTGACCTCCGAACAGGCAAAAGAAGAATTGCTCAGATCTGTGGAAGACGATGTTAAAGTTGATGTTGCCAGACTTTACAAGGAACTTGAGAGCCAGGCGAAGGAAGAAGCAGGAAAGAAAGCCAAGGAATATGTGGTAAATGCCATTCAGAAATGTGCGGTAGACCATGTTGCCGAGACTACTATTTCCGTAGTGCAGCTTCCAAGCGATGAGATGAAGGGACGTATTATCGGACGTGAGGGACGTAATATTCGTACTATGGAGACCCTGACAGGTGTAGACCTTATCATTGATGATACTCCTGAGGCAGTAGTTCTCTCATCATTTGATCCTATCAGACGTGAAGTGGCAAGAGTAGCACTTGAGAAACTGATCGTAGATGGACGTATCCATCCGGCCAGAATCGAGGAAATGGTTGAGAAGGCACAGAAAGAAGTTGAAACTCAGATCCGCGAGGATGGCGAGAATGCAGCTATGGACGTTGGAGTTCATGGTATTCACCCAGAGCTTCTGAAACTTCTTGGACGTATGAAATTCCGTTCAAGTTATGGACAGAATGCACTGAAGCATTCTATTGAGGTAGCCCAGCTTTCCGGTCTGCTTGCCGGTGAAATTGGTGTAGACGTGCGCATGGCGAAACGTGCCGGTCTGCTTCATGATATCGGTAAATCTATTGACCATGAAGTTGAGGGATCCCATATTGAGATTGGTGTAAACCTTTGTAAGAAATATAAGGAAACACCTATTGTGATCAATGCAGTAGCAGCACATCACGGTGATGTGGAACCAGAGAGTCTTATTGCTTGTATCGTGCAGGCAGCAGATGCAATTTCCGCAGCACGTCCAGGTGCCAGAAGAGAGACACTGGAGACTTATACCAACAGGCTGAAGCAGCTTGAGGATATTACCAATCAGTTCAAGGGGGTTGAGAAATCCTTTGCAATCCAGGCTGGTAGAGAAATCCGTGTTATGGTAGTTCCTGAGCATGTGAATGATTCTGAGATGGTACTTCTCGCAAGAGATATAGCGAAGCAGATTGAGGCTGAGCTTGAGTATCCGGGTCAGATCAAAGTCAATGTGATCCGCGAGAGCAGAGCTGTTGATTATGCCAAATAATCGGAGTTAATTTACATTAAGAAATATTAAGAAACCGCTTCCGCATTTTTCATACTATATGAAGGATGCGGAGGCGGTTTTTATTTGTGAAAGTCTCGGACGGCAGCCATGAACGAGCCATGCTTGCATGAGCTGATTCATGGAAAATCAAGAAGAATTTTTTTATGTAATTCATAATCAAATCATCGCTTGCGTACAATGGTACAGGGTGAATATATGGAAAATTTACTCAGTATCAAAAAGAAAAGTTTTTTTCCAGGACTGACTTTGCTGCTTGCAGGATTTCTTGCAGGAATGCTGATCCCGAACTTTATATACCGCTTTTCCTGGAAGCAGCAGGCATTTTCCGCAGTGTACCTTTTGGAAACCTATGGGAAAACAGAAGCGGGAGGAATCGATTATCTTTTGCAGATTCTCTGGATGCGCGGCGGGATTTTTTTCCTTTCTCTAATCTGTGGTTTTACTGTATTTGGAGTCCCTATGGCAATTATGGCGATGCTTTTTACCGGGATTGGGCTGGGAATCGTATTTTCCATGTCTATTTTGCAGTTCGGACTTACCGGAGGCGCAGTTGCCGTAGCACTTCTTTTTCCGCATTATCTGATTTATCTGCCATTATGGGATTCGGTGTATCAGATGGTCTACAGGGAATCTATGGGAATCTGGCGCAATCATGGAATTTTTCCACAAAAAGTAAGCGCTTATCTCCTAAAAGTGCTCTTATATACAGCTCTATACGGTGCGGGGATTCTTTTGGAATGGCGTGTAAATCCATGGATTTTAAACAAAATTCTGGATTTTTCGAAATTTTTTGAATGAGAATAATATGAAAAATACAAGATATAGTATTGGTTACCATAAAATCGACGTTATTTTGTAAAATGGGCAAAAAAAGCTTGTTTTTATACGATTTTTGGACGAAAAAAAGGTTTGATTTTATGTCAATTACAAAGTATAATACAGATACATTTTAAGATCAGTTATTGTGGGGAGGTAGCCCGTACCTGCAATAAAGCGTGAAAGAGCGAATGCAATGGACAATAGGAATTTCGGGCAAAATCTCCCACAAATTGTGACGCACATCTTACAGAAAGCTTTTTTAAATACGCTCCAGAACCTTTTTACAACATGGTCTAAAGCCGTATGATCATGGGCTATATGAAATGAATTTATAACAAAAGAGACAGGAAGTAAACAATATGGAACAGGAAATACGCGAGTTTATTGAATACTTACATAATACGAAGAAAACATCCCAGAATACAGAGGTTTCTTATCAGCGTGATCTGAACAAGATGGCTGCATACCTGGAAATGAAGGGGATTATGAAAGCGGAAGATGTCCGTGAATTTGATCTCATGGGATACATGGATTATATGGAGAAAGAGAACTTCGCGTCATCTACTATTTCAAGAAGTGTTGCTTCCATGCGTGCTTTTTTTCAACACATGTTTGCACTTAGGAAGATGGAAGAGAACCCCACAGATAATCTGAAATCTCCAAAGGTAGAGAAGAAGCTTCCGGAGATTCTCAGTATTCAGGAAGTTGACGATCTTTTGAAGCAGCCAGATCTGACTACGCCTAAGGGAATTCGGGATAAGGCTATGTTAGAGCTTTTATATGCCACTGGTATGCGTGTCAGCGAACTGATCCATCTGGAGACCACAGATGTAAACCTTCAGCTTGGCTATGTGGTTTGCCAGGAGAATAAAGAGCGTATCATTCCGATTGGAAATGTAAGCAAGGAAGCGTTGAATCTTTATCTTGAAGAGGGACGTAAGGTATTTGTGAAAGATGATTCAGAGCATGCGCTGTTCACAAATTGCTCCGGTAAGGCCATGAGCCGTCAGGGTTTCTGGAAAATGCTGAAAGGCTATGCTCTGGAGGCTGGGATTCACAGAGATATTACGCCACATACATTGAGACATTCTTTTGCAGTACATATGCTGCAGAATGGAGCAGACATCCGAAGCGTCCAGGAAATGCTGGGACATTCCGATATTTCTACGACTCAGGTATATTTAAGCATGAATATTAATCGGATGCGAGATGTGTATATGAAAGCACATCCAAGACATTGAGAAGAGCGGATAAGATGATAACTGTCCATGGGTGAGACCTGTGGGCAGTTTTTTATGTAATAGGAAATTCCGTTGGAATTTCCTATTACATAAAAAGCCCTACCGGGCAGGATCGCACTGTGGCGGAAAGGTAGTTGTCGCTCGAGGCGACCCGCCGCAGGCGGAGAATCCTGCAAGCAGGATTCTTTTTTATGCAATAGGAAATTTTGCAAAGTAAGATTCTTTCTTGTATTATAAAATTGTCTGACCGAAAATGCTATCGGAAGATATTAGAGTGTGCCTAAAAAAATCTCCCGCATTCCGAAATCAGAATACAGGAGATAAATAAATATTATTTCTGAAAATATACCGCAAAGTGGGGCGTGCAGATTGCGGAAATGATTTTTCAAACAGGTGCTAGCACATCTCAGCGATTGTATAAAGCAGCTTCTCAGATTCTTCCCATCCAAGACAAGCATCTGTAATGGATTTACCATATACATGATTTGGTCCGATCTTCTGATTGCCTGGCTCAATGTAGCTTTCGATCATAAGACCCTTTACCAGCCCACGAACATCAGAATCAACCTGACGGCTGTGAAGAACTTCTTTGGCAATACGGATCTGCTGCTCATACTGCTTGTTGGAGTTGGAATGGTTGGTATCCACGATGGTAGCCATGTTCTTCAGGTTCTTAGCGGAATATTTCTCGAAAAGAAGACGAAGATCTTCGTAATGGTAGTTCGGAATAGCCTCTCCGTGTTTGTTTACAGCACCACGAAGAATGGTATGTGTCAACTCATTTCCAGTAGTTACAACTTCCCATCCTCTGTAGATAAATGTATGGCTGCCCTGAGCTGCAACAACAGAGTTCAGCATAACACTGAAGTCACCACTTGTAGGATTCTTCATTCCCGCCGGAACATCCATACCGCTGACAGTGAGACGGTGCTGCTGATCCTCAACAGAACGTGCTCCTACAGCAACATAGGAAAGAAGATCGGAAAGGTAACGCCAGTTCTCTGGGTAAAGCATCTCGTCTGCACAGGTAAATCCGCTTTCCTCAATAGCGTGGATGTGCATTTTACGGATGGCAACAAGACCGGCAAGCATATTAGGTTTTTTCTCCGGATCTGGCTGGTGAACCATTCCTTTATAACCCTCTCCGGTAGTACGAGGTTTATTTGTATAAACACGAGGAATGATTAAAACTTTATCCGCGATCTTGTCCTGAACTTTGCGAAGTCTCAGCAGATAGTCGCATACAGCATCTTCATTATCTGCAGAACAGGGACCAATGATTGCAAGAAATTTATCGGATTTTCCAGTGAATACGTCACGGATTTCCTGATCACGTTTCTCTTTCAGTGCCTTGATCTTTGCATCAATGGGATATTGGTTGCGGATCTCGTCGGGGGTTGGAAGCTTTTTGATGAATTCAAATCCCATGGTATTTTCTCCTTTTATCGGCAAAATTTATTTTCGATTCAATATTATAGACTATGATGGAAAAAATGTCGATAGGCAAATTGCGGGAATGATTTTTCAAACACGCTCCAGTCTGTTTAGATAAATGAAATGAAGCAAGGTAAGAACCAGTTGGGAAAGGAGCATTCCGTAAAAATATCCACGGATTCCAAGCACAGGAATAGAAAAGAAAACAAATCCAATTCGGATACACACTCCTGCAATATTGTGAAATAGGCAGGCATCTGGGCGCCCGAGACCGTTCAGAATACTTTCCAGTGCAGTATTTGTATAAAGAAAAGGGCAGATAAAAGCTAACGTTCTTATATAAATCCCCGCAGTTTCGCTGTGAAAAAGAAAATTTCCCAGTGATTTTCCGAAAATAAAGAAAAAGAATGTACAGAAACCTCCGAAGAAAAAGCAGTTTTCACAGGTGCGGCGGATCACATGCCGAATTTTTTTTTCATGACCGAGGGCCTGTAAACCAGCCACAGAAGGCATCAGCATAACAGAGGCAGAATTTGTCAGTGTCGCCGGGAAAAGAATCAGCGGCAGCGCCATTCCGGTAAAAATTCCGTACACAGACAGGGAATCAGTCCGATTTATTCCAGCCAGAAGCAGTCTTTGGGGAATAAGAACCATTTCGATGCCAGAGAGTAAGGTAAGCAGCAGCCGGTTGACAGAGTGGGGAACTGCAATCTGGGCGATTCCTTTTATAAGAGCATTTATGGAAGTGGCAGTATTGTTTTTGACAGAAGCTGGTTGTATATGTGAAATATATTTTACAGCAGAAGGTGAATTTCTGTGAGTGCCTTTGCACATACAGAAAAATACTCGTAAAATACGTCGAAGCAGTCCGGTGACTGGTTTGTAATTTTCCCTGGAAAAATCCAGTCCAAGCGCCAGCATACATGCTACAGTGGCTGTAAGCTCACTGAAAAGTGCACCTCCGGCCGCTATTACAGGGGTAATCTCTTTTTTCTGGGAAATCAGAATCAGGTAGATCACGTAAGTGCTGCCGATCCGGGAAGTCTGCTCAAGAAGCAGGATAAAAGCTGGAATTCCAGTCGTTTTTCTGGCATAATAAAAGCTGTTTACGCATGAATGCAAGGCTGAAAAAGGAAAACTAAAGGCAAGAATACGAAGCAGAACCGCAGTACGCGGCTCTTTTAACAAGGCAGAAGCCACAAAATCTGCATTCCAATAGACCAGAAAAGATAAAAGTCCGCAAAGTGCCATCGAAAGAAATGTTCCAAGAAGCAACGCATCTCTGGACTCTTTTTCTTTTCCAAGGGCAGTGAAAGAGGCACACAGCCTGGAAATAGCAGCCTGAATGCCCATACAGCAGGCTGCCAGTACGATTGCGTGAACCGGAAGCGTAAGCTGGTAAATTCCAACTCCCTGTGCACCAATAGTATGAGATAAGAATATTCTATAGAAGAAACCCATCAGGCGGCTGACAAGGCCGGTAAGAGTAAGAATCAGGGTTCCTTTGATAAAAAGTTTGTCAGACATAAGAATCCGCCTATCCTCTTCATCCTTTTAATTAGTTTATGCTGTAAATGTGCCTTGACAGAACTGTTATTATCTGGTAAAGTGGGATAGAAATCCAAGCGAAATACTAGGAAATAGAAAAGTACCTAAGGAGATAGATGAAATAACCCTTTCCCGGGAGTCTTTCATATCGAATTGATACCAATAAACCAGGAGGAAGAAAAATGGGAAAAATGATATATCTGGATAATGCGGCTACTACCAAGACCGCTCCGGAAGTAGTAGAAGCAATGCTTCCTTATTTTACCGAAATGTATGGAAATCCATCCAGCATTTACGACTTCGCATCCAAGAGCAAAGAAGGCGTCAGCAAGGCAAGAGGCCAGATCGCAGATGCACTTGGTGCCAAGAAAGAAGAAATCTATTTCACAGCTGGCGGTTCAGAGTCTGATAACTGGGCACTGAAAGCCACCTTTGAAGCATATAAATCCAAAGGAAACCACATCATCACAACCAAAATCGAGCATCATGCAATCCTTCACACCTGCGAATATCTTGAGAAAGAGCGCGGAGCGAAGATCACATATCTTGATGTAGATGAGAATGGTATTGTGAAGCTTGACGAGCTTGAGAAAGCTATTACACCAGAGACGATTCTGATTTCTGTTATGTTTGCGAACAATGAGATCGGATCTATCCAGCCGATCAGGGAAATCGGTGCAATTGCCAAAGAGCATGGCATCCTTTTCCACACAGATGCAGTACAGGCTTTTGGACAGGTGCCGATCAATGTAGATGAGTTAGGAATTGATATGCTCAGCTCCAGTGGACATAAGCTGAATGGACCGAAGGGAATCGGTTTCCTTTACATCCGCAAGGGTGTTAAGATACGTTCCTTTGTACATGGTGGAGCGCAGGAGAGAAAGCGCCGCGCAGGTACAGAGAATGTTCCTGGAATCGTAGGTTACGGCGTTGCTGCAGATCGTGCAGTCCGCACTATGAAAGAACGTACAGACAAAGAGATTCAGGTAAGAGATCATTTCATTGAAAGAATCCTGAAAGAGATTCCGTATGTGAAATTAAATGGTGACCGCACCAAACGTCTTCCAAATAACGTAAATGTAAGCTTCCAGTTCATCGAAGGAGAGTCCATGCTGCTCATGCTTGACAATTATGGCATCTGTGCATCCAGCGGTTCCGCCTGCACATCAGGCTCCCTGGATCCGTCCCATGTACTTCTGGCTATCGGACTCCCACATGAGATTGCGCATGGTTCCCTGCGTATGACCTTAAGCGAGGAGACTACCATGGAAGATGCTGATTTTGTAGTAGATAAGCTGAAAGAAATCGTAGCTTACCTGCGATCAATGTCTCCATTATATGAAGATTTTATAAAAAAACAGTAACTGTTCAGTACCTTCACAGTTACACGCTTCGCGATGCACAGAAATCATGCTTTGCATGATTTCGCGCCGATATTCTCGGGTTTTCTGTGAACTACGTTCACAAAAAACACCTCGCGGAATAGTGCCTGCTGAATAGTTAAAAAAATAAAAAATTTGATTAAAACACTTGCCAGGAGGAAAAAAAGATGTATAGTGAGAAAGTAATGGATCATTTCCAGCATCCACGTAATGTTGGAGAAATAGAGAATGCAAGCGGTGTCGGTACAGTAGGAAATGCCAAATGCGGCGATATTATGAGAATTTTCCTGGATATCGATGACGAGACACATATTATCAGAGACTGCAAATTCAAAACCTTCGGCTGCGGTGCCGCAGTAGCAACCAGCAGTATGGCTACTGAGATGGTAAAAGGTAAAACTATTGAGGAAGCCATGAAGCTTACCAACAAGGCTGTTATGGAGGCTCTTGACGGACTTCCGCCAGTGAAAGTACACTGTTCTCTTCTTGCAGAGGAGGCTGTACATGCTGCACTGTGGGATTACGCACAGAAGCATCACATTGAGATCGAAGGTCTGAAGAAACCGAAGTCTGACATTCACGAGGGTGAAGAGGCAGAGGAAGAAGAGTATTAATAGTTACTGCGAACTGCAGTAATTATAAAGTGTCGTCATCGATACAAAAGAATAATATTTTTTACAGGAAACCGAATCCTTAAGCAGATTTATTTCGTTACAGATAAATAGGTGGTAAAGATGAGGCAGACCGTAAAGAGAATTCATCAGGGCGGATGTTATCATCTGCCCTATTTTAATACAATGGCACGAACGGTTTTTTGACCTTTTGACACTGGTATCATACAATGGGAAAAAGAGTAAAACGGAAACATCCTTAAATAAAACATAAGAATGAAGGAAGTAACGATGACAGGACTGACAAACGAACAGGTACAACAAAGAATTGAAGAGGGGAAAATCAATGTCAATGAGAACCCCAACACAAGGAGCTATAAGCAGATCGTAAGGGAGAATGTGCTTACATTTTTCAACTTTCTGAATCTGGCTCTGATGATTATGGTATTGCTGGTTGGTTCCTATAAGAACTCCATGTTCATGGGAATTATTGTGATCAATACGGTGATCGGAATCATCCAGGAAGTGCGTGCGAAAAAGACGCTGGATAAGCTGGCTATCCTTACGGAGAGCAAGGCAGTGGTCTTGCGTGAAGGCAAAAAATGGTCTATCTCCACGGAGAAGCTGGTTCTGGACGATATCCTTTTTCTGAAAACAGGAGATCAGGTGCCTGCAGATGCCAAGGTGCTTGAGGGCAGTATTGAGGTCAATGAATCCCTGCTGACCGGTGAATCGGATAACCTTCAGAAAAATGAAGGGGACGAGCTTTTTTCAGGAAGCTTTGTCACATCCGGAGAGGCCTGCTGTCAGGTTATCCACGTTGGCAAGGATAATTACGCATCTCAGATTACCAGCGAGGCGAAGGAATTTAAACGTCATAACTCAGAACTTCGTAATTCCCTGAATGCGATTCTGAAGACTATAAGTGTGATCATAGTTCCTATGGGAATGCTGTTATTTTATAAGCAATATTACATTGCGGGAAACGGAATCCGGGATGCAGTAGTGAATATGGTGGCTGCTGTCCTTGGAATGATCCCTGAGGGACTGGTGCTCCTTACCAGTGTGGCGCTGACTCTTGGTGCGCTGACACTGACCCGTAAGAATACCCTGGTGCAGGAATTGTATTGTATTGAGACTCTGGCGAGAGTGGATACCCTCTGTCTGGATAAAACCGGAACCATCACAGCCGGTACCATGTGTGTGGAGCAGGTACAGCCCTATGTGGAGGGTATGGAGATCAGGACTCCGGAAGCAGAAAATGAGAATATAAGCGAAAGTACAATAAATGGAACAGCGAATCAAGCTCAGAAAGTTCCAGAAATGGCAGCTGCAGAGGCGCAGTCTGAAGTATCCGTGGTTGCGGCACAATTGCAGATAGGAGCTGTTATGGGAACTACTGAACAGCTGTCAGCACAAGATTCACAGGGCAATGTCAATACTGATTTAGCCATCAGCGGCGCCCAGCCAGAACTGACCATGGGCGAGATCGAGCGTGTCATGGCAAACATGATGTCCGTTTTAAAGGATAAGAATGCCACCGCAGATGCACTCCACAAACGCTTCTCCAGAAGAACGGACATGCCGGTAGATCATTGCATTCCGTTTTCCTCAGACCGCAAATACAGCGGTGTAGCCTTTAAAACAGAAGGAACTTATCTGATGGGTGCTGCTCAGTTCCTTTTTCCGGATGGAAATGAAGACTTGATCAAGCAGTGTGCTGCTTATGGAAAAGAAGGCTTACGTGTTCTGGTGTTGGCGCATAGCCCAAACCTGAATCGGGAGAATGAGCTTCCGGAAGGGTTAAAGCCGGTTGCGTTATTTATGCTCACTGACATTATCAGGGATAATGCCCCTGAAACCCTGGCATTTTTCAAAGACCAGGGCGTAGATCTGAAAGTGATCTCCGGTGATGATCCTGTGACTGTTTCTGCCATTGCAAAAAAAGCAGGCCTGGAGAATGCAGATAAATATATTGATGCCACCACTATCACTACACCGGAGGATATGGAGCGTGCCGTTGCAGAGTGTTCCGTATTCGGCCGTGTAACCCCGCAGCAGAAGAAAGAGATGGTGCTTGCCCTTCAGAAACAGAAGCATACAGTTGCCATGACCGGTGACGGTGTGAACGATGTTCTGGCACTGAAAGAGGCAGACTGCAGCGTAGTTATGGCAGAGGGAAGTGACGCTGCCAAGAACATTGCAAATGTAGTCCTTATGGATTCTAATTTCGCTGCTATGCCGGAGATTGTGAACCAGGGACGCCGTGTGGTGAACAACATCCGCACCGCAGCTTCCATGTTCCTGATCAAAACTATTTTCTCTGCGCTGCTGTGTCTGATTACTATTTTCTGGGGCGATAGCTATCCGTTTGAGCCAATTCAGATGTCCCTGATCAGTGCCTGTGCAGTGGGTATCCCAACCTTCCTGCTCGCCCAGGAAAACAACTTCAACAAGATTGAGAGTGGTTTTCTGCGTTATGTATTTATGAATGCATTCCCAGCAGCAGTCACCATCACGGGATGTGTATTTACCATTATGCTGGTCTGCCAGAACGTTTACCATAGCAATGTAATGCTGAGTACAGCCTGTTTCCTGGTAACAGGATGGAATTACATGGCAGCTTTGAAGACGGTATACGCGCCGCTTAGCAGGTACAGGAAAATCATTATTTACGGTATGCAGTTTATTTTCTTCTTTGCAGCCGTATGTGTGCAGAACCTGCTTGCACTTGGCTCACTGGAGTTCGGAATGATCATCCTGGTATTTATCCTGATGACCTTCTCTCCGGTCATAATCGAAGTTATCACAGAATGGTGCAGATCTTTGTATAACAAGGCACATGAGAAGGAAAAGAAAGGAATTATTTCTCTGTTTTTGGAGAAAGTGCAGAAATAATGACTGACCTGGTCTTGAGTGGCAATCAAAAATAATACCTCAAGCTGAATTTGAAAAGAAACGCAAAAAATGCTTCATCGCTTATTCTGGCGATGAGGCATTTTTTTAACACGTTCTAAAAGCCGGGCTGATGTGAGAAGCTGATCGCTTCTGCAGTGCATGGCAAAATAGGGTTTCCTTATAGCTTTACAAAGGTTGGTTTCCGGTTTTCAAATACTGTATAATATTCAAATCCGCATTCTTTCAGTACCTTTGATGCTTTGTCAAAGGCATAGCCGATTTTATCCGGTGTATGCGCGTCAGCACCAATGGTGATGATTTCACCCCCTAGTTCTTTATAACGTCGGATGATATCCGTACATGGGTTTGGCTCTCCAAGCCTGTAGTGATAACCGCCGGTGTTGACCTCCAGTCCTACATTTGTGTCTGCCAGTTTTTTCAGAATCGCATCCAGAATGTTCCGATATTTTTTATAAGAATAAAACTGGTTCTTGTTTGGACCGTAGCGGACAATATAATCCAGATGTCCATAAGTGTCCATTTCATGAAATGCATCCAGATTCTCCAGAATGGATTCGAAATATTCAAGGTAGGCCTGTTCCTCGTTCCTGCCCTGGAAAAATTCCGGGTAGTAGGGGTCGGCACCGTGGACTACGTGAGAAGAACCAATCACGAAATCGAAAGGATATTCTTTTAAAAGATTGTGAAAATATTGTTTAAGATGAAGCTGCAAACCGATCTCAATACCGAAATGGATGTGAATCTGATTCTTGTAGGTCTCTTTCAGTTCGTTGAGTTTGGTGTAATAGGCGGGAATATCCAGGGCAAATTCCAGGTCATCCGGAGTTGGTGGATAGTCTGGATCCAGATGCTCTGTAAAGCAGATTCCCTTAAACCCCAGTGCAATGGCCTGGCGGATCATATCCTCAGTGGGAGTGCCGGAATCTGCGGAAAATTCAGAATGCATGTGGCAGTCCCACAAAACTCCGGGAGAGTTGGAAAGTATTTTCATAATAACCTCCTTATGAATTATAAACCAAGCAAAGTATTTTAAAAATATATTTTCTGTAAATATAAAGATATATTTTATGGATAAGTGTACAGCGAAGGAACATGTGAAAAAAATTCTTCCTACACGAAAAAGAAAGGAAAAAATGTGCATAAATGCTGCCACTGTGTCATAAAAGGGACTTAATTGTCTCATTTGAGAGCAGTATATCATATCAGAGGATATTTGTGGCAATTTGCTTGTTATTTTTTTGAAAATAGGCTTGAATTTTTGTTCGGAATTAGGTACAATACGCTATAGGTTGATGTTTCTTTCACAAAGATTGAAGCACTCACATAATTTTTACCATTTAATTCATAGGAGGAATTTATCATGGCAGTAAAAGTTGCAATTAATGGTTTTGGACGTATTGGTCGTCTTGCATTCCGTCAGATGTTCGGTGCAGAAGGATTTGAAATCGTTGCTATCAACGACTTAACATCTCCTAAAATGCTCGCTCACTTATTAAAATATGACTCAACTCAGGGAAGATATGCTCTTGCAGATACAGTAGTAGCTGGAGAGGATTCCATCACAGTTGACGGAAAAGAAATCAAAATTTATGCAAAAGCTAACGCTGCTGAGCTTCCATGGGGAGAGATCGGTGTAGACGTAGTTCTTGAGTGTACTGGATTCTATACATCCAAAGACAAAGCTCAGGCTCATATCGATGCAGGTGCTAAACACGTTATCATTTCCGCTCCGGCTGGAAACGACCTTAAGACAATCGTTTACAATGTAAACCATGAGACTCTTACAAAAGAGGATCACATCATTTCCGCAGCTTCCTGTACAACAAACTGCTTAGCTCCAATGGCTAAAGCACTTAATGATCTTGCTGCAATCAAATCCGGTATCATGTGCACAATCCACGCTTACACAGGCGATCAGATGACACTTGACGGACCGCAGAGAAAAGGCGATCTGAGAAGATCCCGTGCAGCTGCAGTTAACATCGTTCCGAACAGCACAGGTGCTGCTAAAGCAATCGGTCTTGTTATCCCAGAACTGAACGGCAAACTGATCGGTTCCGCACAGCGTGTTCCAACCCCAACAGGTTCTACTACAATCCTTACAGCAGTTGTTGAAGGAAATGTAACTAAAGAGCAGATCAACGCAGCTATGAAAGCAGCTTCTAACGAGTCCTTCGGATACAACGAAGATGAGATCGTTTCCAGCGATATCGTTGGTATGAGATTTGGTTCTCTGTTCGATGCTACTCAGACAATGGTTCTTCCACTTGAGAATGGCACAACAGAGGTTCAGGTTGTTTCCTGGTATGATAATGAGAACTCCTACACAAGCCAGATGGTTCGTACAATCAAACACTTTGGCAAACTGCTTAACGCTTAATCAGAAGCAGAGTAGGGTTTTCGAATGCTGACAAGCTATGGCTGACAGCATATGAATAAGACTCAGAGAAGGGTCCGGTCTGAATAGGACCGGACCCTTTTGTCTGTATAAAAAGTTAAATTTTATAAGGAGGCATAACAAGATGCTGAATAAGAAATCTGTTGATGACATCAACGTAAAAGGCAAAAGAGTCCTCGTAAGATGTGACTTCAATGTACCTCTGCAGGACGGTAAGATTACAGATGAGAACCGTCTGGTAGCAGCTCTTCCTACAATCAAGAAGCTTGTTGCAGATGGTGGAAAGATTATCCTTTGCTCTCACCTTGGAAAACCGAAAGGAGAGCCGAAACCGGAGCTTTCTCTTGCACCTGTTGCTAAACGTCTCACAGAACTTCTCGGACAGGAAGTGAAATTCGTTCCAAGCCCGGTTGTTGTAGATGACACTGTAAAAGCAGCAGTAGCTGACATGAAAGACGGCGAGATCATTCTTCTTGAGAACACTCGTTATCGTGCAGAAGAGACTAAGAACGGTGATGAATTCAGCAAGGAACTTGCTTCTCTTTGCGATGTATTTGTAAACGATGCATTTGGTACCGCTCATAGAGCACACTGCTCTAATGTTGGTGTTACCAAATATGTAGATACAGCTGTTGTTGGATATCTGATGCAGAAAGAAATCGATTTCCTCGGAAACGCTGTAAACAATCCTGACAGACCATTCGTAGCTATCCTTGGCGGCGCTAAGGTTTCCAGCAAGATTTCTGTTATCAACAACCTTCTTGACAAGGTAGATACTCTGATCATCGGTGGTGGAATGTCCTACACATTCTCCAAGGCTATGGGCGGACATATCGGAAAATCCCTTTGCGAGGATGATTATCTTCAGTATGCATTAGACATGATGAAGAAAGCAGAA
The DNA here is from genome assembly GCF_040924225.1 of Ruminococcus sp. RTP21484sp1_RTP21277st1_D2_RTP21277_210401. NCBI lineage: Bacteria > Bacillati > Bacillota > Clostridia > Eubacteriales > Oscillospiraceae > Ruminococcus > Ruminococcus sp. RTP21484sp1_RTP21277st1_D2_RTP21277_210401. Next base: position 78,562 of record NZ_JBCOMJ010000006.1, on the reverse strand, counting down.
GATAAAGGCGTTAAGCTTCTTCTTCCTGTAGATAACAGAATCGGAGATGACTTCTCCAACGACTGCAACATCCAGGTTGTAAAACGTGGCGAGATTCCGGATGGCTGGGAAGGAATGGACATCGGACCAGAGACAGAGAAACTTTTCGCTGACGCTGTAAAAGATGCCAAGACAGTTGTTTGGAACGGACCGATGGGCTGCTTCGAAATGCCGAACTTCGCTCGTGGTACGGAGGCTGTTGCTAAGGCTCTTGCTGATACAGATGCTACCACTATCATCGGTGGTGGTGATTCCGCAGCAGCTGTTAACATCCTCGGCTATGGTGACAAGATGACACACATCTCCACAGGTGGCGGTGCATCTCTTGAATTCCTGGAAGGAAAAGAGTTACCAGGTGTAGCAGCAGCTAACGATAAATAAATAGAGCACTTAATGAAAGCAAGCTGTAAGCGCAGCTTGAATTATGTGCGAATTTGGTTCGAAGGAACTTAATGAGAGCAAGCCAACGGCGCAGACCAGCTGATTTTCATATATGGTGATGTCGCCTGCCGGCGACATGTCCGTTTAGTGAATCGGACTTCCTTATTACACAAAAGGAGATATATAAAATGTCTAGAAAGAAAATTATTGCCGGAAACTGGAAAATGAACATGACTCCAAGTGAGGCAGTTAAATTAGTAGAAACTTTAAAACCATTAGTAGCAAACGATGACGTTGACGTAGTATTCTGCGTACCGGCTATCGATATTCTTCCTGTAGTTGAGGCTGCAAAAGGCTCCAATATCCAGGTAGGTGCTGAGAACATGTATTTCGAGGAGAAAGGTGCTTTCACAGGCGAGATTTCCCCGAACATGCTTACAGACGCTGGTGTTAAATACGTAGTTCTCGGACACTCTGAGAGAAGAGAGTACTTCGCTGAGACAAGCGAAACTGTAAACAAAAAAATGCTTAAAGCATTTGAGCACGGAATCACTCCAATTATGTGCTGTGGAGAGACTCTTGATCAGAGAGAGCAGGGCGTAACTATGGACTTCATCCGTCAGCAGGTTAAAGTTGGTTTCCAGAACGTTACAGCTGATCAGGCTAAAACAGCCGTTATCGCTTACGAGCCAATCTGGGCTATCGGAACTGGTAAAACAGCTACAACTGAGCAGGCTCAGGAAGTTTGCGCAGGAATCCGTGCTTGCATCGCTGAGATCTATGATGAGGCAACTGCAGCAGCAATCCGCATCCAGTACGGCGGATCTGTAAACGCTAAGACAGCTCCGGAGTTATTTGCTCAGGCAGACATCGACGGAGGTCTTGTAGGCGGTGCATCCTTGAAACCAGAGTTCGGCGATATCGTAAACTATAACAAATAATAAAATAATAGCTATTTTTTAGCTAATGTGTCCAAGCGAGAAGTAATTAAACGCCCCTAAACACAAGGATGATTGGTAAATATTACCAATTGAATTGTGGGTAGGGGCGTTTTATAATTTACCTACTATCACCTTTTGGTATCACTTTTGGAAGGAAAAATCACTGTCATTCAAATAAGCAGAAATAATGAAATTAGGTATCGTTATTACGAGGCCGATTTCATAAATGTCCATATAAGTTGTTAAATGCCTTTAGACGCTGATAGCTAGAGCATTTAGCGGATTTCCGACTTGGATAAAACTCTATATAAATTCATGTAATTTTTTGAAAAATGGCCCACTTTGTGGCCTACTAACTTTTGATCGAAGTCCTAATATGGTAAGAAGAAGCGCCTGTAGGAACGCTTCTTTTTTTCTGTACAGGAAAGACCGCCTGTGGTGCGCTGCTGAATTTAAAAATGCCCGCACGGAGGCGGGCATGATAACAAGAAAATCCCTGGATTAGAAAATATAAAAATTTTACTCGCCAAATCGTTATCAGATTCTTCATCATTTAGAAGATAATCCATATCTGGAAGTCCATTCTCGTTTCTCCTGCTATATAATATTTTGTAAATCATTTTGCATGGATGTTCGCTGATAATAAGTATTTATGATATCCTGTAAAGTAATTGTATTCATCTTTTCTTCAGTGTTTTTTTGAATTTCATTATAGAATCCCTGCAAGGACAACTGAATATTAATGCCAACGCCACAATCAGGGTTGGTATGAGTATCTAAATGAAGTAGCGGTTTCTCGCCCTCCACTGCTTTATAAATATCCAGCAACGTAATCTGGTCTGCTGGTTTTGAAAGAGAAGGACGGGCATGTCCGGCTACACTGGTCATAAGTTCGGCCTTTTTTAGTTTTAACATGAGCTGGCGTACAAAGCCGGGATTTGTATGGACACTTTCTGCAATTGAGGCACTGGAGAGTGAGTTTTCCTGGTTGATAGCAATCAGAACCATTACATGGACAGTATCGCTTAATTTCGTTGAGTATTTCATGATAAGAAACTCCTTGTAGTATGATATAATGATTTTGGTTTCACGTTTTTGAGGCGAAAATATTTCTGGTTTGTCAAAAACATCCCAAGTTCTCAACAGCTCTTTTTAATGTGTTGAGAAACAGTACATATTTTTTATTTTGATGATTGTACATAATATAATTACAACTATAATGAAACTTAAAGGAAAAGTCAACACAGGAATGGATAAAAGAGAATCCGGATAAAGCCAGATTTATGAAAATACCAAAATCCTTGCATAAACATTGATTATTATATGATGCGATAAAATATCAACAAAGGAGAACTTATGGAATACAAAAATCAAACAGAAAATCGTGCATTTCAGGAAATGTTGCAGGCAGCAGTAAAACGGCTGCAAAATCGCTCCGGAGAGGATCTTGCTGCAAAAAGTGGGGCTGTTTTTCAAAGCAGCCGAAATGTGCTTGAAGTACAGAGCTTTTACGAAAAGATTGAAATTCAACTCCCTGAGTTTCGTATTAACTCAGACATGGACGAATGGCATTATCTGACATTGCTGCATTATCTGGATATGGCCGATGGAACAGAAGGTTCACAGAAGCTCATTACTTTTGGTAACCTGAAAGATGGATTGATTCGAGGAACCAAGTTTGACCGGACCGCAGAGCAGAAACTGGAAAAGCTTTTGCGGGATAAAGATCCTGAGAAAATTCAGAAAGCATGTAAAAACCTGGGTGCAGAATTTACAGAGACAAAGGCGGATTTGTGTGCTGTTTTTCCAGTTCTGCCAAGATATCCGGTAACTTTAAAGATATGGTTTGCAGATGAAGAATTTCCTGTATCTGGCAAAATATTTCTTCAGGATCATGCCGATCATTATCTAAGTGTAGAAGATGCGGTAACAGTTGGAGAAATTTTGCTGCAAAAATTATCGGAAGCATTTTCTTCCCTCTGATCATGAATCAGAAAACTTTCCAGTCCGGCTTTGATAAATTTGTCAATTGTTGTCTGGATCTGTTTCCAGTCATTACAGTGATTGCGGAGCATCAGTCTGTTGATGGAAAGGCAGCCATTCATTTGAAAATAAAAAACCGATTCTGCCTGTTCAAAGGTCAGGAGGCTGTGTGACATAAGCCAGGTCACATAGCCTTCTTTTGTATTTTCTGCTATTTTTTCCAGAAGAATAGGGGCAATTGCATCATCCAGAAACAGTGCCCTGTATTGTGATTCCATCTGTATTTTCTGACAGAACGGATAGGAACAGCTTTTTTGATTTAGACAGAATAAATGATCTACCGTTGTTAACATATCCTGAGTCATATCATTAAAAATATCTGATAATACATCATGGATATCGTAGTAATGAAGATAAAAAGTGCCACGGTTGATTTCAGCATTTTTGCAGATCTCTGTAACTGTAATTTTCGTAAAACTTTTCTGCTTTAACAATTCTAAGAACGTATCTTTTATGGTTTGCCTGGTATAGCGGGTACGGCGATCTTGTTTTCTCGTTTTTTCTGACATTATATACTCCTGTATTAGTTAGTATCATATAATTTCTCAACAATTTTTCTGATGTGTTGAGTAACCATACAAATCTCACAGACTGATTATTGTAATTTATATAGTAACAACTATAATGAGGTTTAAAGAAAAAGTCAACAGATTGTTCAGAATTTTAGGAGGAAAAACATGGGACATGTAATTGCAGTATCAGGAAAAGGTGGCGTAGGAAAAACAACTCTTTGTGGATTGTTGATCCAGTATTTATGTGAAAGCGGAAAACGTCCGGTCCTGGCGGTGGATGCAGATGCAAATGCAAATTTGAACGAAGTGCTCGGTGTTGAGCCGGAGGTCACACTTGGGGAGCTGAGAGAGGAAATTGAGCGGGCAGGCGTAGATCCACGATATCAGATTCCATCTGGTATGACGAAACAGGCATATCTGGAAATGCGTCTTTCTGATGCGATTGCGGAAGAAGACGATTATGATTTGATGGTAATGGGGCGAACCCAGGGACAGGGCTGCTATTGTTTTGTAAATGGTCTTGTGCAGACCCAGGTTCAGAAACTGCAAAGCCATTATCCATATATTGTGGTTGATAACGAAGCAGGTATGGAACATATCAGCAGAGGAATCCTGCCAATGATGGAAGTTGCGATTCTTGTAAGTGACTGTTCCAGAAGAGGTGTTCAGGCAGCCGGACGTATTGCAAAGCTGATGAAGGAATTAAACTTTAAACCACAGAAAACCGGATTAATCGTGAATCGTGTTCCAGATGGAAAACTGGATGCCGGAACTCTGGAAGAAATCCGAAATCAGGGACTGGAACTGTTAGGGGTTGTACCACATGATGACCAGGTATATCAGTATGACTGTGATGGAAAGCCGATCATACGGCTTCCGAAAGATTCTCCTGTAAGAAGTGCATTGGAAGGAATTGTAAAGAAGTTGGGATTGTGAGCTGGAGGATTGAAAGTATGAAGATTACAGTATGTGGCAAAGGTGGCTGTGGAAAAAGTACAGTATCAGCACTGCTTGCCAAAGAATTTGAACGAATGGGAAAGACTGTTCTTGTAGCTGATTCTGATGAATCAAATTATGGACTGCATCGCCAACTTGGTGTAAAGCTTCCAAGGGATTTTACAGAGTATTTTGGTGGTAAGGAGAAAGCTTTTAAAACAATGATGGCAGGAGAGATTCTTGATACTGTGAAGTTGTCTGCATTTGCAAAAAAGTTCTATTCGGAACCATTTACATTGAATGAGATACCCGAAGAATATATTTCACGAAACAATGGCGTGATGCTTATTTCCAGTGGAAAAATACATCAGGCAAATGAAGGCTGTGCCTGCACAATGAATAGTATTTTAAAGCAATTTATCAAACATCTGACGGTAGGAGAAAATGAAGTTGTATTGTTGGATATGGAAGCTGGCGTAGAGCATTTTGGACGTGGTGTAGATAACAGTGTGGATTTAATCTTAATGATCGTAGATCCTTCTTTTGAATCATTGAAATTGACGAAAAAAATCCAACAGCTAGGGGACAGCATTGGGAAAACTGTATTTTTTGTGTTAAATAAAGTAAATGAATTGGTTTTGCCAACAATGTTGGAGTCTATTGACGATCAGAGTAAGGTGTTGGCAGTTATTTCAACAGATACAGAAATCGCAAGAAAGGGATTGGTTGGAGATGAACTAATGATGGAAATTCCGGAAATTCATATGCTTGCAAGGAAAATTTTGAAGCAATAAATGAGAGGAAGTAATAAGAAATGAAAATAGCCGTAACAGGAAAAGGTGGTGTAGGAAAGACCACAATCGCTGCAACTCTTGCAAGATTATATGCAGATGAAGGAAAAACAGTGTATGCAGCGGATACAGATCCGGATGCGAATCTGGGACTGGCACTAGGTTTTTCAGAGGAAGAACTGGCAGAGATTATACCAGTCAGCAAAATGAGAAAGCTGGTGGAAGAACGGACCGGAGCGGACAAAAGCAATACATTTTACAAAATCAATCCAAAAGTTGACGATATTCCGGAGAGATATTCGAAATTTCGTAATGGTGTCAGATTATTGATTCTTGGAACAGTAGAAACAGCCGGAAGCGGCTGTGTCTGCCCGGAAAATGTAATGCTTAAACGGATCATCAACAATCTTATTCTGCACAGAGAGGATGTTGTGCTGCTGGATATGGAAGCAGGTTTGGAACATCTTGGAAGAGGGACAACAGAAGGCATGGATCAGTTTATCGTTGTGATAGAGCCAGGAGCCAGAAGTGTTCAGACTTATAGAAACGTAAAGCGTCTGGCAGAAGAACTGGGGGTAAAGAAAGTAAGAGTTGTTGCAAATAAAATCAGGGATGAAAGTGATGAAGCATTTGTGAAAGACAGAATACCGGAAAGTGATTTGCTGGGATTTGTTCATTATAATCCGGAAATTATGAATGCAGACAGAGAGGGAGTTTCTCCTTATGATTTCAGCCAGACAGCAGTAGATGAGGTAAAAAAAATAAAAGAAAAATTAGGTTAAGAAAATAATAGAATATATACAGGAAAAAGGTGAAAAAATGGGATTTTTTCAGGATGTATGGATGCCAGAAGCATGACTTCAATTAAAGAAGTTAAATGTCCGAAATGTAGTGCAGATATAGAAGTATTTGTGAGAGATGGAAAAACAGTTGGCGAAAGTGTATGCGATAACTGCGGATATATGATAAAAGAAAACCAGATTACACAGCTGTAATTTGTAATATTACATCCACTTAACGCAAGAAAGAAGCAGTGATATACTGAAATAAAAGTTATTTATAAAATAATAATAAAAATCTGGAACAATATTGTGTGATTGAACAGTTGCAAAGAATGCAATTGTGGAAGATGAAGAAATTTACGTAAAACAATTAACAGAGTATATCCGGAAATATCAAACGGAAAGGGGAAGATCAATAAAGGTTACGGTATTTGGTATTTGCTGCATCTCGTGCCAAAAACGGTACGAAATAATAACCATGTTATAGTAATGACAACAGGAAATGATACTTTAAAAAGACGAGAGAGTCAAAGAAGGGAAAAAGAGAATGATCAGTGTTGAAATGGAAGATGTTTTGGCGGTATTACAATTATGCAAACCATATATTATCGGTATTATTGCTGCACTTGTAATTGGAATCGTAATTATGGTTGCATGCCGCAGGATGTCCAGGGACAAAAGATTTCTGATAAGAGGAGAAGCTGTGATCGCAATGGTTCTTGCTGTTGTTGTCTGCGTGAATATGATCTGTTTTGGACCAATGGCTACATTGATTGGACTTGCAACGGGAAATGGAACTTTAAGCGATGAAACAAATGAAGAAGCTGCGGAAGTGGCAGAAGAAATTATGGAAGACGGAATTGTTCTTCTGAAGAATGAAAGCTTGCTTCCTTTAAATGAAACAAAAAAACTGAATATTTTTGGCTGGGAATCTATTAATCCGGCTTACGGAGGAGCTGGTTCCGGTGGAATTAATGATCTGTATGATATTGTCAGTCTGAATCAGGGACTTGAAAATGCCGGATTTTCTATTAACCAGAAACTGGTTGATTTTTATAACAATTATGGTGCAGATGATCCGGAAATGTCTATCCAGAAACAGAGCTGGACATTACCGGAGCCACCTGTAGATACTTACAGTGATGAGCTTATTAAAAGTGCGAAAGAGTATTCTGATGTGGCAGTTGTGGTTCTTTCCAGAAAAGCAGGTGAAGGTCATAATGATATTCCTATGGATGTAAGAAAAGCAGCATATGATAATAATTCTGATGAATATGATGATTTTCCTGAGGGAGAGCATTATTTACAGCTTTCACAAACTGAGAGAGATATGGTGGATATGGTTTGCTCAAACTTTGATAATGTCATTGTAATTTATAATGGAGCAAATCAGTTTGAACTTGGTTTCGCAGATGAATATCCTCAGATTAAATCTGTTGTATGGTGCCCAGGAACGGGAAATGTGGGATTTAATGCACTTGGTAAAGTATTTTCAGGTGAAGTCAATCCTTCCGGAAAAACACCGGATACATTTATTTATGATATGACGACTGCTCCGTGGTGGAATAATGCAGAAAAAACAGAGTATACAAATCTGGCAGATATGGCTGTTGAAGGAATGAACGCAGGAACTGCGCAGGTGTATGCTCCGGCATTTACCAATTATGTGGAAGGCATTTATGTAGGATACAAGTACTATGAAACAGCTGCACAGGAAGGTGCGATTGATTACGACAAGACTGTACAGTATCCATTTGGATATGGTCTGAGTTACACAGAATTTGAACAGAAAATGGGTGAACTGGAGGAAAAAGACGGACAGATTTCTGTAGATGTAGAAGTAACCAACTCCGGAGATGTTGCCGGAAAAGATGTAGTAGAAGTGTATTATAAACCGCCATATACAAATGGAGGAATTGAGAAATCTTCTGCAAATCTGATCGAGTTTGCAAAAACAGATCTGCTTCAGCCGGGAGAATCTCAGACCGTTACAGTTACATTCAGTATAGAAGATATGGCCTCTTATGATGAGAATAATGCAAAAGCGTATGTTCTTGAAAAAGGCGATTATGTGATCTCTATCAACAGCGATTCACACACTGTGCTGGATCAGAAAACTTATACTGCAGATACTGATGTAGTATATGAGGAAGAAAATAAAAGAGTATCAGATGATACTGCAGCAACAAATGTATTTGAAGATGCAAAAGGCGATGTGACATATCTGTCACGTGCAGATCATTTTGCAAATTATAAAGAGGCTACAGCAGAACCGGCATCTGCAGAGCTGGGTGAGCCATATGCTTCTGAATATCATCTGAACAGTAATTTTGATAAGACTACATATCTTAATGATGAGGATGTAATGTTGACAACGGGAGCAGATAACGGACTTACATTAGCTGATATGCGAGATGCTGATTATGACGATCCTCGTTGGGAAAAACTTCTGGATCAGCTTTCTGTTGATGAAATGGCAAATATGATTGCAATGGCTGGTTATCAGACAGCAGCCATGGATTCTGTGGGAAAAGTGGCTACACTTGATTTCGATGGACCGGCAGCAATTAATAACAACTTTACAGGGGTTGGTTCTATTGGATTTCCGATTGAAGTTGTGATTGCTTCCACATGGAATAAGGAACTTGCACAAACCTGGGGTGAATGCATGGGCAAGATCAGTCAGGAAATGGGTGCAGAGGGCTGGTATGCACCAGGAATGAATACTCATAGAACCGCATTTGGTGCAAGAAACTATGAATATTTCTCAGAAGATGGAATTCTTTCAGGAAATATGGGAGCAAAAGCAGTAGAAGGAGCAAGAAAATACGGAGTTTATTCTTACATTAAACATTTTGCTATGTATGAAGGTAATGCCAAAATGGTAAGTGTCTGGTCGAATGAGCAGGCAATCCGGGAAATCTATCTGAAACCATTCGAGATTTCTGTAAAACAAGGTGGAGCAAATGCGGTTATGGTTTCCTGGAGTTTCCTTGGAGATAAATGGACTGGAGAATGCAGTAACCTTATGAATACAGTTCTCAGAGATGAATGGGGATTCAGGGGAATGGCGCTTACAGACTTCTTCCGAAACAATGGTCATGGATTTATGAATGCAGATGCAGCTTTGGCGAATGGAGTAGATGTAATGTTGTCTACATTCAATGGAGAAGAGAACAATGTAGCCAATCCAGAGCATCCAACATCTGTACTTCAGATGAGAAATGCCTGCAAAAATGTCATGTATACAGTTGTAAGCAGTTGGGCTTATGATGGAGAACACGAAGAAACAGGTATGGAAAACTGGAAAAAAGCAGGAATTGGTATCGACACTGTAATAGCCCTTTTCCTGGCAGGAATGGAAGTACTGGTAATTAGAGGATATAAGAAAAGAAAGAATGCTGAATAAGGATGAAAGTGGGATGGAAAACAATTATGAAACAGTAAAAATTGGTTGAAAAGATGACAATAGAAGAAAAGGCAGCGATCCTCAGTGGAAAAACTGTCTGGCAGACCAGAGAAATTGACAGGTTTTCCATCTCGTGTTGTGTTGCTGAAACAAAGGAAAATGGCCGTCTGATTATGGGTGCTGAGGATGTATGGAATGTTTCGCTGACAGCACCAGAGGCGAATATTCTCTTGTGTGCCATTTTTTCTGTGAAAAAGAAGGTTTTCCTATGTGCAGAACCGGCAATACACTCAGGAAAAGACAGTCAGCTCTGTGGAGAAGAAATTTTTTTGTTTTCACAGTCCTGACAGATGCCATGAAGCATATCTCCGCTGCAATGCAGCCGGAAGCCATGATCTTTATACAAATGCTCTTTAAATTCATCCATAAAGGCACAGTCAAGATGCACAACCTTGCCACATCTGATGCATTTCAGATGTAGGTGTTCTGTGCATTTTTTTTCTTCTCCAGCAAACTGAAACACAGCTTTATCACTGTTCAGATCCGGATATTTGATTACAATATGCTCGGCGCAAAGCTTGTCAAGATATCGGTATACAGTTGTTGTGTTTACCTTAATTCCTTCAGTTTTTAAATATTTTTCAATATCAGCCACACTGACAGTGACAGCCTTCTGGGACTTCAAATACTCCAGAATAATCTGTCTTGTTTTTGTAGTATAGGGTTTTCGCTCAGCCATTTTCTTTATTCCTTTCATATGTGCTTTTTTCTATTGTATCTTTTTATTTCTCCTAAGTCAATTACGCTCCAAAAATGCAAATAATTTGCAAATATTATTGACAGCCGGTATTCTATGTGTTATTTTAATAAACGCAAATGGTTTGCGCTTATTTTAAGCGGATGAGATAATATGCTTTTGAAATTTTATTTTCAGGCACATCAGGTTTGTGCAGAAAGGATTTTATTATGAGAAAAAAATTATTAACTAGAACAGCACTTGCAGCTACAATAGCACTTGGCATTGGTTCTTTTAATCTGGCATATGCAGCAGAAACTGAGGATACTTCTTCTGGAAAAAAAATAAATGTTATGGCAAGCTTTTATCCTATGTATGATTTTGCAACAAAGGTTGGAGGGGATAAGATTGAGGTTACCAATATGGTACCTGCCTTCTGATTTGACGCAGGATGCATGGATAAATGTAACAGGTACATATCACTATGACAAACATAAAGGGATGGAAATTACTGTCACTGATATAGAAGACGCAGAGCCGTCAGAAGAGGAATATGTTTATCCTATTTATTAAACAGAGATAGCTTGATTCAAGAAAACTATTTATAAGGTATATATTTTGCTCCATCAGAATGTTTGAAACAGAGCTTTGGGGCCTTTTATCTATCATTTATTAACTCCGGAAATAGAAAATAATTTTGTGTAAATGCAAACTATTTGTATTATAGATGCTGGCGCGGGACAGAAAAAAATGCCGTTATTGTTCACTCCGTTCACAGTAACGCGCTTCGCGATGCACAGAAATCATGCTTTGCATGATTTCGCGCTGCAACTCTCGGGTTTTCTGTGAACTTTGTTCACAAAAAACACCTCGCGGAACGTTACCAGTGAACAGTATCAAAATGCCAACAATATTTGCAAATAATCTGCAATTTACATTGACCAACATCGAATAAAAGCGTACAATGCGATATTGGCAGAAATATTAATCTGGAAGGAGAAAATAAATTCAATGAAATTTTGTCTATCTCATAAAAAATATCTTTTAGCTGGCATTTATATTATCTGTGTTATATTTACCTGTTTTAATGCCAGATTCTATCACACTCCTCTGGCAAAAATATGTTCTGTATCAGAAATGGAAACCATGAGCAGAGAAGGAACCAGAGGTGCAGAAGAACACTATTATACTCAGAAAATTACAGCCCGGATATTGAACGGTGCATATAAAGGTAAAGAAATTACACTTTCTAACGAATACACTTCTTCACAGGTTCAGACGCAGAAATACCATAAAGGAGATACGGTACTTCTGAATGGGTCAAAAGACAGACCTGGAAAAACTATACGTTCTGTAAAACGTGACATCTATCTGGTCGTACTGGTGGGTGGTCTGATTATTCTTCTGATCTATATTACGAGAAAACAGGGGGGTTATACGATCGTATCAGTGATACTGAATACATTGATTTTTGCGTACGGATTTCAACTGCTGGGAGATGGAAAGAATATTCTGAGAATATGTAATGTAATTGCACTTCTTTTTTCGTTGACTACATTGATCTGTCTGAATGGAATTCACAGGAAAACATGGGCTGCTGTTCTTTCGACTTTATGTGTTCTTTTCCTGATTATGATGCTGTTTGATTTTTCTATTCACAGGTATGGAGATTTAGATTATTCTAATCTGGAATACCTTGGAAGCATGAGTAATTCAGCCGACATATTCTGGACAGATATTATGCTGACAGGGCTTGGAGCGATTATGGATGTAACAGTCACTATAAGTGCAGCAACTGGTGAAATTGTTCGCAAAAATCCATCAGTTTCTATAAGAAAGCTGATACATTCGGGAAGGGAAATCGGATATGATATTATGGGAACCATGATAAATGTACTGCTATTTGTTCTTGTAAGTGGCATGATTCCAATGTTTATTCTTAAAATGAATAATGAGATCAGATTTATAACGCTTGTAAGATATCACATTCCATATGATATCTGTCGCTTTCTGATAGAAAGTATTGGAATAGTGTTGGCAATACCAGTATCTGTTTTAATTGCTTCGATTATTATGAAAATACCATCACTGAAAAGGAGTGGAAAATAATGATTCTTTTTCTTACATTAGTGCTGCTTTTTTTGATGATTACAATTGGAGGAGAACGTGGAGCTGTTTCAATCATGGCACTGGCAGGTAATATTATTATTCTGTTTTTTTCGGTTATATTGATGTCAGCTGGTTTTCCCGCACTGCTTCTGATACTGGCGGCAGGAGCAGGTGTCTGTTATAATTCTCTGTTTTATCAGAATGGAAATAATGTCAAAACGCGAGCTGCCTTTCTGGCTACACTGTTTGTAATGCTGATTCTGTTTATTCCGATTTTTGCTATTACGTGGAGAACAGGAAGTTATGGCTTAAATGAACTTCAGATTTCAGAAGAGGATTTTATGTACTATTACAACACAGATATCAGTATTAATATGCTTCATGTGGCTGTTTTTGTAAGTGTTTTCAGCACTCTGGGAGCTGTCATTGATACTGCACTGTCTGTGACGTCATCTGTGTATGAAGTCTGGACTCATAAAAACAGTCTGGTAGAGAAAGAACTTACTTCAACAGGGTATCAGGTGGGAAAAGAAATTATAGGCACAACAGTAAACACGTTGCTTTTTGCATATCTTGGAGGGAGTATTTTATTGTTTTCCTATGTGCAGACACAAAAATATAGTCTGGAAATCATTCTCAATTCCAGATTCCTCTTTCAGGATGTTGCGATTATGCTATTTGGTGCTATTGCCTGTCTTGTTGCAGTTCCAGTATCAATTAAATGCATTATCTGGCAGATCAGATATATTAATCCAGATAAAAAGCAATTAAACGCTTAAATTACATGGTAATCAGAAGATGGGAATTTTATATATAGTGATGTCACTGATAAGAGAGATGCCGGTTGTGTGTAAGATTCTTGCATAATGGTATCTACTTATCGTCAGTAAGCTGAATAGAAATAAAAATTACCATATATTTCGTCAGATTATACAGAAAAATGGAAATTTTGAACCGCAAAAAATTACAATTTGAAATTAATCAAATATTGTAATCAGCCTATGATTATGGCATAATGATTAAGGATATGTAAAAATTGAGAAAAATCCACGTTAACAAAAGAAAATACTTTGAAAAGAAAGGTCGCCTCTGCAGAATTGGCAGAGGGAAACGACAACAGAGGATTAGAACATGGCAATTTTTTCAATGGTTTTATCTTTGCTGTGCGGAGTATCATTTTTCCTTTTTGGAATGTCGCTGATGGGAGACGGACTGAAATCCGTTGCTGGTAATAAGCTGGAAGCATTCCTTTACAAAATGACCAATACCCCGCTGAAGGGAGTAGCACTTGGAACAGGTGTTACCAGTGTAATCCAGTCATCATCCGCCACTACCGTTATGGTAATCGGTTTTGTAAACTCCGGTATGATGAAGCTGAAACAGGCAATTGGTATTATCATGGGCGCAAATATCGGAACCAGTATTACAGGATGGATTCTGTGTCTGTCTTATATCCAGGGCTCCGGTGGAATTGCAAGTATTCTTTCTACAGCCACTATTTCAGCAGTAGTTGCTGTAATCGGTATCATGCTTCGTATGGTCTGTAAGAGATCTGTATACCGAAATATTGGAAACATTATGCTGGGCTTTGCCATTTTGATGAATGGTATGCAGATGATGAGTGGAGCAGTTTCTCCTCTTCGTGAAAGTCCTGTATTCATTGATATGCTGACAATGTTTTCCAACCCAATTGCAGGTATCCTGGTAGGTATTGCATTTACCGCAGTGCTTCAGAGTGCATCTGCAACAGTTGGTGTGCTGCAGGCTCTTTCCGTAACCGGAATCCTCACCTTTGCAAGTGCATTTCCAATTGTTCTTGGTATAGGTGTTGGTGCTGCATGCCCGGTACTGATCTCTGCAATTGGAGCGAATAAGAACGGTAAGAGAACAGCTCTTGTATATTTGCTGAATGACTTATTTGGTCTGATCCTGTGGTCCATTGTATTTTATACCTTGAATGCGTTCATTCATTTTGGATTTTTGGATATGATCATGACTCCGGTATCCATCGCATTTTTGAACACCATTTTCCGTGTGGCTACCGTTGTGGTGCTTTTCCCGTTTATTTCCAAGCTGGAGAAACTGGTATGCTATCTGGTCAAGGACAGCGCAGAGGAGCTGGAGGACGAGGCAGACTTCGATCTTCTGGAAGAGCGTCTGTTAAATTATCCTGCACTTGCAATTGGACAGTGTCATCGTGCTATGAATGGTATGGCCAAGAAGCTTCGTAAGAATGTAAACAGAGCTATGAACCTTCTGAATGATTATCAGCAGGATAAATATGACAAGGTACAGCGTAAGGAAGACCTGATCGACAAATATGAGAGCCGTCTTGGAGAGTATCTGATCCAGCTCACCAAACGTGAGATGAATACCGCCCAGACGCGCCAGACCTCCCTTTATCTGCACACTATCAATGACTTTGAGAGAATTGGCGATCATGCTTCCTACATCGCACATATGTCCAACGAAATGCATGATAATCATACAACATTCTCCCAGACTGCATGGGACGAGTTGAATGTAGTTATGGATGCTGTCCGTGAAGAAATCAATGTAACCTGCAATGCATTTATGAACGACGATAAAGAGGCAGCACAGCGTGTTGCACCTCTTGGCGTGGTAATCACCAGACTTTGTGATGAACTGAAGATGCGCCATGCAGAGCGCCTCAGCCAGGGCAAATGCGGATTGGAAGAGGGAACTGTGTTCAGCGATATTCTGAACAGCTTTGGACGTATTGCTTCCCACTGTGCAAGTGCCATGACAGCACTTATGAAAAGTGGGGAAGAGACTACAGACATCCACATTCACAACTCCAGAATTTATCCTACAGACAGTCTGGAATATTACACTTATTTTAAGGAATACAGACAGAAGTATGATATTGGCACAGAAGTGGAGCATAAGCTGAGTATGGAGCCAGAAGAGGTTGAATAAATAATTTTTAAGATAAAAACACCGTCAGATGAAAATTCGCAGATAAAATGCGAAAGTCACCTGGCGGTGCTTTTTATGCAGCAGGGTTCTTTATGGAAAAATTAATACCCTGGATTAATTAAAAAACAATATGAAAAAAGAACAAAATGCTCTAAAAATAATTCCAGACTCTCTCCACTCAGCCGAAACAAAGAATTAGGCATCCGTGCAAAAAAATAAAAATGTAAGTATTTTTATTCTTTTTCAAAAAAACGTGTTTATCAGAGCTGAGACACGTATAGTTTATGTATGGTTTATACTGTGGGAGTCTGAAGCACCAGTTATTTCGATGGAGTGTGAACAGGATGTGATGCGGCTGCCTCTTTTTGGGCTGTTTTCGCATCCTCAATGATATCAGGGTTATTGGGTACGTATTCTACTATATCATCCAGATCACAGTTAAGAACAGTGCATATTCGGTCTAATGAAAAGATTTCTACATTTTCATTGTCCCGAAGTCTGCGCAATAACCTTTTTTCGATTCCACACTCATTAATGAGATAGTACTGTGAAATATGGCGTTTTTTCAATGTCTCCCAGAATCTGTCGTATTTTATCATCACTCAAATTCCTGTCCATTTTGTTCTTGCCATATCTCTATTATGGGTTTAAAATGAAAAACATAACAGGGTGATTATAGTCACCCTATCTGGGAGGACTAAGATATGCGAAAAGGATTAAAAATAGCAGGTTCCACTGTATTTGCAGCTGCATTGTCTTCGTGTCTGTTTTACTGTATGGTAGCAGGGGCGAAATCTGGCGCTGTGGTATATGTGGTCATGGCTGCACTGTTGTCTGTTATTATTTCGGTAACTCTGTGTGCAGGGTTTCATTATATCCGCCATCTTCAGAAGCTTTTGAAGGAGCTCAGTGAGAAGTAGTTTTTATATAAGAAGTAGTAAACAGTGGAAGTACGATTTAAATCGTGTTGTTGTATAAGGGAAACAATAATTCAGAAAGAGCTGGCGACAATAGGTATCAGGAATAATAGAACAGCTGTGATGGATGGAAAATCTGTCAGAGCTGTTCTTTTTGTGCCATAATAAAAAAGGACATAATAAAAAGGCGCTGGCATTTAAGCCAGCACCCTTTAAAGCAACAGAGCTGTATAAGCGGATTATTTCTCCACCAGAAGTGATTTACCAGTCATCTCAGCTGGCTGCTCCATGCCCATAAGCTGGATCAGAGTCGGGATGATGTCTGCCAGGCAGCCGTTCTCACGAAGAGTATATTTCGGGTCTGCATTAACCAGAATGAACGGTACCGGATTGGTGGTATGAGCAGTATATGGCTCGCCTGTCTCATAGTCTACAAGCTGCTCTGCGTTACCGTGGTCAGCACAGATGAACATCTGTCCGTCAACCTCCTTCAGAGCCTCTACAGCCTTTCCTACGCACTCATCAACAGCTTCAACAGCTTTGATAGCTGCAGCTTCAACACCTGTATGACCAACCATATCCGGGTTGGCGAAGTTGATGATGATCACATCATATTTCTCAGATTTGATTGCTGCAACAAGCTTCTCGCATACTTCCGGAGCGCTCATCTCTGGCTGCAGGTCGTAAGTCGGAACCTTCGGGGACTTCACAAGGATTCTGTCCTCGCCTTTGTTTGGCTCCTCAACGCCACCGTTGAAGAAGAAGGTTACGTGAGCATATTTCTCTGTCTCAGCGATACGTGCCTGAGTCATGTTGTGAGCTGCAAGGTACTCGCCGAATGTGTTGTGAAGCTGAACCTTGTGGAATGCAACCAGCTTATTTCCGATGGTGTCATCGTAATCTGTGAAGCATACATATGTGAGGTCAAGGCGTTTCTCTCTTGCGAAACCTGTAAATTCGTCATCGCAGAATGCTCTTGTAATCTCACGTGCACGGTCAGGACGGAAGTTGAAAAATACAACAGAATCTTTATCAGAAACAACGGCAACTGGTTTTCCATCTTTCTCAATGACTGTTGGAAGAACGAATTCGTCTGTCTTGCCGTCGTCATAGGATGCCTGTACAGCCTCAGCTGCGTCGGTTCCCTTAACACCCTCGCCCTTGGTAAGTGCGTTGTAAGCAAGCTCAACACGATCCCAGCGGTTGTCACGGTCCATTGCGTAATAACGTCCGGAAACAACACCAATCTCACCTACGCCAAGCTCATCCATCTTCGCCTGGAGCTGCTGGATATATCCTTTTCCGGAAGCCGGAGGGGTGTCACGGCCGTCCAGGAAGCAGTGTACATAAACTTTATTAAGTCCCTCTTTCTTAGCCATTTCAAGAAGACCAAAAAGGTGAGTAATGTGGCTGTGAACACCACCATCAGAAAGAAGACCCATGAAGTGGATCGCGGAATCATTTTCTTTGGCATTCTTCATAGCTGCAAGAAGTGCTTCATTTTTGAAGAAGTCTCCGTCCTGAATCTCTTTGGTGATTCTGGTAAGCTCCTGGTATACGATACGGCCTGCACCCATATTCATATGACCAACCTCGGAGTTACCCATCTGACCGTCCGGAAGACCTACAGCCAGTCCGCTTGCATTACCTTTTACAAAAGGATATTCAGCCATCAGCTTGTCCATGACAGGTGTGTTCGCTTCGTATACAGCGTTTGCGTCATGTCTTTCATTCAGGCCATATCCGTCAAGAATCATTAAAACCGTTGGTTTTTTGCTCATAATGTGCTCCTTTATATGATAAAATTTCCCTTTTGTTGTTCCTTATATATAGTATCAAAAATCTGGGATTTTTCAATCACAATTTTTTTTATTTCTGGAAACTATTTTTAGCAGTATTTACTATGGGAGTTCTGATGAGAAAGAATTCTGCCTTGGCAGGCTTTTTATATAACAGCTTATTACATAAAAAAGGCACGAACGAATCGTGCCTTTGACTGTATGCTTAAGATAAACATATGTACAATATAATTTTGATTTTTCTAATTACTTCCTATAAACTCGGATAGTCTTTGAAATACGCTTTACCGAAGACTTATTGGAAAGCTCCTGTACCGCTGTCTTGAAGTCACCCTCACGAACCTTGGAAGTGATCACAACAACCTCTGCAAGATGGTCGTCCTGGTTCTGGCTGTCCTTCTGGATGATCTGGGCAATGCTTACGTGATATTTGGCGAAAACCTCTGTCATTTCAGCAAGTACACCGCAGCGGTCTTCTACATGAAGGCGAAGGAAGTAACGGTTGTAGGTATCTTCCATTTTTTTCACAGGAAGCTGTTTATAGCAGGTACATCCGATACGGCCGCAGCAGCCTGCTTCCATATTGCGCACAATATCAAAAATATCTCCAACTACAGCACTTGCAGTAGGAAGCTCGCCTGCACCCCGTCCGAAGAACATGGCATCCTCTACAGCATCTCCATGGACAAAGACCGCATTATAGGAATCATTAACGGTTGCAAGAGGATGATCATTTGGAATCAGCATCGGGCAGACGTAAGCTTCTACACCGGACTCAGTATTGCGGGCAACACCAAGAAGCTTGATGGCACAGCCCATCTCTTTTGCATAGCGGATGTCCTTGGCGGAAATTTTTGTGATTCCTTCGATATAAACATCATCAAATACCACTCTGGAATTAAAAGCAACGCTGGCGAGAATAGCCACCTTGCGTCCTGCATCAAGTCCATCAATATCCGCAGTAGGATCCGCTTCTGCATAGCCAAGCTCTGTGGCAAGTGCCAGTGCATCTTTAAATTCCATATTCTCCTGGGACATTTTTGTGAGGATGAAGTTGGTAGTACCGTTTACAATACCCATAACCTCGCTCATGTGGTTGCCTGCCAGGCACTGCTTCAAAGGACGGATAATAGGTATTCCGCCTGCTACAGCTGCTTCAAAGAGAAAATCCACATGGGAAGCTCTGGCTGTGTCCATAAGTTCTTTTCCGTGGACGGCAATCAGATCTTTGTTTGCTGTTACTACGTGCTTGCCTGCGTGAAGAGCATCCAGAATATAGGTTCTGGCAGGTTCGATTCCACCGATCAGTTCGATTATAATGTCAATGGAAGGATCTGCTTTAATATCCTCCCAGCTATTGGTAAGGACAGCCGGATCATCTACCTTGCCAGCTGCCTTTTCCAGGTTGCGGACAAGTATTTTGCGTATTTTAACCTTGCAGCCGATCTTGGCTGTCATTTCTTCTTCCTGGTTCTTCAGAACCTTGTAAACACCGGTTCCAACTGTTCCAAGCCCAAGCAGGGCTGCGTTTATAACTTTTTCTCCCATGGGGAACTCCCTTCTTAAAAATAGTAGTGCTGCCGTTTGATCGTGGTTCCCGTTCATAGTCTGGCAGCAGATATAAACGTAAGCTCGAAAAAGACAGATGTCTTTCACACGTTAACATTTCGTTATGTGGTTCTTATAGTATGGCAGAAAATGGTTTTTGTCAAGCGCTTAAAATAATACAATCCTATGGACTGCGTTCACAAATAAACACCTCGGGGAACAGCACCTGCTGAATAGTTGCAAAATAATAAAAAAAGGGGCTTGAAAGTAGAAAAAATATCGCCTATAATCCCTCTCAAACGATATTTTTTCTTATGGAGGAAAACTGAATATGCAGACAGATATGACTGTGGGAAAGCCCATGAAAATGCTGTTGAATTTTACTATTCCTGTATTTCTGGGAAATGTTTTTCAACAGCTGTACAGTATGGCAGATGCAGTTATTGTTGGAAAGTTTGTTGGAACCAAGGGGCTGGCAGCGGTAGGCGCTACTGGAACCATTACGTTCCTTATTATTGGATTCCTGATGGGGGTTACAACAGGAGTTACAGTTCTTACCTCTCAGAAGTTCGGAGCAGGAAGAATGGATGAGATGCGTAAGACGGTTGGTAATGCAGCAATTCTTTCTGCTGTGATCGCAGTTGTTATGACTGCAGTAAGCATGTTGGGAATGCACAGGCTTCTTGTATTCATGCATACACCTGAAGATATTTTTGATGGTGCATATGGTTATATTATGATCATCTGTGCCGGAATTTTTACCCAGGTATTGTATAATCTGGTGTCCAGTATCTTAAGGGCACTGGGAAACAGCAAAACGCCTCTTTACTTTTTGATTCTGGCGGCAGGACTGAATATTGTACTTGACCTTGTATTTATTATCTTTTTTCACTGGGGAGCGCCGGGAGCTGCCTGGGCTACCGTTATTTCACAGGGAGTGTCAGGAGTTCTTTGCCTGATTTATATGTGGAAGGCCGTGCCGGAACTAAAGATGAAAAAAGAAGACTGGTATTTTAACCGTGATATTGCCGTAAAACAGATCAGTGTGGGAATTCCCATGGGACTGCAGTATTCCATTACAGCCATTGGAGGCATGATGGTACAGAGTTCTTTGAATATACTTGGCTCTTATGCAGTTGCGGCCTTTACAGCAGGCTCTAAGATTGATAATATCTTTACCCAGGCATTTGTAGCTATAGGAACTACAATGTCTACATATAGTGCACAGAATGTTGGTGCGCGTAAGCTGGACCGTGTGCGTCAGGGGTTCCGGTGTGCAGATGTGATCGGCTGTGCATATGCTGTTGTTGTAGGATTTGTCCTGTTTTTTGTGGGAAAAAGCTTTTCTTATCTGTTTATCTCTGATAATGCAGAGGCGGTGATCCCTATGGTGGATACATATCTTCGCTGTGTTGGAATGTTTATGATTCCCCTTTATGTGGTCAATTGTTACCGTAATGGCTTTCAGGGAATGGGATATGGGCTTCTTCCTATGCTCTCAGGCGTGGCAGAGCTTATTGGAAGAGGTGTGATGGCAGTTGTTGCAGCAGATGCCAGGAGTTATACAATGGCATGCATGGCCAGTCCATTTGCATGGATTGTAGCAACAGTCCTTCTTATTGTACTTTACTTCTATGTGATGAAGGATATGAAGAGAAAATTATGTCTGCAGTGAAAGCCAGGATTACAAATCCGTAAACGTGATTTAATAAAATGAATCTGTTATAGACTGTTAAGGCTGAAAAAAGGTCGATTGCAATCCGAGTTTCCAGTTTGAAAGGGTAACTTCCATATATTCTTTCGGAAGAATTAACTTTCACGGATAAGCTCTTGGGGTGGAAGTTTGAATTGCAATTAACATTAAAGGGATTCTTTTGAAGGAAATATACATTTTAAGATACAAAATGGAAAATATATGTTATAATGAAACAAGGTTTCGCCATTAGATGGAGAAGCCTTGTTCAAACAGTGTTTTTATCAGAGGAGAGTTTTATACATGAGTAAGGACAACAAGCATACTCAGGGAAGCCCGGGAGACTTTGAAGATAAAATAGATTCGGCTATGGCAGGTCTTGAAGCAGATCTGGATGAGGAATTCCACGGCGCAGACTTTTATGATGAGGATGACCAGGAGAGTGATTTTGATTCCTGGGAGGGGGAAGACGATTCCGATGCAGAAGAACTGGCTGAGCAGGATTCTGAAGAGGAGTATCCAGAGGAAGAAGAGTACGACCAGGATGATGCAGAGCTGAGCTCGGAAGAAGAGGACTTCTGGGACGAGGAAGAGACAGAATTTGAAGAAGAGAATTCAGAGGAAGAAGGTTTAGAGAGCGAAGATTCAGAGGACGATGAATCAGCAGATGAACCGGAAACATCTGAAAAAGAGCTTCAGGTGGAAATTATTCCGCCCCGTTCCAATAAAGGCAGAAAGCACCGAAGAAAAGACTCTGCCGGTGCTGTAGCACCTGACCAGCCTGAGAAGCAGACTTCTAAGAAATCTGCCAGACCGTCTCCGAAGCCGGCAGCCAGATCTGCCCGTCCGACGAAGATTTCCTATGTTCCTATTACCGATGAGGAACTGGATGAGAAGATCATCCCTGTTCCCAGAAAGAAGCATAAGGGACTTAAAGTTACGGGAATTGTGGCAGCTATTCTTGCGGTGACAGCAGGATGCGCTTATGGAGCAGTGAGTTACTATTATGCAGACAGATTCTTTGAAGGAACCTATATTAACGGAATCAACTGTTCCAATAAGACTGCCTACGAGACAGAGCAGCTGATTGCAAGCAATGTGGAGGATTATTCCATTGAGGTTACCGCGCGGAACCAGGAGCCGCAGACCATCAGCGGAAACCAGATCAATTACCGCTATGTGTCTGACGGAGAAGTTCTGGATCTTTTGAAGCAGCAGAAGCCATATGAATGGGTAAAGGGTTTCATGGAGACCAGAAGCTATACCACCCAGGAGAATGTGACTTTTGATAAGAGTCTGCTTCAGAGTGAAGTAAAGGAATTGAAGTGTGCACAGTCAGAGAACCAGGTTGAGCCGGAGAATGCATATGTGGCGCTTGAGGGAAGCGAGTTTACCATTGTTCCTGAGACAGAGGGCAGCAAGCTGAAGGTGAAGGAAGCCTATAAGGCACTGGACACCGCCATTTCTGGAAGCCAGACATCCATTGATCTGGGAAATACACCGGATGTATATGCAGTGGCAGCAGTGACCAGTGATGATCCCACCCTTCAGGCCACCAGGGATGCTTATAATAATTATACCAAGGCCAGCATTACCTATACATTTGGAGAGCAGACAGTCACTCTTGATGGAAGCACCCTTAAGGAATGGCTGCAGTTTGATGACAAGGGGCAGCTGGTGCAGGATGATGCTTCCTTTACCCAGCATATCAAGGATTTTGTGGCACAGCTGGCAAGTGAGCATGATACAGTTGGAACAACACGTTCCTTTAATACGACCAGTGGTCGTACTGTTTCTGTTTATGGCTCTGCATATGGCTGGAAAATCGATCAGGACGCAGAAGCAGCACAGCTGACAGAAGAGATCCGTACAGGTACCCAGACTACACGGGAACCAGTATATTCCATGAGAGCCAATTCTTATGGATACAATGACATTGGAAGTACCTATATCGAGGTAGATTTGAGTAGTCAGCACATGTACTATTACCAGAATGGCAGCATCATCTTTGACTCTGACATTGTTTCCGGAGATATCCGTTATGATGACAGAGCCACACCTCCGGGAATTTTCACCCTGTATTATAAGAAGAGCCCGGATGTGCTTCGTGGAGAGAAGAAGCCGGACGGCACTTACGAGTACGAAACCCAGGTTACCTACTGGATGCCGTTTAACGGCGGAATTGGTTTCCATGACGCTACCTGGCAGGCATATTTCGGTGGTGACCGCTATACCTACGCCGGATCCCATGGATGTATCAATATGCCGCTGGATGCAGCAGCTACTCTGTACAGCATTATTGATACCAATGTGCCGATCGTGTGCTTCTACTAAAAGATCATTTATCTGACTGGAAAATTGCGGGAATGATTTTTCAAACATGCTCTAGCTGAATGAAAAGACAGCTGCATGTCTTTGAGGCTGCGGATAGCAGAACAACACAAAAGAAGTGGAGAATAAGTTAATATGAATATGGATTCATTTGATATGATACTGACTATAGCAGCTCTTGTAATGGGAGTTATGCTTCTTACCGGTCATGGAGATGTTCTTATGAAAGGCGGAAATGCCGCTGAGCGTAAGAAGCTTTACGATGACAAAAAGGTCCAGCTGGTTTCCGGCGTGACCCTGCTCATTTTCGGAATTCTCACCGGTCTGGATATGGTGATCAAGAGCTATGTGTACGATATCATTTATCTGGCAGCAGTAATTGTTATCTTCATTATCATGGTAGTAGTGATTCGCAAGAAATGTAAGAAATAAGATGAAAAAGAAGCACTTGTATATCTGGAAATTGATATACAGGTGCTTCTTTTGTAATCCGGATATTGAGCTGCACTGGAGCCTGTTTGAAAAATCATTCCGGCGATCTGCTGTTGAATAACTGTGTGTCGCATTCTCGTTACTTCAGTGATGAGTCAGGCACACTATTTTTTGAAAAGTAAGGAATGCTAATAAAAGTTGTATAAATAATTAGAATAATTTCAACAAATCCGCCGGCTTCTCAATTACATAATCCGGTGTATCCACCTGTCCGAATCCATAGGAAGCAAATACAAATGGTACCCCTGCCTCCTGACATGCCTGGTAATCCCCGAAGGTGTCTCCTACATAAACAGGTGCTTTCAGCTGATATTTCTTAGCAATAGAACGGATATTAGCTGCCTTGGCTTCCCCGCTGTCTCCAGGACACAGATGACCTGTGAAATATTTTCCCAGCCCTGTTTTCTCAAAAACAAGTTCAATGTATCCAGCCTGGCAGTTGCTTACTACAAAAAGCGGGTAGCGTTTGTTAAGCTCCTTCAAAGTTTCTTCCAGTCCGTCGTAAACAGGTGCCCCCATCGCACGCAGCAGATCGTGCTCAGCCTGGCAGCAGATATCGATGACCCGAAGCTGCTCCGCTTCAGTCTGTTCTGGAAGGATTGCCTTCGCAATATCCGGGAGAAGTCTGCCAAACAGCCCTTTCAGCTGATCAGCTGTCACACGGACATCAAGATTCTCTTTTTCTAAAGCCTTATTCCACGCCATAGCTACAACGTCGGTGGAATTCCATATAGTTCCGTCAATATCAAAAATAATACTGTCCATTTGAGGTTTTTAGTCCTTTCTGGTGTGCTTAAAATTCTTAAATTGCTTCTTTTCTCATTCTGTTTTGAAATCTGACGGTTTCTATTCTATATAGGAAAATCAAAAAAATCAATCTCCTAATATGGGATTTTTCAATTTTAACTGGCTTTTTGCCGATTTTATGTTATGATAGGAAAGGTGACTGTTGCTTTTGAACTATTGGTCAGTTTTATATTGCAGTGAAATAGTTACATTATTTCTTGAGACTGTCATTGAAGAAAGCCTTTTTCAGACACGTTTTGGGAGTCAGGCAGCAGCACGAGGTGAACTATGAAATACGAAAATATTACAGAAGGCCGTTTCCTGGATCGTCCGAACCGATTTATCGCACATGTGGAGATTGCGGGACAGACAGAGACGGTTCATGTAAAGAACACAGGCAGATGCAGGGAGCTTTTGATTCCTGGTGTCCAGGTTTTTCTGGAAAAGAGCAGTAATCCGGCAAGGAAAACAGCATACGATCTGGTCTGTGTAAATAAAGGCGGACGCCTGATCAATATGGATTCCCAGATTCCCAATAAAGCCGCCCTGGAATGGGTAAGGGCAGGACATCTTTTTCCGGAGGAAGTGCAGGTAACTCCTGAGAAAACTTATGGAAATTCCAGATTCGATCTGTATGCCTGTTCAGATAAGAGAAAGGCTTTTATTGAGGTCAAGGGTGTAACCCTGGAAGCAGACAATATTGCCCGTTTTCCAGATGCTCCTACTGCGAGGGGCGTGAAGCATCTGGAAGAGCTGATCCATTGCATGAGGGAAGGATATGAGGCTTATCTGCTTCTGGTGATCCAAATGAAGGGAATTACAAGATTTGAACCAAACTGGGATACGCACCGGGAATTTGGGGAAACCTTACAGAAAGCGAAAAAGGCAGGGGTGCATATTCTGGCCTATGACTGTCTGGTAGAGCCGGACGGGATGGAAATACAGAATCCAGTGCCTGTGTGTTTGGAGGAAACTAGATGACAGATGAGTTTATACAGCCTCTTCTTGCCTGGTATGATGAGAATAAAAGGATTTTGCCCTGGAGGGATAAGAACAACGCCTATTACACCTGGGTATCCGAGATCATGCTCCAGCAGACCCGCGTGGAAGCTGTAAAGCCCTATTTTGAAAGATTTATCAGGGAACTGCCGGATATCCCGGCCCTGGCAGTCTGTCCGGAGGAAAAGCTGTTAAAGCTGTGGGAAGGTCTTGGATACTATAGCCGTGTGCGGAACATGCAGCTGGCAGCCAGGGAAATGGTAGAAAAATATAATGGCAGACTTCCCGAAGACTTTTCCCTTCTTATCTCGTTAAAGGGGATAGGAAGTTACACTGCAGGAGCTATCGCTTCTATAGCGTATGGCATTCCGGTGCCAGCCGTAGATGGAAATGTTTTCCGTGTAGTCACCAGAATGACGGAAGATTCGGAAGACATTACCAGACCTGCATTTCGCAAAAAGACAGAAAGCGCATTGCAAGAAATTATCCCGAAAGACCGTCCAGGTGATTTTAACCAGGCAATGATGGAGCTTGGAGCAGTAGTGTGCGTCCCCAACGGACAGCCCAAATGCGACCTTTGTCCGGTGAGAGGCTTTTGCCAGGCGGGACTTCACGGCACTATGGAAAAGTTTCCGGTGAAAGCACCAAAGAAGCCAAGAGTGGTGGAAGAGCGAACCGTTCTGGTTATTCAGGATGGAAGCTGCACTGCGATCCGCAAGCGGCCGCCGAAAGGCCTCCTTGCCGGATTATACGAGCTTCCCAATACAGAAGGATACCTGAACCGTGAGGAAGCCCTGGAATACGTGAAAGAGCTTGGCGCAGAGCCCTTATATATAGAAGAACTGCCAGATGCCAGGCATATTTTTTCCCACATTGAGTGGCGGATGAAAGCGTACCGGATCCGCGTGTCCTCCCTGGAGCAGACACATGTCCCGGGAATTCTTTTTGCAGATAAAAAAGAATCAGAGAGAAACTACGCCATACCTTCTGCGTTTGGCGCTTATGAAAAATATATGTAACGGTTCTGCTGGCGTTTTTGAGAACATAACTCAAAGAAAAAAAGAAAAATACATCGCAAGGTGCGTAATTTTAAAATACAGAATCGTTACACTACATGAGGAGGAAAATAAATGAAATTACTGAGTATAGCAATTCCATGTTATAATTCTGAAGCTTATATGGAGAACTGCATCAAATCCCTTTTACCAGGCGGAGATGAAGTAGAGATCCTTGTAATTGACGATGGATCCAAGGACAGAACAGCCGAGATCGCAGATGAATACCAGGAGAAATATCCAGGCATTGTCCGCGCCATCCATCAGCCAAACCTTGGCCACGGCGGCGCTGTAAACACCGGCATCCACAATGCCCAGGGTCTCTATTTCAAGGTTGTAGACAGCGATGACTGGGTAAATGAAGAATCCTACAAAGAGATCCTGAAAACTCTGGAAGAGCTGGTAAAAGGCTCCAAAACAGTTGACCTTCTCATCAGTAACTTTGTATACGAGAAACAGGGTGCGACCCGCAAGAAGGTTATGCAGTACCGTCACTGCCTGCCAGTGAACCAGATTTTCACCTGGAATGAAGTAGGTCACATGCCAAAGGGAAAATATCTTCTCATGCACTCCATGATCTACCGCACCCAGCTTCTCCTTGAGTGCAACCTGACTCTGCCG
The DNA here is from genome assembly GCF_040924225.1 of Ruminococcus sp. RTP21484sp1_RTP21277st1_D2_RTP21277_210401. Lineage (NCBI taxonomy): Bacteria > Bacillati > Bacillota > Clostridia > Eubacteriales > Oscillospiraceae > Ruminococcus > Ruminococcus sp. RTP21484sp1_RTP21277st1_D2_RTP21277_210401. The sequence goes on along the minus strand of NZ_JBCOMJ010000006.1, from coordinate 50,702 downwards.
GAGCATACCTTCTACGTAGATAATATTTTTGCCTTTGATCCGCTGCCGTATGTACAGAACATGTACTACCTGGATACCAATTTCTACCGTTACTTTATCGGCCGCGATGACCAGTCCGTAAACGAGACAGTTATGATCCGCAGAATCGACCAGCAGCTCCGCGTAAATAAACTGATGGTAAATTCCTACACCAGCTGCGGCAGCATGAATAAACGCACCAGAGCCTACATGATCAGTTATCTGGATATTATTACTACCATTTCCTCCATTATGCTGATCCGCTCCGGCACAAAGGAAGCTCTCGACAAGAAGAAGGAGCTTCTGGAATATATCCGCTCCACGAACCGTGCCCTCTACGGAAAACTTCGCCACAGCCTCATGGGTAACTTCATGAACCTTCCAGGCCGCGGCGGACGTAAGGTGTCTGTAGCTGCATACAAGCTTTGCCAGAAGTTCTACGGATTTAACTGATTAATGATCAGGGCGCTCTGGAGACTGTTTGAAAAATCATTCCTGCAATCTGTACGCCCCACTTTGCAGCATATTTTATCTATATTCGGTTGTCGCCGCTCGTATTTTTGTTAAAAAAAACGCGCCTTCCCATTTCTGGAAGTGCGCGTTTTGTTTAATAATGTTTCCTGCGATTATTCCGTCCAATTCTCTCTACTGCCATGCCACTTGCTTCTTCTCCTGCCTTCTGCGGATAGAAAAACAGATATCCAAACAACGCCAGCGTAGCACCACAGCACACATCAATTACGGAATGCTGCTTCAGGAACATAGTAGACATGATAATAAGTAATGTAAGAATCAATGATCCATACCTTACCCCTTTGTGGTCTCTCAGCGCCTCACAATTGGTAAGTGACATATGAACTGCCAGAGAATTAAATACATGAATACTTGGCAGAACATTGGTCGGTGTATCCGTCCGATACAGCCATCTTACCATATCTGTAAACACGTTTTCCCTTGGAAACTCCGATGGTCTTAAGTGCAGTACATTTGGATATGCATAAGACACGATCAGGAAAACAGTCATACCCATCATCATATTGAAAATCAACTGATAATATTCTTTTTTATTCTTGTTCCTGAAGATAAAGTATAAAACTGTGAGAATCTGATACGGAAACCATAATAGATAGGGGACAATAAAATACTCACAAAATGGTATGTAATCATCAAAAACAGTGTCGATCACATGAAATCCCCATACCGGCCTGCACTCCAGATACTCAAAAAAAAGCATATAAACAATGGCATACGCAAGTATGATCAGACCATGCCTGTATTTTTTTATAAATTGTACCAAGTCTTTTTCACTCCTTTTCCAATCTGAGTTACCGGTCTTGTAATTCCGGATCCCCCAAATCGTGAGAGATTATACCACAGGTAAAATGATTTTTAAAGAGCTTTTTTCAATGGAAACTGTTAAATCTTCGCGAATTCCGCCAGATTCCCCGTCAATATGAATGGGAAGAGCGGACGCACTATGTACATGGATATCGCTGCAGGTGAGAATATGTATTCCCCTGATGCCCACATGCTTTCCGAAAAAAGCAGTAGGCAGGCAAAATAAAAGCTTTATCTTACGGATACCTTCCACAAGGATCACGTCCAGAAGCTGGTCGTCAGGCTGAGCATCCGGGCAGAACTTAAAACCGCCGCCTTCATATTTCTGATTCATAACCGCTGTAAAATATACGTGGTCATAGGAAAAAGTATTCTCTCCATCTAGGGTCACTGTCATTTTTCCTGGATTAATAAAAATCAGCTGCTTCAATGCAATGAAAAGATAAATCAGCTTTCCCAGCCCAAGACGATTGAATATCTTCTTTAAGGGCGTTGCCAGAACCTCCTGGCATACGCCGGCGTCATATCCGATTCCCGTGCTGATACCGAATCGGGACTTCTTATTATTGCGGAGCAGGTAAGGAACATCCATTTTGCTGATATGCTCTGCCTTTAGGATATATTCCAGTGATTCCATTGGATCAAAAGGGAGTCTCATGCTTCTGCAGAAATCATTGCCAGAGCCGGTTGGAATGTATCCGAAGACTACCCGGTCAAAATCGGTGATGCCGGTGAGCACCTCGTGAATGGTGCCGTCACCTCCCACTGCAATGATATATACAGGCTCAGATTCAGTGCCAAGAGCACAGGCATCAGAAGCAATCTCTGCAGCATGTCCGGAATATCTTGTAAGGCAGTACTGGAAATCAATTCCCCGAAGCATAAGCTGCTGATGAATTTCATTCCAGATGGAACGTCCCCTGCCAGAGCGGGAATTGGGATTAACAATAAAATAATACATAACTTCTCCTAGGTTTTTAGAACATGTTTGCAAAATCTCCCATAAATTGTGAAGCACATATCAGGGAAAGTATTTGGGGGCATGCTCTGTGGCAAAGAACCTGAAGCCTTGCGATGTAGATTCTCTGTCTTTTATGGTTACATAATAGCATTGGTGGGATCGTTTTACAAATTAATTTTAACAAAATATTCTTAAAAATTTCTGAAGTGTGTTATAATGTAACTATTCCTTAACAATTATGGAGAGGATTTCACTGTTTGCTTAAGCAGACATCATCAAATACGAAAATAATCAGGAGTGTATACATGAAATCACTTGTAATTGCGGAAAAACCGTCCGTTGCCAGAGATATTGCCCGTGTTCTTGGCGCAAACCAGAAAAATGGTGGTATTCTCGAAGGCAAAAACTATGTAGTAACCTGGGCACTTGGACATCTTGTAACCCTGGCTGACCCGGAAGAATATGACAGAAAGTATGAAAAATGGGAAATGGCGACCTTGCCCATGCTCCCCAAGGAGATGAAGCTGGTAGTCATCCGCCAGACAGGCAGGCAATTTTCCGTAGTAAAGACTCAGCTTTTCCGAAAAGATATTGGAGAAATCATTATAGCCACAGATGCAGGACGGGAGGGGGAACTTGTTGCCCGCTGGATTCTGGAAAAAGCAGGCTGCCATAAGCCAATTAAGAGACTGTGGATTTCCTCAGTCACAGATAAAGCAATTAAAGAAGGCTTTGCCAATCTGAAAGACGGGCATGACTATGATAATCTTTACCGTGCAGCTGTTGCAAGGGCAGAAGCAGACTGGCTGGTGGGAATGAATGGTACCAGAGCTCTCACCTGTAAATACAACGCCCAGCTTTCCTGTGGCAGGGTGCAGACCCCCACCCTTGCCATGATCGCAAAGCGCGAAGAAGAAATCCGCAAATTTGTGCCAAAAGAATATTATGGTATTTCTCTGGAGACCCAGGATGTGAAATGGACCTGGAGAGATGAGAAAACAAAGAGCTTCCGTACTTTTTCCAGGGAAAGGGCAGAGCAGATCAAAGGCAGGCTGGAGAACGATGCTCTTGAAATAACCAGTGTAGAGAAAAAAGCAAAAAAGACTATGGCCCCGGGCCTGTACGACCTGACAACTTTGCAGAGGGAAGCCAACCTGAAATATGGTTTTTCTGCAAAAGAGACCCTGAATATTATGCAGCGCCTTTACGAAAATCACAAAGTACTCACATATCCAAGAACCGATTCCCGATACATTGGAAAAGACATTGTTCCTACTATTAAGGAAAGGCTGAAGGCCTGCGGAATCGGCCCGTACAGAAAGCTTGCTGGCGCACTTATGAATAAGCCTGTGCAGGTGAATGGAAGTTTTGTGGATGATAAGAGGGTCAGTGACCACCATGCGATCATTCCGACAGAACAGTTTGTTCAGCTGGACCACATGACAAATGAAGAACGGAAGATTTATGATATGGTTGTCCGTCGTTTCCTTGCAGTTCTTTATCCTGCAAGCCAGTATGAGCAGGTGACCATGGAGGCGAAAGCGGCAGGAGAAACTTTTGCAGCCAGCGGCAAAGTGATAAAGAGCATGGGCTGGAAGGAAGTTTACGAAGGCGGAGCAGATGATGATTTGGAAGATGAGGCGGATGATGAGAAAAAACTGAAAGACCAGCGTCTTCCGGAGATGAAAACCGGAACCAGACTAAAGATTTTGAAAACTTCCTTAAATACAGGAAAAACAAAACCGCCAGCAAGATTCACAGAGGCAACTCTTCTTGCAGCTATGGAAAATCCGGTGAAATTTATGGAGACAAGAGATAAAGAAGCGGTGAAAACCCTGGGAGAGACTGGGGGGCTTGGAACCGTTGCCACAAGAGCAGACATTATTGAGAAACTTTTCCATTCCTTTATGATGGAGAAAAAAGGCAATGAGATCCATATTACCTCCAAGGCAAAACAGCTTCTGGAGCTGGTGCCGGAAGACCTGAAAAAGCCTGAGCTCACGGCTGACTGGGAGATGAAGCTTTCCCAGATTGCAAAAGGCAGGATACGTCAGGGGGATTTTCTTCACCAAATCCGTGACTATACCTGTGAAATTGTAGATGAGATCAAGACCGGGGAGGGCACGTTCCGCCACGACAATCTTACAAATAAAGTATGTCCGCAGTGCGGCAAAAAACTTCTGGCTGTCAATGGCAAAAACAGCAAAATGCTGGTATGCCAGGACCGGGAGTGTGGCTACCGTGAAACGATTTCCCGCACTACCAATGCCCGTTGTCCGAAATGCCATAAACGTATGGAAATGTATGTGAAAGGTAAGGAAGAGACGTTTGTCTGCCAGTGTGGTTATAAGGAGAAGCTTTCCGCGTTCCAGGCAAGACGCCAGAAAGAGGGCGCAGGAGTAGGCAAGCGTGATGTGCAGAACTATCTGCGCAGGCAGCAGAAGGAGGCAAATGAGCCGGTGAATAATGCTTTTGCACAGGCATTGTCTGGAATTAAGCTGTAAATACAGAGGATAGATAATACGGAGATGCTGTTGATGGCAGCATGTTATATTACTGTTCACTGGCAATGTCCCGCGGGGTGTTTTTGGTGAATATCGTTTACAGAAAAATGGGGAATCTCAGCGGGAAATCTTGAAAATGCATGATTTCAGTGCATCGCGAAGTGAACCGTAACCATGTTTGTCTACAAAAAAATAAAAGAAAGAGGAATTTGCATATGCGCCGAGAAGTATCTTTGGAAGAGATTTCCGACGGAAGACTTTATGAATTAAACGATATGGTAAAGGCAGACTGTCAGGATTGTGCGGGCTGTCATGACTGCTGTGAGGGTATGGGGGACTCAGTTGTGCTGGATCCCATGGATGTGTACCGTCTGTGTACGAATCTGGGAAAAACACCACAGGAACTGGTAAGCACCGGGCTGATCCAGTTCGATGCCATGGATGGGAATATTCTGCCTCATCTTTGCATGAGTGGAAAAAACCAATGCTGTGTTTTCCTGAATGAACAGGGACGGTGCAGCATTCATGACTTCCGTCCTGGGTTCTGCAGACTTTTCCCATTGGGACGTTTCTATGAAAATGGAGGATTTAAGTATTTTCTGCAGATCCATGAATGTAAGAAGACAAGCCGGAGCAAGATCAAGGTAAAGAAATGGATCGACACTCCGGATCTTCGCCAGTATGAAAAGTTTGTAGCTGACTGGCATTATTTTTTGCTGGATGTGCAGGAGGTTCTTTATAATGCCACAGATGCCCAGCTGATCAAAAATCTGAATTTATATGTGGTGAATCGTTTTTATATGAAAACATATGAAGTGGGCAGAGATTTCTATGAGCAGTTTGAAGAAAGACTGACAGAAGGAAAGCAGCTGTTAAGTCTGGCATAATTGAATAGAAAAACTCCCGGAACACTTGAGCCTGTTTGAAAAATCTTACAGAAAGCTTTTTCAGACACGCTCTAGAGCGCCCGGGAGTCTTTTATTTTTAGATTGCAGTATTCCATTAGAAGCTTTGGGAGGGACTATGGTGTCTGCGCACTAAAAATCAGAAATATATATCAAATGTTAAGTGAAAATCAAATTGTTGAAAAGTAGTCCGTATAATAGAATACACGAATTTCTCCATTTTGGCAAGAGATTTTTTGTAAAAAACTAAGAAATGCCAAGATATATAAAAAATAAGATAGTTACTGGTCACAAAGTGAACAATAATACAAGACAATGCTGAATTATGAAACAGGCCAACTCATTCTGGACATTAGAGAAAAATGTTGTTATAGTAGGTAAGAGAAATTAGAGAAATATATCCCTTTAAATACACAGGAAAGAGGAAAAAGCTATGCCAGTATTTGATTTCAGCGGTGCTTCTGCAAGCAAAGCGGAGGCAAAGTGTACTTACACAACATTTCACAGCAGCCATACGAAGCCTTCACCGGAGCAGCCGATCATGGTGCTTGACAATAAAGAGAGACAGTGGAAACATCATTCATGCGGTGTGTTTACCAATCCGGTAAACCGTACTGCTTTTGATTTTAAGGAAGAAGACGGTAACCATACAGCAGATGTGGTGAAAATTGATTCCAGATTTACCAGTCTTTTGAAATGGCTGGGAGACAGCAGGATCAATGTACGTTTGTCTGGTACTAACAGGGAGGACGGATATGCGGTATACCGCATTCGCGAAACTGCTTTTGGCGGCGGCACAAAGCTTTCTGCAGAGGATGGCTTTCTGCAGTTTATGATTGAGAGACTTCTGGAGAGTAATGCACCTGCTGAGGCAGAAGAGGATGAGGAACAGGAGGAAAACGGTGATGAGATGAAGCTTACCAGCATTCAGAGTATTACCGATTTTATGACCTGCGCAGGCAAAACACTGCCGGATAATATCAGACTCTGGACCAGAAGAAATCTGGCAGTGGCAAGATCCAGTGAAGTTTCTCAGGAAGAGCGCCATCATGCACAGAGGGCTCTTTCTATTATGTTGAATATCCAGTGGAAGAACAATTATTTTGAAGCAATCGATCCTGTTGAGGCAAGGAGAATCCTGGATGAAGAGCTTTATGGAATGGAGCGTGTGAAACAACGTATTATTGAGACGATTATCCAGATCAACCGTACACATACCCTTCCGGCCTACGGACTTCTTCTGATCGGACCTGCCGGTACTGGCAAATCCCAGATAGCCTATGCAGTTGCAAGAATCCTGAAACTTCCGTGGACTACGCTGGACATGAGCTCAATTAACGACTCTAAGCAGCTTACCGGAAGCCCCCGTATTTACGCAAATGCAAAGCCCGGAATTATTATGGAGGCATTTTCCATGGCTGGTGCCTCTAATCTGGTATTTATTATTAACGAGCTTGATAAGGCAAATTCCGGCAAAGGAAATGGAAATCCGGCAGACGTACTTCTTACCCTTCTGGACAATCTTGGATTTACAGATAACTATATGGAGTGTATGATCCCAACTGGCGGTGTTTATCCAATTGCTACTGCAAATGACCGTGACCAGATCAGTGCACCGCTGATGTCCAGATTCGCAGTAATTGATATTCCGGATTATACAGCTGAGGAGAAGAAAGTAATCTTTTCCAGATTCTCTCTTCCGAAAGTTCTTAAGAGAATGCATATGGAAGAGAGTGAGTGCATTATCACAGAGGGGGCGCTGGAGGCAATCATCCAGCGTTATTCCAATACTTCAGGTATTCGTGATCTGGAGCAGGCAGCAGAGCACATTGCGGCAAATGCACTGTATCAGATCGAGGTCAACCATGTAGAGAAGGTAGAGTATACCAGAGAGATGGTGGAGGAACTTCTGAAATAGAAAAGATGAATTATTATATTCGATAACAATATTCGCAAAATAATCATAATATAAAAATATACAAGAGAAACATATAACAGGAGTGATAAAAATTGGAATTCTGGGACATCTATGATATTAACAAGAAACCTACAGGCCGTACCATGAAGCGAAACGACTGGTGCTTAAAAGACGGGGAATACCATCTCACCGTACTTGGAGTAGTGGCAAGACCAGATGGTACGTTTCTCATTACCAAACGTGTGATGACAAAAGCCTGGGCACCAGGCTGGTGGGAAGTTTCCGGCGGTGCAGCACAGGCAGGGGAATCTTCTTATGATGCTGTACTCCGCGAAGTGAAAGAGGAGACAGGCCTTGATGTAAGCGGTGCGCAGGGCGGCTATCTTTTTACTTACAAAAGAGAGAATCCAGGGGAGGGAGACAACTATTTCGTAGATGTTTACCGCTTTGTGATGGATGTGAAAGAAGAAGATCTACACCTTCAGGAAGAAGAGACAGACGGCCACATGTTTGCCACTCTGAATCAGATCAAGGAATTTGCAGCCCAGGGAAAATTCCTGCACTATGACAGTATTCAGGCTGCCTTTGAGAATCTGTAGATTTATTATATATTCTGCAGGAAATAACTGTGATATGCAGGGAGATTTTTTTTACGAATTCTGATGAAATGGGAATATTAATTAGAGCGTGCTGGTCAGACTGCGAGCAGTACAATTCTGTTAAGGGTATGTAAAATATAATTGAGATAAAAATAGTTTCTTGTAATTTGAAGAAAGGTGTATTATAATAAGCAACGAAATCTGAATAAAGACCAGGGGAGTTTCAATTGAGAAGCTGAGAGTAAGGTAGTCCTTAGACCCTTTTAACCTGTTGGATCATGCCAGTGTAGGAAGTGTTTAACGATGTAATTAGGAGCATTTGTCTGGATGGCAGGTGCTCTTTTTTCATACTGACTGACAGAGCCTGTTCAGTTCCGTCACAGTTTCAAGAATGGTTCTTATTCGATTTTTAACGCAAAGTCCCGTTTATGGGACAGAAAATAGGAGGAAAAGAAAATGAACGCAAGTGTAGCAATTCAGGTACTGCCAAATGTACAGGATGAAGAGGAAGTTATCCGCATTGTAGACGAGGTGATCGCCTACATCAGATCCACTGGTCTGAACTATTATGTAGGACCATTTGAGACCACCATTGAAGGTGATTACGACCAGCTGATGGATATTGTAAAAGAGTGTCAGCATGTAGCTGAGCGCGCAGGCTGCAAGGCTATGAGCGTATATGTTAAAATTGCATATAAACCAGAAGGGGATGTACTTACCATTGAAAAGAAAGTTACCAAACATCACCAGTAAGATACCTCCAATTGCAGCCATGGCCGTGATTCTGCTTGGCTGGGAAGTGGTAAGCATTTCGGGAATTGTTCCATCCTACATGCTTCCATCTCCGGTAGCAGTGCTGACAGCCCTGTTTGGCGATCTGCCAACCATACTTTTCCATGCGAAATTCACTTTGCTGGAATCCTTTTACGGACTTCTCATTGGAATCGCGCTGGCATTTGTGTTTGCAACTATGATGGATCGGTTCCGTGTAATGGATCAGGCATTTTATCCGATCATGATCATTACACAGACCATACCGACCATTGCCATTGCGCCAATTCTGGTGCTTTGGATGGGGTTTGGAATGGCACCGAAGATCACTCTGGTTGTGATCACCACTTTTTTCCCAATTACAATCGGACTGCTGGATGGATATAAAAGTGTGGATCCGGATGCCATTCGTCTGATGAAGGCCATGGGAGCCAGCCGGGCACAGATTTTCCGCCATGTGAAATTTCCAGGTGCTTTGCCCCAGTTTTTTTCCGGGCTGAAAATATCTGCTTCCTATGCAGTTGTAGGAGCAGTTGTTTCTGAGTGGCTGGGTGGATTTAACGGACTTGGTGTTTATATGACCCGTGTAAAAAAAGCATATTCTTTTGATAAAATGTTTGCAGTCATTATCTTCATTGTGATCATCAGCCTTTTACTTCTTCTGGCAGTAAATATTGTCAGCCGGATCACAATGCCATGGCTGCAGGTAGAAAAGGAGAAAAATCATGAATAAGAATCTGAAAAAAGTAATCGCACCAGTTGCAGCGGCAGCTATGGTGCTTGCAGTTCCTACAGGTGTATACGCAGAAGATGGTGCACAGGAGAAAATCACATTCTGCCTGGACTGGACACCGAATACCAACCACACCGGACTTTATGTAGCACAGGCAAAAGGCTACTACGAAGAAGCTGGTCTTGATGTGGAAATCGTTCAGCCACCGGAAAATGGGGCAGCCCTTATGTGCGCAGCAGGTCAGGCTCAGTTTGCGATCGAGGCCCAGGATACCATGGCTGCTTCCCTTGCACTTGACGAGCCTCTTGGAATCACAGCAGTTGCAGGAATCATTCAGCACAACACCTCCGGAATCCTTTCCCGAAAAGGTGACGGAATTGATAAACCAGCCGGACTTACCGGAAAAACCTATTCCACATGGGATTCCCCAATCGAGCTTGCTATGCTGGAAAATGTTGTAAACGGCGACGGCGGAGATTTCAGTCAGGTTACCCTGATCCCTAATGATATTACAGATGAGCCTGCAGCACTTGCTGCCAATCAGACGGATGCCATCTGGGTATTCCAGGGCTGGGGCGGAATCAATGCTGACGTAGAAGGTGTAGACTGCGACTATTTTGCATTCTCTGATATCAATCCTGTATTTGACTACTACACACCGGTTATCATTGCAAATAACGACTATCTTGCTGAGAATCCGGATCAGGCGAAAGCATTTATGGAAGCAACTGCAAAGGGATATGAGTTTGCAGCAGAGAATCCGGATGAGGCAGCACAGATCCTCATTGACGGCGATAATACAGGCTCTCTGAAGGATGCTGAAGATCTTGTAAAGAAGAGTCAGGAATTCCTTTCCACAAAATACATTGACGATGCAGAAAGCTGGGGCGTAATTGATGCAGACAGATGGAATGCATTCTACAAATGGCTGTATGAGAACCAGCTTTGCGACAAGGATCTTACTGGAGTCGGATTTTCTAACGAGTATCTTCCACAGTAAGGAATGAAAGAGAAAGAAATTAACGCATAGAGCTATTCTGTCAGGCAAATTTACCCCAATTATTGCGGAAAATGGAACTGGTTATGGAAGTAGCGCTGTGTATAAGGAACGAATATGTCATCAGAACAAAATAAAGTAATTTTACGAGCAGAACATATTTCAAAAACATACGGTGAAAAAAAAGTTTTGGAGGACATTTCCATTCATCTGGAGCAGGGTGAGCTGGTTTCCCTTCTGGGAGTCAGCGGTTCCGGAAAGACCACATTGTTCAATATGCTTTCCGGTATTATCCCGCCTGATGAAGGAAAGGTCTATCTGAAAGATCAGGATGTGACTTCCACACCTGGAAGCATCAGCTACATGCTGCAGAAGGATCTTCTCCTTCCTCACAAGAAAGTGATCGACAATGTAGCACTTCCACTTGTACTGAAAGGCGTGAAGAAAGCAGAAGCCAGGGAAAAGGCCAATCCGCTTTTTGCAGAATTTGGTCTGGAAGGCACCCAGTATCAGTATCCAAGCCAGCTGTCCGGCGGTATGCGACAGCGTGCGGCTTTGCTTCGAACTTATTTAAGTTCCAGCGGAGTTGCCCTTCTGGATGAGCCTTTCAGTGCCTTGGACACGCTGACCAAGGCCAGTGTGCATAAGTGGTATCTGGAGGTTATGCAGCATATTGATCTGTCCACCTTGTTTATCACCCATGATATTGACGAGGCCATTCTTTTGTCCGACAGGATTTACATCCTGAACGGAACTCCTGGAACCATCAAAGATGAGATCGTGATCCAGGAGAGAAAACCAAGGGCAGCGGATTTTGCATTGTCAGAAGAATTTTTGGAATATAAGAGACAGATTATCAGCAAGCTGTAGTTTTTAGGTTGATGAAAATAAAACTTCCCGGCAGGTTTCATACTACCTGAGTTTGAGCGCTCAGAAGCAGAAGCCTGCCGGGACTTTTTATGTAAAATATCCAGTTGACGTGCTATTGTGAAGCCGGCACAAAAATGGTACTATTAGTACTATAACGAAGAAGGAGAAAAATGTAGGATGAGGAAAAATGAAAAAAGAAATGGAAAAGCACTGCTTCCTATAGTAGTGTTTGTTGTTTTGTATCTGGGGCTTGGCATATTATTTGAGTATGGCCTGGATATCGAGATGGGATTTTATAAAATCCCCGTTGTTGTAATATTTCTGGTTGCATTACTTGTTGCCTGTATACAGAACCGCGAGCTTAAATTGAATGATAAGCTGGAAGTTATGGGGATTGGAATCAGTGATCCTAACATTATTACAATGATCATAATTTTTATGCTGTCAGGTATTTTTGTAGGTATAGTCGGAAGAACATCCGCAAACAGTGTTGCATATTTTATTTTGTCACTGGTTCCGCCTCAGTTTGCAGTTGTTGTGCTTTTTGTGGTCAGCTGTTTTGTTTCTCTTGCAATGGGTACCTCTGTAGGAACAATTACACTGATCGTTCCAATTGGAGTTGCAGTAGCAAGGGTATCCGGATTTGCACTGCCGGTTTGTATTGGTTCTGTCATGAGCGGCGCCATGTTTGGAGATAATCTGTCATTTATATCAGACACAACCATTGCCGCATGTAATGGACAAGGCTGTGAAATGAAAGATAAATTTAAGGAAAATTTCTTTATTGCACTGCCGGCTGCCATTGCCAGCATTGTTATTCTGCTGGTTTTGTCTGTGAAAAATTATAATGGTGGATTTATCGAAGAAAAATACGATTTAATACAGACCGTTCCCTATATTCTGGTTCTTATAGGTGGTATCATCGGATTTAATGTATTTTTCGTACTGATTACAGGTATTCTAAGTGGCTCAGTTATTATGATTGCAACAGGAATGATAGCACCAACAGACCTGATCGGAAATATGGGAACTGGTGCTGCAGGGATGTTTGAAACCAGTATGGTTGCGATTCTGGTAGCTGCAATCTGTGCCCTGATCAAGGAGTACGGTGGATTTTCCGCTTTATTATACTGGATAAAGAAAGTGTTTAAAGGAAAAAAAGGCGGACTCTTGGGAATGGGATTGTTGGTTGGGTTAATGGATATTGCAACTGCCAATAATACAGTTGCGATCGTTATGGCGAACCCGATTGCAAAGGAAATGTCAAAGGATTACGGTATCAGCGCCAGAAAAGCGGCTTCTATTTTGGATACATTTTCCTGTATTTTTCAGGGGATTTTACCGTACGGAGCGCAAATGCTGGTTGCTGTTTCTGCTGCAGCCAGTTTAGGAGAAGTGGTCAGTGCATTTGATATACTTCCAATGCTGCTGTATCCTTACATGTTGTTGCTTAGTTCACTTGTTTTTATATCTACTATGAAAGTTACGGATGGCAGACAGTGAATGCTTAAAAATCTTTTTAGAAAGTGATGAGATAAAAATGCAGACATATACATATGTTTCAAAAGGAAAATTTGAATTAATGGAAAAGCCTAAGCCTGTGCTTATAGATGACAGGGATGCTATTGTAAAGGTAACTCTTGCCAGCATCTGTTCAAGTGACCTTCATATCAAACATGGAAGTGTTCCACGTGCGGTTCCGGGGATAACAGTTGGTCATGAGATGGTAGGAATTGTAGAAGAAGTTGGAAGTGGTGTAACAAATGTGAGACCGGGAGACAGAGTAACGGTAAACGTGGAAACTTTTTGTGGGGAATGCTTTTTCTGTAAAAAAGGCTATGTTAATAATTGCACGGATAAAAATGGGGGCTGGGCTCTTGGCTGCCGCATAGACGGAGGTCAGGCAGAGTACGTGCGGGTGCCTTTTGCAGATCAGGGGCTTAACAAAATTCCGGATGAGGTTACTGACAGGCAGGCTTTGCTGGTAGGAGATGTTCTGGCTACAGGCTATTGGGCGGCACATATTTCCCAGATTACAGAAGATGATACGGTGCTGATCATCGGAGCCGGTCCTACCGGAATCTGTACGCTGCTTTGTGTGATGCTGAAGAAACCGAAGCGGATCATTATGTGCGAAAAAGACGAAAAGCGTATTGGCTTTATTAAGGAACATTATCCGCAGGTCCTTACTGTATCACCAGAAGAATGCAAGAAGTTTATGTTGGCTAACAGTGAGCATGGAGGAGCAGATGTGGTTCTTGAGGTTGCAGGAGCGGAAGCTACATTTCGTCTGGCATGGGAATGCGCAAGACCAAATGCAATTGTGACTGTGGTAGCACTTTATGATAAAGCCCAGATACTGCCTCTTCCGGATATGTACGGCAAGAATCTTACATTTAAAACCGGCGGAGTGGATGGCTGTCATTGCGAGGAAACACTGAAGCTGATTGCAGAAGGCAGGCTTGATACAGAGCCTTTGCTCACACATACTTATCCGCTTTGCAGAATTGAGGAAGCGTATGAGCTCTTTGAAAATAAGAGAGATGGAGTGATCAAAGTAGCTGTGGAATGCTAAAATTGTGCAATAGTAATGATTCGTATATTGTGAAGCGGGCACAAAAATGATACTATCATTATATAAAGAAGCAGGAGGTAAGTACGTGATGAAGAAACTTACAACAGCAAAAATATGGCAGTTTGCAGCAGGTCAGTTTGGATGGGCAATGTTGTCCGGAATCATTTCAAACTGGCTTGTGTATTTTTATCAGCCAGATGAAACCGCCATCAGCCAGGGGCAGAACGTATTTATTCCACAGGGACTGGTGGTGCTTGGCATTTTCACTATTATCGGAGGAATCACAGCCTTCGGGAGAATTTTTGATGCTTTTACAGATCCTATGATCGCGTCCTGGTCGGACCGGTGTACAGCCAAAGATGGACGGCGAATTCCATTCCTGAAATGGGCGTCCTTGCCTCTGGCACTTTCCACAGTGCTGGTGTTCTGGTCCCCGATTAATGAGAAAAGCTGGCTCAATGCAGCGTTTTTGCTGGTGATGGTTCTGGCCTATTACCTTTCCATTACAGCTTATTGCACACCGTATAATGCCTTGATTCCGGAGCTGGGACATACTCAGCAGGAGCGGCTTAACATTTCTACGGTGATTTCCTTTACATTCATTGCAGGAACTGCAGTTGCATACCTGGCACCAACTATCTGGGGTGCATTTATCCCGGCATTTGGACGTGTTGGCGCCATCCGTGTCACCTTCACGCTGATGGCAGTGGTGGCATTTATCTGCATGCTGGTACCGGTATTTTGCATTCGGGAAAAGGATTACGTGGACACAGTTCCGGCAAAAGAATCCGCTTTTCGCTCCCTGACTGCTACGTTTAAGAACGGAGAATTTTGTAAATTTGTTGGCTCCGATATTTTTTACTGGATCGCCCTTACCATGTTCCAGACAGGTCTGCCTTTCTTTGTAACCAGCCTTCTGAAGCTGCCGGAGACGATGACAACCCTGTATTTTGTGGGGATGACAGCATTGTCTTTAGTATTTTACATTCCGGTAAATAAGCTTACCCCGAAGCTGGGTAAGAAAAAGATGATCCTATTTGCATTTGCTGTATTCAGTCTGGCTTATTTCTATACAGGATTTATGGGAAAAATGAGCTTTATTCCGGAAACCGTACAGGGACTGATCCTGACGGTGGTGGCAGCGCTGCCGATGGCAATTTTTGGAATTTTGCCCCAGGCGGTTGTGGCAGATATCGCCCGGAGTGATTCCATCACATCCGGAAGCAACAGGGAAGGAATGTTTTATGCGGCAAGAACCTTTGCATTCAAACTGGGCCAGAGTCTTTCCATGCTGATCTTTACTGCTGTTTCTACGATTGGAGCAGGAGAGGGAACTGGTTATAGAATCGCAGCCTTTGGCGCAGCGGTGTTTTGTATGGTGGGCGGAATTATTCTGGTGTTTTATAATGAGAAGAAGATTAATGGGATTATTGGGGGATAGTAATAAAGTATTAAGACTCTCGTAAATTGTAACACATGTCGCAGTACACCTTTTTCAAAGATACTTTTGAATGAGTTGTGTTATCAGGAATGTGTGAATCGTGATGATTGTTTTTTATGATTTTATAAGCTGCTTGTAAGGGGAGTTTTGAAATGAAAATAATACAGGAAAACGAATATTCAGATACTATGAAAAATGAGGTGGAACCTTATTTAAAGGTTCATTGCCAGGATGGGTACATTCCAGGAGCAGAAGACATTTACCATGAGAAAAATGGAATTATAGGAAAAATCCATGTGAAACGTTATCTGGCAGATGATCCAAAAGGGGTGGTTGTAATCAGCCACGGCTTCACAGAAGGTGCGCCAAAATATGAGGAGATGATTTACTATTTTTTACAGGCTGGCTATCACGTATACATGCCAGAACATATGGGACACGGCCAAAGCTACCGCCTGACAGTAGATCCTTCATTGGTACATATTGATATCTGGAAGCGGTATGTAAGGGATTTTTTGAAAGTATGCCACGAAATCAAAAGGGCATACCCGAAGCTGCCCGTGAACCTTTTGGCCCACTCCATGGGCGGTGCAATCGGCGTAATCGCCGCAGCCTGGGAACCCACTCTTTTTCATAAAGTGATATTAAGCTCGCCTATGATCAAACCGCTCACCGGAGGTGTGCCCTGGCCGTTGACCGTACTGATCGCCAATGCAGAATGCCTTTTAGGAAAGGAAGAGTCCTATGTCTTAGGCCAGAAACCCTACGACGGAACCGATACCTTCCAAACCAGCGCTGGCACCTCCGAATCTAAATTTGCAAGGTACAACGACCTGAGAAAAGAAAAACAGTTTCTCCAGACCTGTGCACCATCCTATGGCTGGCTGAAAGCAGCCATAAAAATGAGCTGGTATTTAAGATACCACGGCTGGAAGAAACTCCGGTCTCCTCTGCTCATTTTCCAGGCCGAAAAAGACGATTTCATATCCGTCCGCGCACTTCAGAAATTCGCAGCGAAAATCAGAAAGCGCGGTGTAGCTCCCTGTGAATATGTCTACATGCCCGGAACGAAGCATGAGATATATTGTGGCGGGGATGAGACGATGGAAGTATATTGGGATAAAATAGAAAAGTTTTTGGAAGAAAAATAAGTTTGGCGTTGCCTATAAACGAAAATTAGTCTCCTTAATCAAATATAAAAAATCTGGTTGAGGAGAAAGTTTTGCTTATAAAGTAAATAAAAATGTCAAGCTTATAAAGTAAATAAAAATTGATAAAACAGCGTACTTTTGTTAATTTTTATGAACATAAAAAATCAATAATTATAAGAAAGAAGTTTATCAGCGTAGGAAACTCTACTTTGCGTAGGTACTCAAAAAGTCAAATTTGTTATAGAATCTGCACATGGAGGTAGATATTATGAACCAATATGTTACAGGAACCATAATTAAAGAATTACGTGAAAGAAACAAAATGACACAATTACAGCTTGCTGATAAGCTGGGAGTCACAGACAAAACAATTTCCAAATGGGAAACTGGAGTTTCCCATAGTTAAAGATACCACATCAAATATGATGAACCCACGCTTATACACTACCAGCTATAATAAACCGCAAGGACAGCAATTTGATACTGCTGTCCTTTCTTTTATAAAATTGCAGTACACAGAAAAAAGCTGTAAAATGATAAATATATTTGTCCTTGTAACAATTCTCGGACATTTGCCTGTTATACTATTTGCAAAAAGAAAAGGAAGTGAGGATATGAAGCAGATTTTAATTGTCGAGGACGACAGTTTTTTGAATAAGATGTTGGCCTATAACCTGACCGCAGACGGCTACGGCGTGACTTCTGCCCTAAACGCCAGAACCGCAGCCGAAGCCATACGCCAGCGGGAATTTGACTTAGTGCTGCTGGACATCAACCTGCCGGACGGCAACGGTTTTGAGCTGTGCAAACTGATAAAGCCCCAGCACCCGGACACCATTGTGATTTTCCTGACCGCTAACGATCAGGAGAGCGACCAGATACGGGGCTATGAGGTGGGCGCGGTGGACTACATCACAAAGCCCTTTGTGATCGGGGCCTTGCAGCGAAAAATCAAAGCCATGTTCGCCATGCTGGAACACCACAAACCGGCCAAGGACATTTACGACGACGGGCGGCTGTTTCTGGACTTCTCGGAGCAGACGGCTTCCTTAAACGGCAAGCCCCTGACCCTATCCCCGATGGAGTACAAAATGCTGAACCTGTTCCGTAAAAATCCCCGGCAAGTGCTGACCCGTGGGCAGCTTTTGGAAAAGCTGTGGGATATAGACGAGAAGTTTGTGGACGAACACACCCTGACAACCTCCATCAGCCGGATTCGGAGTAAGATCGAATCCGACGGCGGCGCGCCCTACATCAAAACTGTTTACGGCATGGGCTATCAATGGACGGGAGGCGAGGCAAAATGAAGTTGCAAAACCTCTCGGTAAAGCGGCTGTTTGGCCGGGTAGCAATGGGGCTTGTCCTTTCCATGTCCGGGATCACCATAGCCCTGTTTCTTGTGACAAAACAGACGGCGGTGCTGCTGACGGGCGGGGCGCTGCTGCTGTGCGCCCTTGTGGGGATTTTTGTACTGACGCAGGCGTTTGGAAAGCGGCTGTCGCAGTTTACCGCTGACCTATGCCAGACTTTAGACCACATGATCGCCGGAAATGAAGCGCCCCAGCGGCCAGAGGACAGCGAAACCCAGCTTGCCAGAATTGGACACCGGCTGGCAAGGCTCTATCAGATCATGCAGGAGAACCGCCGCCGGGTGGACGAGGAACGGCAGGAGTTACAGACCCTTGTATCGGATATTTCCCATCAAGTGAAAACGCCGGTAAGCAATCTGAAAATGGCGACGGACACGCTGCTGGAAAAGCCTATGACCAAGGCGGAGCGCACCGACTTTATCCGGGGAATCCGCAGCCAGACGGATAAGCTGGACTTTCTCTTTCAGGCCCTTGTGAAAACTTCCCGGCTGGAAACGGGCGTGATCCAGTTGGATAAGAAACCGGGCCGCCTCTTTGATACCGTGGCACAGGCCATGAGTGGAATTGTGTATGCAGCAGAGAAAAAGGAAATCGTCGTGTCCGTGGACTGCCCGGAGGATTTGACCGTTTTCCATGACAGCAAGTGGACATCCGAAGCCCTTTTTAACCTGCTAGACAATGCGGTGAAGTACACCCCGGCAGGCGGGAAAATCGCTGTGTCGGTGGTGCTGTGGGAAATGTATGTGGAAATCAAAGTAGCCGACACCGGCAAGGGCATTTCCGAAAGCAATCAGGCCGCCATCTTCCGGCGCTTCTATCGTGAGGAAGAAGTACACGAACAGCAGGGCGTGGGCATTGGCCTGTATCTGGCCCGCGAGATCGTAACACGGCAGGGCGGCTATATCAAAGTGGTTTCGGAGCCGGGCAAGGGTTCGGAATTTTCCATTATGTTGCCGACTAAATAAAGCACACTTATAACAGGAGAAAACACCATGAAAAAAATCAATTTTTGCAAAGCAACAACAATCATCTTAATAATCAATGTTATTTTATCTATTGTTTTATTTTTCGTTGTTCCTGATAAAATAGCAATTCAATGGGTAGGTACATCCCCCAGCAATGCAGTAGATTCTTACTATGTATTTTTGGTGCCGGTATTGTCAGTGCTTTTTGCTTTTACGGGAAAACCTATTTTTACAATGTTCCTGTTTAGATTGTGGAATAGAACTAACGAGCATTTAGTGACATACTTAAATTTGTGTCTGCAAGTTGTATTTCTTACTTGTGAAATCTATATCGGATTATATAACCTATGTAATTTTAATGTTGCCATTAGTATAATTCTCATTGTGGAACTTATGATAGATGTGGTGATTGGATTGAAATTATTTCACAATCAATCTATCTAAAAGATTGTGTAGTATGATTCGGCGGACGACCATTTCCGGCTGTCCGCCGTGAATTTTTTTGAAATGTCCGAGCGTTGTAACATTTCACCCCGATTTTCAATGAAATTTTTTGGCCGCTGTAACATTTCGCGGACATTTGGGTTTTACAATACCCTTATCAACAAAAGTGAGGAGGCGACGCAATGGAACTGCCCCCGACATTGATTTTGAATCTGGCGCTGCTGATCGTCCCGCCCGTTGCCCTTGTGCTGGTGTTCCGGCAATGGCTGGCCCGGCACATCCGCCGGACGGTTGCCTTGACTGCTCTCTGTGATGTTCTCCTATTTTGGGATGAACTGTTCTACTATGAGAGCTTCGGCCTGTTCGCTGTGCTGATTCTGGTGCAGTTGGCGGCCACCGGCGCAGCATCGTTCCGCATTTACAACAAACAAAAAAAGGATTGAATTTTATGAGCATTTTACAGACTATCGACCTGAAAAAGTATTACGGCACAGAGCCGAACATCACCCGCGCCCTTGACGGCGTGAACTTCTCCGTAAATGACGGCGAATTTGTGGCCGTTGTGGGAACCTCCGGCAGCGGCAAGTCTACCCTGCTTCACATGATGGGCGGGCTGGACACCCCTACTTCCGGCAATGTGATTGTCCGGGACAAAGAACTGTCGAAGATGAACGACGAACAGCTCACCATCTTTCGCCGCCGCAACATCGGCTTTATCTTCCAGAACTATAACCTTGTTCCCATCCTGAATGTGTATGAGAACATCGTCCTGCCGGTGGAGCTGGACGGGGACACGGTGGATCAGAAGTTTTTGGACGAGATCGTTCACCTGCTGGGGCTGGAAGATAAACTGAAAAATATGCCGAACAATCTTTCCGGCGGACAGCAGCAGCGTGTGGCTATCGCCCGCGCCTTGATTACCAAACCGGCTATCGTGCTGGCCGACGAGCCGACCGGCAACCTTGACAGCAAGACCAGCGCCGAGGTGCTGGGGCTTATCAAGCGCACCAGTGCGGAGTTTCGGCAAACTGTTGTGATGATTACGCACAATGACGACATTGCCCGCCTTGCAGATCGGATTGTCCGCATTGAGGACGGAAAGATTGTGGAATAAGGAGGTGGCAGGCTATGACATGGCCTTTTGAGAATGATACCAGCGCCATTACAAAGAAGCTGGCAAAGAAAAGTTTGCAAAGCGAGAAGCGCCGGAATCTGATGGTGGTGATTGCCGTTGCGCTGGCGGCGTTTCTGATCTGCTTTACAGGAATAGTGTCTACTTCCCTGACACAAATGCAGCGCAATCAGGTTCTCGATACTTATGAGGCGGTCTGGCGAGGTGTAGAGGAAAACGATATTGAAAACTTAAAAGGAGTGCCGGAGTTTGAGCGTGTAGGCGGCTACTATATGCTGGGTGAGGAACTTTCGGAACAGGGCTATCATGCGTCCTATGTGTATTGCGACGCGCAAATGATGGAGATTGCCAAGGCACAAATGAATCTGTTAGAGGGTCGGGTTCCTGAAAAGGCAAATGAAGTTGTCGTAAGCGAATACTTTCTTTCCACCTATGGAAATAACGCTAAAATCGGGGACACTGTGACCTTAGATACCGAAAGTTTTCATGGTGATTATGTCGTTACTGGCATTATGGACAGCGTAAATGAGAAAGAAGCAAATACCTGCGCGATCATTCTTTCCAAAGCTGCACTGACCGAATGGAATAGGTTTGATCCGGCTGGCTATCGCGCCTATGCTCATTTCAAAAACGGAGTCAAGTTGGACGAAGAACTGATGACCTCTTATTGCAGGGAGATTACAGAGGAATATCAGCTTCCTATGCCCAAAATGAACAGCAAATATTTTGCTTATGTCTCTAAATCCTTTGATCTTGCACTGATGGCTGGCGTGATTGCCATTGTTCTGATTGGCGGCTACATTGTGATCCAGAGTATCTTCCGTATCTCCATCAATGACAAAATCAAGAGCTACGGGCAGCTTCGGACGATTGGTGCAACGCCAAAGCAAATCAAGCGGATTGTAAAGCGGGAGGGACGCAAACTTGGCAGTATCGGAATTTTGATTGGTACAGTGCTGGGCGTATGCGGCGGTTTTCTTTTGTTTCCCAAGGGATTTAATGCTGTTTCCTATGTGGCAACGATTATTTTGACACTCATAAGCAGTTGGATCATGGTATCTGTTTCCATCCGTAAGCCGATAAAAATTGCGGCAGGGATTTCCCCGATTGAAGCCGTCCGTTTTACCCCGGCACAAAAGGACATCCGAAGCCGAAAAAAGAATATCAAGCTCAATCCTGTTTCAATGGGAATTGCGAATTTTAAGCGTGACCGAAAAAAGACCGTTGCTATTGTAGCCTCATTGAGTTTGGGCGGAATTATTCTGCTTGTGGTATCCTCCATTGTTTTGCTGCGTTCTCCAGAGGCGCTTGCAAGACGGTTTTTCCCGGACGGCGACTATAAAATTTATTTGGATTCTGAAATGACAGAAGAAAAGGTTATGGCAGCGGGAAATCCGTTGAATGAAGAATTAAAACAGGAAATCTTATCTATTGATGGTGTTACAGATATAATTCCAAGCAGACAATCTCTCTATGCAACCCTTAAGACGGACATTTACCAAAGCGGTGGTATGTGTGATATGCTGACCGACCAGAATTATGCAACAGTTGAAGCGGCTCTGACAGCAGGAACGATGCCAAAAGATTCCCGTAGTATTGTAATTGACTATAATGTGCTAAAGCAGAATGAGGATATGGGTGTTGGTTCAACAGTTGACTTTTATTTTGGAGAGGGGCAACCGCCTGTTTCCGTCACTGTATCAGGATTGTTTGATTCCAACAAGACGCCTTCCGGGCATGGAAAACTGGCCCTCGATGGAGTACTCTTTTTCGCACCAGAAGCATTGTTCCATGAACTGCACCCGGAAATCGCTTCTTTCGACTATTCATGGAGCATTGTAAACGATCCGAAAAAAACGGACTATGTGGGAGCTGAATTGAAAAATATTGTTGCCAGCCATAGTAATATTGCCTTAGATGAAATCAATACAGTGATTGAATATGAAGAAATGACAAATTCTTTTGCGTTTGGCAGTATGGAGATACTTTCATGGTTGGTATTTCTCTTTGGCGTTATCAACCTTATCAATACGACACTCTCTAACCAGATAGCCCGAAAGCAGGAAAACAGTATTCTGCGTTCTATCGGCCTAACACAAAAACAGCTATGTGAAATGAACATCTGTGAGGGGCTGTGCTATGCGCTCTTTGCAACATTGGCGACGCTGATCGTTGGGCTTCCGGCTTCCATCTTTGCTTGCAGAAAAATGAGTATAGGAGCTTTTGCCGGAAATGTAGTGCCTTACAAATTCCCGGTTTTGGAAATGGGACTGTTCATTCTGGTATTGTTCGGAATGGAACTGATCTTGTCTGTATGGACAATCCGCAGACAGAAAAAGCAATCCCTGATCGAACAAATGCGGGCGATGGAATAACCGTATGGGATCGGCGGGGCGGCGTGTGCTGCCCCGCTTTTTTCGCCATTTCTCAAAAAATTTTTGAAATGTCCGAGCTTTGTAACAATTCAGCCTGTTTTTTTGTCGAAATCAAAGGCACCTCGGACATTTATAGTTCTTCCAAAAGTTTGATGATAATATTACCATTCATGGAAGAAGCAATCTGTTATTGCAATAATGCGAAATTGACGATAGAAAGTTTTTCATATCTCGGTCAGCTCAACAATTACATTACTCTGCTGATACAGCCAGTCCGTAAATTCTTTCGGGCTGGCCGTTCCTGTTTTTACAGCCTTTTTTCTCTGTAAGGCTTCTTTCTTAAAGTCGGAAAAGGAAGCCTGTATTTTTTCCAGACGGTCAGCCGGAAAGCCTGCGGTATTTTTTACCCGGTTTATTTTGTTGCGCCAGTTCTGGCATTCATTTTTATAAAGCAGGTCATAGTTATTTTCTCTTGACCTCTCGTCAAATTCCCGCTTGTTTTGAAGCGCCTGTGCTTTTCGGCACTTGTCGCTGCACAGCTCATACCGCTGGCTCTTTGCCAGAAAATATTTTCCACAGACCTTGCACCGCCGGAAGCAAAGCCCCCAGTCATTCAGCCTGTTCAGATAATAGGTAATCAACGGGTAGAGGGACGCATAGGCAGACACACATTCTTCTGTGCGCCGGTTGTCCGGGAACCAGAGGTCAAGCCGGGTATCTTCTGACGGTGCGCCTTTGAAATAAAGGCTGCCAGCTTGAAATTGTTTCGGTTTTCCTGTCTCCCTGTCAAAGCTCATGGTTTCGTTTTGGAATACCCCGGTCAGTCTGCTCATTTTATCCATGAAGCGGTCACAGGCAGCGTTACGGTCACGGGGTTCTCTGGCAAGCAGATAGCTGTTCCAGATACGGAACGCCACATACATTTTCAGAGGGTCGTTGCTAAGATATTTCTCCCAAAGAAATTCGCTTGCCGCCTGCTCCAGCTCCGGCTGTTTCCATCGGTTGGAGTGGAGAGCTTGCCGCAGCGGAGAAAGCCCGTATAAGTTCCAGTCTCTGTCCGTGTCACGCTCAAAGTTTATCAAAAAAGTTCCCAGTGGGCGTGTCATATCACAAAGCACCTCTGCGTTTTGGCTCCCGTTCAGACGGAAGCGGATCTGCTGTTCTTCCCCAATCAAAATCCGCTCTTTCATTTTCTTCCTGTCCAGCGTCAGGACAAACAAAATCCTCTCAAAACATGGCTCATGCCGTATAAACTGATTCTCCATCCCTATCCCCTGCCTTTGTTTATGGTAATTATATAATTCAGTTATATCCGTTACACTCATGGTATCGCAGAATCGTTGTTTTGTCAAGGATAGTACGCTATGATGATTGCGGTTGGTAATTTCGTACCGCACAGTACCTTGACAAGTGAATGACCGTCCAAAAGGGATATGACCGGCAGGAGAAGTGACGCATTCGGCGCACCAATGCAGGGAAACACCGCAGGAATGGGGCAGGAAAACGGCTTTTGGGGAGAACGGCAACAGGAAGCATTTTAACCTATTTGATTTATGGGAGGAACAGAATGAACGATAAAAAGAGATTGAACAGCTACGAGGATTTACCGCTGGTTCTGGATGTGGCGGACATTCAGCGGATTATGGGAATTTCAAGAGCGAGCGCCTATGAGCTGGTACACACACCCGGCTTTCCAGCGTTCCGCAGGGGCAGACTTATCAAGGTCAGCAAAATTGCTTTCTTTGAATGGATGGCAAAAGGCTCCGAAACCGTACCGGGAAGCGACAAATAAGCGTGAGGTATCATTCCCTGACTTGCAATACTGCCGCACTTTCCAAAGGGGCATACAGAGGGAAAAAAACTTAAAAATGATACCGAGACGCTACATCAAAACAGCCTATCTGCGTACATCAGATAGAAACGGAGAAAGGAGCCGGTTATGGCAAGAATGAGTAACAAGCGGCGGTTGGAATGGTCTTTCTTCTTAAATGACCGCAGCCGTATCACTTACAACGAACTGTGCCGGAAATGCCAGCACGAATGTAAACAGAGCTTCCGGGCGGTTGTGGTTGACTGCCCGAAGTATCTTTCCAAGCGTTCCAAGAAAAAGGACAAGACTGCCGGAAACGGCAAAATCCCTTAGGAACTAAGGGCGCACTTCTATACATAGTCTAAAGACCATGTATCGTGCGTCCTGCGGAGCTTACCTCTGCCGCTGATAAAATCAGCAATCCGAGGTCTGCGTTCGCTTCGCTCCGACAAGGTGGCTACACCCCCTTGCGCCGCTAAAGCGGCTATCCCCTGTGTACCCGCCGCAAAGAGAAATCCGCTCTGCGGTTTTCCCTTTTCATCGGGTTTTATAGAAGCACTGACACACGGACTGTCTGCGGATGGTCTTTCTTTATCTTATCAGCAAAGGATGTGAGAACATGGAAAAATCTTTGGAACAGTTGAAGCAGGAATATGAAAAAACCACTGTCCTGCTGGAACAGGAAAAACGGAAAATGCAGCGTTTGAAAAACCGGCAGGCGTATCTGGAAAGCGGTTCCCGGAAACAGAGGACGCACCGGCTGATTACCCGTGGGGCAGCTATTGAGAGCATTGCACCACAGACAAAGGAGCTATCCGAAGCGGAATTTTATTCCCTCATGGAAAGCATTTTGAATCTGCCGCAGGCGGAGCATTTCATCCGGTCTGCCACAGAGAACCACGCCCGTATTTCCGGGCAGGAGAAAGGCGGTGACTAAGGATAGCACTTTATCATTTTTCAATCGCACAGATCAAGCGCAGCGCCGGTCAGAGCGCCATTGCCAGCGCAGCCTATCGAGCCGGGGAGCGTCTTTACAGCAGCTACTATGGAGAAGTCAGCGACTACACCAAAAAGGGCGGCGTGATCGCTTCGGAAATCATGCTGCCGCCCCATGCGCCGGAAATATATCTTGACCGGGCGACCCTCTGGAATGCTGTGGAGAACTGCGAGAAACATCCAAAAGCACAGCTTGCCTATTCCTTTGATATTGCCATGCAGAATGAATTGACGCTGGAAGAAAACATGGAGCTGGCGAGGAAGTTCGTACAGGAGCAGTTTGTGACAAAAGGCATGATTGCCGACCTTGCTTTTCACAGCCCGGAGAAAGAGGACGGCGGCATCCCTAACCCGCATTTTCATGTGATGACAACCATGCGCCCTTTGAACCCGGATGGCACATGGGGACAAAAACAGCGTCGGGAATATCTTCTTGATGAAGATGGAAACCGAATCCGGGATAAAAACGGCGATTATATGTTTAACGCTGTCCATACAACAGACTGGCATGAGCCGGAAACGCTGGAACACTGGCGGGAGCAGTGGGCGGCTGCCGTTAATACAAAATTTGAGGAAAAAGGGCTGGATGTGCGTATCGACCACCGTTCCTATGTGCGGCAGGGGCTTGACCTGATACCTACTGTCCACGAGGGAGCTAATGTCCGGCAGATGGAAGCAAAGGGCATCCGCACCGAGAAAGGGGAACTGAACCGCTGGATTAAAGCCACCAACCGGCTCATGCAGGATGTGAGGAAGAAGATCAAAGCCCTGTTTGTCTGGATGGCAGAGGTAAAAGAAGAACTTTCCAAACCGCAGACACCGAGCCTTGCCGACCTGTTGATCGCTTATTACAACCAGCGCAACGCAGGGGCATGGAGCAATAAAGCCAGAACCGGAAACTTAAAGCAGTTTGCCGAAGCCGTCAATTATCTGACGGAAAACAAGCTGCTCACATTAGAGGATTTGCAGGAGCGTCTTTCCTCTGTCAACGAAGAATTTGAAGCGTTAAGCGACTCCATGAAAAAGAAATCTGCCCGGATAAAGGAATTGCAGGAATTGATACGGGAGGGCGAGAATTACCAGCGGCTAAAACCTGTTCATACGGAATTGAACAATATCAAGTTTAAGAAACAGAGGGAGAAATTTGAAACATCCCACGATGCGGAGTTACGGCTGTTTTATGCCGCCCGCCGTATTTTGAAAGAAAAACTGGACGGAAAACCCATTGCCCTGAAAGCATGGAAACAGGAATACGCACAGTTAAAAACAGAGTATGCCGAACTGTCTCCGCAGCACAAGCCACTCCGGGAGGAAGTCATACGGCTACGGCAGGTGCAGAACGCCGTAGATACCGCACTGCGCCGGAGGGAGCAGCCACAGGCAGTACAGAGAAAGAAACATGAGATGGAGCTATGATATAACCGGCAGCTTTACCGCTACCAGTATTTTTATGGAGGGAGCATTTGAATGTATTTGAAGCGGTGAAACAGTCTGTTACCACCCGGCAGGCTGCTTCATTCTATGGAATCCGGGTGGGGAGAAACGGCATGGTCTGCTGTCCATTCCACAATGACCGCACGCCCAGCATGAAAGTGGACAGCCGCTTTTACTGCTTCGGCTGCGGGGCTTCCGGGGATGTGATCGACTTGGCCGCTTTGCTGCATGGATTGGGGAAACGGGAAGCTGCGGTCAGGCTTGCGGAGGACTTCGGCGTTTCCTATGAGAAATCCGGCAATGCGCCGCCAGATAGGAAGCGTCACAACAGGTCACAGCCCCGACAAAAATCAGCGGAGCAGAGATTTCAGGAAACGGAACGGTATTGTTTCCGGGTGCTATGCGATTATCTGCGCCTGCTGGAGCATTGGAAAACAGCACACGCCCCACAGCCGCAGGATGCCATCTGGCATCCTCTTTTTGTGGAAGCGTTGCAGAGGATAAGCTACACAGAATACCTTTTGGATATTTTGTTATACGGAGAAATAGAAGAAAAAGCGGCATTGATCGCCGCACAGGGAAAGGAGGTGTTGCGGCTTGAACAGCGAATTTCAGAGCTTGCCGCCGGAAACGCAGGAAGCGGTCAAAAGGACGATGGACACAATGGAACCGGCGCAGACACCGGCAGAAATCCGGGAAACATTAGAGGGGACGCAGAAAGGCGGCGTGAAGAACAGCATCCGAAACTGCCTGACGGTGTTCCAGCGTGACCCTCTGTTTCGCGGGGCGCTGCGCCTGAACCTTTTGACGGAGCAGATTGACATTGTGAAGCCGCTGGGCTGGGAGCGCACCAGTACCACGCTGACCGACATGGACATGAACTACCTGCTTTTGTATCTGGAAGAAAATTACGGGCTTACCAGCGAGAAAAAGGTGCAGAGCGCCATCAAGATTGTTGCCAATGAAAACCGCTACCATCCAGTCAGGGATTACCTGAACAGCCTGCAATGGGACGGCACAGAGCGCATCCGTTACGCCCTGCATCACTTTCTGGGAGCCGATACGGACGAATACACCTATGAAGCCTTGAAACTGTTCCTGATGGGAGCCATCCGGCGGGTATTCAGACCGGGGAGCAAGTTTGAGGTCATGCTCTGTCTGGTTGGTGGTCAGGGAGCCGGGAAATCTACCTTTTTCCGGCTGCTGGCAGGCAGGGACGAATGGTTTTCAGACGATTTGAAAAAGCTGGACGATGAAAATGTGTACCGCAAGCTGCAAGGGCATTGGATTATCGAGATGTCGGAGATGATTGCCACAGCCAACGCCAAGAGTATTGAGGAAATCAAGTCATTCTTAAGCCGCCAGAAAGAAACCTACAAAGTGCCGTATGAGACACATCCGGCAGACCGGCTGCGGCAATGTGTATTTGGAGGGACGACCAACCGGCAGGACTTTTTGCCCCGTGATCGCACCGGCAACCGGCGCTTTCTCCCCGTGACGGTGTACCCGGAACGGGCGGAGGTTCACATACTGGACGATGAAGCGGCGGCGAGGGCGTATATCGAACAGATGTGGGCGGAAGCCATGACGGTTTATCGCAGTGGGAAGTATAAGCTGTCATTCAGCATGGAAATGAACCGATACCTGAACGCCCACCAGCAGGACTTTATGCAGGAAGACACACAGGCCGGCATGATCTACGCCTATTTGGAGGACTACACCGGCGACAGGGTATGTTCCAAGCAGCTTTATGAGGAAGCGCTGGGGAACTTAAATTCCCCGGCAGACTGGGAGACACGGGCAATCTGCGAGATTATGAATACCGGCATTGCGGGCGGCATCATACAGGGCTGGGTAGCCTACAAAAGCCCGAAGCGGTATAAGAAATACGGTTCTCAAAAAGGCTGGGAGCGTGTCAACCAAGCTCCGCCGGAGGGGGACGGTTTTCAGGAAATCACGGAAGAAGAAGCCCGGCAAATGGAACTTCCATTCTGAAAAGCCACCGGTTGACAGTTTGGTTGACGCTTTGGTTGACAGCCGGTTGACGGGGAAAAGCCTGATATTTGGGGCATTTCTCTCCTTTGTCAACCATGTCAACCAAGAAATCAAAGAAAAAGTAAAAAGTAATAATAGAGCGCCTATGGATTGTTTTCAAAGTCTTTTCTGCCGGTTGACACGGTTTGGTTGACACGGAGACAGTCTGCGGCTGTACACCTGTCTGACATTCCCTTGTCGGGCATATTTCATTTATGGAGGTAACTGCCTATGGCAAAAAGCAAAAACGAGAGCAATAACAAAAACAGCGGCACCCTGCTTACCGAAAAAGACGGCACCCAGTATTTTGTCATGGGGAAAGTCCGTATCAAGGTATCGGAGCATTTCGCACAGGATGGGAAGCCGCTTGACAGCCTGCTGGAAGATGTGATCCAGCACGCTGCCGCCGCTTCCTGAAAAAATACGGAATAACGACTGTCAATCAGCCCACGCTTATGATATACTTGTACCAGCGAGTATTGTATAAGCGTGGGTTGTTTCTTTTAGAAGGAGGATTTTTAACCGTGAAACAACCATACAATACAACGATTTATAACACTGCACTATATTTGAGATTGAGCCGTGACGATGAATTACAGGGGGAAAGCGGCAGTATCCAGACCCAGCGCATGATGCTTAGACAGTATGCCGCAGAGCATGGGCTGACCGTTGTAGACGAGTACATTGACGACGGATGGAGTGGGACAAATTTCGAGCGTCCAAGTTTCCAAAGGATGATTGATGACATCGAAGACGGGAAAATCAACTGCGTTGTCACAAAGGACTTATCCCGTCTGGGAAGAAACTATATCCTGACCGGTCAGTACACGGAAATCTATTTCCCCAGCAAGGGAGTACGCTACATTGCCATCAATGACAATGTGGACACCATCAACGGAGAAAGCGAGCTTGCACCGTTCTTAAACATCCTGAATGAAATGCACGCCCGACAGACCAGCAAAAAGGTCAAGGCTGCCATGCACACAAGATTTGCCAATGGCGCACACTATGGAGCCTATGCACCGCTGGGCTATGTAAAAGACCCGGACAAAAAAGGTCATCTTCTGATCGACCCGGAAACACGCTGGATTGTAGAGAAGATTTTTGACCTTGCTGTACACGGGCGTGGAGCCGCCAGCATTACACGGATTCTGGTGGAGGAAAAAGTACCTACCCCCGGCTGGCTGAACTATGAAAGATACGGGACTTTCGCCAATATCTACGCCGGTGCGCCCGCAGAAAAAGCCTATGCGTGGACGATAGCACAGGTCAAGAGCATTTTGAAAGAGGAAACCTACATCGGTCACAGCATTCACAACAAGCAGAGCAACATTTCATTCAAGAACAAGAAAAAGGTGCGGAAGCCGCAGGAAGAATGGTATCGTGTGGAAAATACCCACGAAGCCATCATTTCTGAAGAAGTGTTCCAAAAAGTTCAGGAGCTGATTGCAAGCAGACGCAGGAAACGCAGAAACGGTACGACACAGATTTTCGCAGGATTGATAAAATGTGCAGACTGCGGATGGTCTTTAGCCTATGGGGAAAACAAGCAGAATAAGAACCCATACGGGTACTACCATTGCAGCAAGAACGGGCAGGGATTACGCCAGTGTTCCATGCACTATATCCGCTATGATGTACTGTATGCCTATGTGCTTGCAAGACTGCAATACTGGTCTATGCTGGCACAGAAAGACGAGGACAAGCTGCTGAAACGCCTGCTCAATGCCAGCGACAGGGAAAGAAACTCTGCGAAGAAAAAGCAGGCTGCGGAGCTGAAAAAGGCAGAGAAGCGTAAAGCCGAGGTTGACGGGCTGTTTGCTAAAATGTATGAGGACTGGTCTGCCGGACGCATAACCGAGTATAACTTCAATATGCTGTCCGAGAAGTACCAGAACGAGCAAAAGGAGCTTGAAACAAAAATAAGACAGCTTCACGAAACGATGGAAGCCGCCGTACAGACCGCAGCGGATGCTGAAAAGTGGATTGCCCTGATGAAACAGTATGTCAACCCTGTGGAGCTGACCGCCGAACTTCTGAACACTCTAATTGAAAAAATAACCGTCCACGAAGCTGTCAAGGGCGAGGACGGAAGCCGTGAGCAGGAAGTAGAAATCTACTACCGCTTCATCGGCAAAATCGACTGACCTTTCTTTTTTACCCAACAATATCTTTAATTAAGGGAGACGGGAAAAGGCTATCCTGATATTACGCTGCTGGAGCCAATTGCAGACGCTTTTTCCATATCTGTCACAGAACTGATCTCTGGCAGTACCGTGAGTAATGCAAATGTGTCAGCCAACATGCTCCGCTCAAAATTTTACGTCTGCCCTGTATGCGGCAATGTGATCCATACCATGGGCGAAGCTGTCATACATTGCCACGGCGTGCAGTTGGCGCCCGCGGTCCCAGAAGAAACTGACGAGAATCATAAAATTTTTATCGAAAAAGTAGAAGACGAATACTTCGTCTGCATTGATCATGATATGACGAAAAAACATTACATTTCCTTTATCGCAGCTGCATCTTCAGACCGCATGCAAATGGTTAAACTCTACCCAGAAGGAAATGCTGAAGCTAGGTTTAAAATCAACGGTGTGAAGAGAATTTTCTTCTACTGTAACAAAGAAGGGCTTTTTTCAATAAATGTGGTGAAAGGACTAGACGACAGGGAGAAGTCCTATGATGATGTGGAAGAACGACGGGAACTGGAGAAAGTAGCAGGGATATTGTTTAGGTAAGGGAAAAAGAAACAAGTAAGTTACTGCTTATTGTTAACGTTCTGAGAAGCGTTTTAGGTGAATAAAGTTCACAGGAAAAACGAGAATTTCGGCGCAGAATCATGTGAATGAACTTCTATGCTTTGCGAAGCGTGCTGCTGATCAAGAGCGAATAGTAACTTGTGAATTGAAATTGAGAGGTTGTATATTAATGAAAGAATATACAATCTCTTTTTTGTATGTTACTATTAATGAAAATAGATTGATATTCATTCCATAAAATATCATCAGATCGGGCAACAACAAATGAACTATAAGAATGTAAAAATAGATAAAACGGCAAAAATTGCGAAGCAGTCCGTAATCATCGGTGATGTAACAATCGGTCGCGACAGCTGCGTGCTATACTACAGCGTAATCCGCGGAGATGACGCGCCAATCGTAATCGGTGAGGAAACCAACATCCAGGAAAACTGCACAGTCCACGTCAGCCGAGGCCTGCCAGTCTATATTTGGAATAATGTCACAATCGGCCACAATGCTGTAATCCATAGCTGCACAATCGGTGACCGCACTTTAATTGGAATGGGCGCCATAATCCTTGACGGAGCCAAAATCGGCAGCGACTGCATCATCGGCGCCGGAAGCCTTGTCACCAAAAACACCATCATCCCAGACGGCTCCCTGGTAATGGGAAGTCCTGCGAAGATTAAGAGAAATCTTACGTGGGAAGAGAAGATTGGGATTGTGGAGAATAGTAAGGAATATGTGAGTGTGGCGGAAGAAATGTGGAAGCAGGGAGTGTTATAAACAAATTAATATTGCGAGATGTATGTGGTCACATCTCGCAATAATGAAACTATTGATTTTCTTTATCTATAAATTTTTTATAGTGTATACGCATATATGATTTCATGCATTCGCCCATAGAAAGCTGCGTTGATTCTGAAATACTTAGTGCTTTTCGCTGTTCATTGTCAATTGATTCTGAGATACATATATTTCCGGTATCAGGGTTAAATGATATTAGGTGGCGGTCAAATAAAGCATCATGATTAGCACATAAAAGTAAACCGTTATTTGCATCTATACGTTCTTCTCTGGAAGATTCAGACCATTCTTTAATGTGACTTGCACGTAATACCGATGTTGTGGAAATATTGCAAAGGTTGCAGTGATGGCGTTCAAGAAGAAGTAGTCTTCGAAAGGAGCCTTGTGAAACGCGTGTTTTTACAATTCTTTCAATATCTGTTCCAGCATTCGGGGTATTATTAAGGGTATTTTGCAATGCAATTGTTTTAGCATCGTCATACATGACATCTTTTGAAATGATTTGATGTTGTAATTGAATTGCTAATGCTGAATTATATGAAGGATTTAGTACTGCAAAGTTTATATTATGAGAACCATGTGTGTCAGTAATAGAATATAGGTGATTGCACAACTCTGAGGGGATGAGTATGGCAAGGTAGCGCAAATAATCATATCTCAGCATGACAAGAGCATCGTCCTGGAAGGCATATCTTTGGAGTAAAGTAAAGGCTTCTTTCGAATCTGGTATATTAATCTGAACTTGCGTGCCCTTGTGTCCGTATTTTTTGTATGCAGAACTGTGAAGGGTTAAATCCCAATTTGATAGATAAGGTGGCACATCAATTGAATGGCGAAAAAAATATGTGTTTCCATCTGAAGAGAGACGGCTTAAAGGATTGTTGATAGCACAAAGATAGCTCAAATTATTATCATATAAATCTATGTCAATACTCTGAGGAGGAGTTGTAGTATTACTCAGACCTTCAAAGAAAAATAATTTCGCTTGTTCTCCTGTGACATCTATATGTGTCTGGTTGACTTTTAGAATAGTATTATTGGCGCTGATTCTTCGTTTCTCTTTTATAATATTCTGATTGGAAAGCTTCTTCACAAATACACCCTGGAAAACATCTGGATTAAGTGGAGTACCTGGAATATGTATATAATTTAGAAAATTATTTAATAGATCAATAATTAATTTATACATGTGCATATATTCCCTTCTTTAATTTTGTATATATTATAGCAAACAAGATGAAAAGTGTATACAGAAAATTATATAAAAGAATCTATTTACACCCTGATAAAAACATTATATAATACCTATATTAAATGGAGGAAATTTTAATGACGAATATAAAGAAAAATAATTGCGGAAGACCTGCAGGAAGAATAAAAACTGCAAAAATAGAAATATCAATTGAACCGACAGTAAAAGATGAATTTATGACATTATTGCGTAAAGAAGGAAAAACTGCTTCTGTAGAAATTGGGTTATGGATCAGAGAGTACATAAAAAATAATAAGCTTGGGGAGGAAGAATAGATGAATGTTGTATCACTCTTCAGCGGACTTGGAGGACTTGATAAAGGTTTTGCAGATACCGGTTATAATATTGTCTGGGCAAATGATTTTGATAAGTACGCGGTACAGACATATAAGGCTAATTTTGGTGATCATATTGTTTTAGGAGATATAAATGAAATTCCATTAGAAATTATACCAGACTGTGATATTCTTATAGGGGGATTTCCCTGCCAGCCCTTTAGTATGATGGGACAACAAAAAGGTTTTGAGGACACAAGAGGAACCTTGTTTTTTAGAATAGCAGAAATAGTGGATGATAAAATTAAAAGAGGAAAGAAGCCGAAAGCGATTATTCTTGAAAATGTCCGCTCTTTACGGACTCATAATAATGGAAAAACATATAAAGAAATACACAGAGTATTACAAGACGTGCTCGGATATAATGTGTTTTGTGATATATTAAATTCAGCCGACTATGGAATACCACAGACAAGAAATAGAACTTACATAGTGTGTTTTGACAACCAGAATGCAAAATTCATATTTCCGCAAAAAGAAAAACTTAAAAAAACTTTACAGGATTTATTAGAGCCGGAAGTTGATAATAAGTATTTTTTGTCAGATAGAATATTACCCACAATATTATCTAATGGAACTGGTGGATATAAAGCAAAATCAGAAATAGATCTTGAGATTGCAAGACCTTTATGTGCAACTATGGCGAAGATGCACAGAGCATGTCAGGATAATTATGTCACACAAAAGGGAAGGATAAGAAGACTTACGCCGCGCGAGTGTGCAAGATTGCAGGGATTTGAAGATTCTTTTGTGATTCCAGTGTCTGACAGCCAGGCGTATAAGCAATTTGGGAATGCAGTTACAGTTAATGTGTCAAGAGCTGTTGCCCAATCGGTAAAGAGTACATTTATAAATCTTGGAGAGTGGGTAGACTGATATGGAATACAAAAACGATAAATGTGAGTTTACTGCGTTTGTAAAAGCAGGACTTGATAGTAAAGAGCAGGAAAATATAGAAATTTGTATTGAAAGAGTAACGAAAACTGTAAAAGAGGACTTCCTTAATGCAAGGGCCAGATTATATAAGGACGAGGTAAAGAACGATGCAGAAGTTATGACTGCATTCAGAAGATTATCCGTTATATGTAATGAAAATGTACAGCAGTGTTATGAATGTCCTGTAAGCAAATATTGTAATACTTATATTGAAAACGCCAGAAAAAATGTTAATGATGATTCACTAAAGATGATAGATTTGTTTTGCGGAGCAGGTGGGTTGTCGTTAGGATTTACACAGGAAGGATTTGTTACTACCTTGGCAAATGATATCCAGGATTGTTGTGTGGATACATATGCACATAACCATCCGGAGACACCCAGAGACCATATTATATTGGGAAACATAAAAGATGTGGTAAACGAGCTTGATGAATTGCTGGATGGAAGAAGTGCTGACATTGTTATTGGTGGACCACCTTGCCAGGGATTTAGTATGGCTAACAGACAGAGGCTGATAGACGATCCGAGAAATCATCTTTATAAAAGTTATGTTGAAGCAGTAAAAAAAGTTCAGCCTAAATTTTTTGTCATGGAAAATGTCAAAGGGATGCAATCTGTAGCAGAACAGGTAAAAGATGATTTCCGTGCAATCGGGTACTCTGTAGAGTGCCATATACTAAATGCAAAGAATTTCGGAGTGCCTCAAAATCGTGAAAGACTAATATATATAGGTAATTGTCTTGGAATTGATAATGAGAAAATCTTCAATGAGATATTTGAACTTAGCGAAAAGATACCGGAATATAATCTGGGTGATGCTTTATTTGGACTTAGGAAATTGGAAGCTTCAAGAGTGAAAAACTCTACAGAAAGCGGCTCGATAGAAAGTGGATACAAAATAGAAAAGAATTATTGTACTGAAACAAATGATTATATTTCTTATATTAATCAAGGCAGAGTAATTGATGTGGTTTCAAATCATAAGGCCAGATACAACAATGACAGGGATATTGAAATTTTTGGACGAATGGAACCGGGAGATCGTTCAGATGACCCTAAAATAGCAGATATCATGCCTTATGCCAGAAGAAATGGAATTTTTAAGGATAAATATTTTAAACTGGAAAATGATAAGGTTTGTAAAACGATAACTGCGCATATGAAATTTGACTGCAATATGTATATACATCCTACCCAGGCAAGAGGATTAACGCCAAGAGAAGCGGCAAGAGTACAGTCTTATCCTGATGATTATTTTTTCAGAGGGGCATATACGAAGACATATATGCAGATAGGAAATTCTGTTCCGCCACTTTTGGGAAGGGCAATAGCACAAGTGATAAAAGGCTATATGAAAGGCGGTAATGCTTGATGAATTTTGTAGAAGCAATAAGAGTAATAAAGAATATAATTCCACAGTGTTCTGCAAACGAATATGATGGAATACTGGTAAAAAGACTGGAAGCGTCTAATACCCTGGATGAGGGGAGAACAACTAATCAGACACACATAGCAATATCTGGAGAACAGATGAATATGTTCCCGTATCTCATGGCTGATGGTTATTTTAACTGCGATTATAGTGAAAAAGATGAACAGTTAAAAAAATATTTTATAACACAGATCCCACTTTACATTTACCAGGACAATATTTCATATTTAGAGGCTGATGAGAAAAGCGGAATCATTTTTGACGAAAATAAAAAAAGTTGTGTTTGTGCAAGCGTGGTAAGAAGTAGGAGAAAAGAACAGGCAGATCAAGTACAACTTTCATTGATTACTAGTGATGATGTGGATTTTGTTAAGTTTAGAAAGTTGTTACACACCGGAGACTTTCTGGTGATCTTGAAACATAAAGAGAGGTTGAGTTATGATTGTATTGGAATAAGAGCAGCTGATGAAAATAATGGAGAGTATCATCTTTCTGTGCTAAACAACAAATTTTACAAATTACCGACTAATACGAAAGTTGATATAAAGAAATATATTAAAATTAAAGATTCCAAAGTTGAAAATAGAAATTTTACAATCTCGGAATTAGGAAACATTCTTAAAGAAATGTATAGTAATGCAGAAAATAAAATGCAAGTGGCTTCTATCCATATTTTCGGAATAAAGTACGGAAAAAACATTATTCAAAAGGCATTCAAATCATTGGATATAGTTAAAGCTGCTGGAATAAATGAATCATACTCTACAGAATTACAAAAGGCTTTGAATATATACAGATGTCTTGAACAGAATTCATATGGTATTTATATTTCAGATGAGAATGCGATAAAAGAAGAAAAAGAAGTTTTAGGCGAGAGAAAAACAGGAGCAGAAAATATACTTTTGTATGGAGTCCCAGGATCTGGTAAAAGCCATGAAATAAAAACAAAATATTGTAATGATGAAAAAATGATGGAAAGGGTTGTTTTTCATCCCGATTATACATACTCAGATTTTGTGGGGCAGATATTGCCGAGAGTGGAAAAAGATAAAGACGGCAATGAGAAGTTAAAATATGTGTTTACACCAGGACCATTTACCAGAATGTTAAAGAAAGCACAAGAAGATCCCAGTAATCATTATTATCTTGTTATAGAAGAATTAAATCGTGGCAATGCACCTGCAATATTTGGAGAGATATTTCAGTTACTGGATCGAAAAGATGAGGATGAATTTCCTGCAGAAGAAGTTGGGGAGAGTGAATATGGAATTTCAAATTATGATGTTGCAAAAGAGGTATATGGGGATGAAAATCACCCGGTAAGGATTCCTTCCAATATGAACATTCTGGCAACAATGAATACGGCTGATCAGAATGTGTTTACACTGGATACTGCGTTCTTGCGAAGATGGAGTACAAGACAGATAGAGAATAATTTTGAAAAATCTGAACATTCAAAAGATATGATTGATGGTACAAAAGTAAGTTGGGGGACCTTTGCTACTGTAATTAACGATATGATTATTGATAGTAATACTGACATGGTAAGCTCTGCAGATAAGTGTTTGGGAATATATTTTGCAAAGAAAAAAGAATTGGATGCAGATAAGTTCTCTGAAAAAGTGCTTAAACATCTATGGGATAATGCTTTTAGAATGGATCCGACAGTAATATTTAATGAGAGCTGTAAATCTCTGGAGGATGTGGTTAGTAAGTATGAAACAAGTGAAGCTGATAAATTGGAATCTGTATTGAGAACAGAAGTCTATGAGAAGATGCTTTTAAAAATGAAGCAGCGAAATATAGAAAATGATGAAAAGTAGGTGGTGATTTTTTGAGGAAAGTTGATATAAGAAGCAAGTGCAGAGTGAATTCTAATTGTGAAAAGGATACATTTGTTGGATTGAGATGTAGTGATGGCGATATTAGTATCAACTTTCCGATAGGTTATCATATATCTGAAGACGACAATGAACTTCGCAAGGACATTATGTTACTATTTACAACACTTTCGGCTAATACAAAGCGAAAGGAATCAGATGTTCTTAGACAAGGAAATGCTTTTGATGAAATGGAATTTCCGTTGCAGTCATATTTATATCTTATAAAAGATTTTTTTGCAAGAGGTTATTATAAAGAACAGGAAGTTTCATATAAAGTTGCTAAAAAAGGAAAAATAAATTGGAACAGAACAATAAAAACTCAGAAGTCTTATGTACAGGGTACAGATGTATTTTATCTGGATTTTGTAACAAAGAACGATCGTGTTAAAGAAAATGAACTGATTACATTAATACATGAGTATTGTGTGTATGAGAGTTTTGAACAAATGGGATGGCTTTTTACCAGAATAATGCCAGAAAAACCACGAATTATAAAGCGGGACAGAATCTTCCGTTCGGTTCTTAAAGAAAAGCTTGCAAATACATATAATGATAAAAATCGCATATTGTTTAGACATATGTTGGCAATTATTGATTTTGAGGGAGATAGAAATTCTGACAAGACTTATAGATACGGAACTTATCGCTTTGAATATGTCTGGGAAAAAATGATTGATAAAGTATTCGGTATAGAAAATAAAGCTGATTATTTTCCGAAGACTTCATGGTGGATTGATAAGACGAAACATGAAAATGCTTCTCTTGAACCAGATACGATTATGATAAGTGGAACAAATGTGTACATTCTTGATGCAAAGTATTATAAATACGGAGTAACTGGAAATACCAGGGATCTTCCTGAATCAACATCAATTAATAAACAGATTACATATGGGGAGTATGTAGCTACTGAGAAAAAATTTAAGAAAAAACATGGAGATAACATGAGGGTGTATAATGCATTTCTTATGCCTTTTGATTCGTTGAAAAGGAAATGTCCAGATAATTCCCAGATGCTTAAAATAGGAGAAGCAATAAGTAATTGGAAGGATAATTCAGAAGAATATCAGAAAATACAGGGAATTCTCATTGATGTTAAATCTTTAATGAGTATAAATGTCCGGCAGGAAATGAATGAAATAGAAAAATTGGCGAAGTTAATTGAAAGCTGATTGTTGAGGTGATTTTGTGACTGATGTTTTAACAAAAGAACAGCGGCATAAGAATATGAAAAATATTCGCGGAAAAGATACCAGGATAGAAGTTATATT
This sequence comes from Ruminococcus sp. RTP21484sp1_RTP21277st1_D2_RTP21277_210401, assembly GCF_040924225.1. Lineage (NCBI taxonomy): Bacteria > Bacillati > Bacillota > Clostridia > Eubacteriales > Oscillospiraceae > Ruminococcus > Ruminococcus sp. RTP21484sp1_RTP21277st1_D2_RTP21277_210401. The sequence continues at coordinate 10,698 of NZ_JBCOMJ010000006.1, read as the reverse complement.
AAGAAAAGCCTTATGGAATAAAGGTTATCGGTATCGGAAAAATTACAAAAAATTACCTGGAAGTCCAGATATTGCGTTGACAAAATATAAGATTGCGATATTCTGCGATGGAGAATTTTTTCATGGAAAAGATTGGGAAAAGTTAGAATTGAAATTAAAGAATAGTAATAACAGTGAATTCTGGATTAAGAAAATATCACGTAACATGGAGCGAGACGACGAGATAAATAAAAAGTTAAACTATGAAGGATGGACTGTTATCCGATTTTGGGGAGAAGATATAAAGAAATATACGGATGAGTGTGTTAAAACAGTGGAAGAGGCAATATTTGATGTGATTATTTGTGATAATGATGAAGGTTAAATTTGGAGGTGCTGACATTGCAGATTGATAAAATTCCCAAAATATTTATATCATATTCATGGAGTAGTGATGCACTTGTACTTGAGCTTGCGAACAGATTGGTTTTCCATGGGGTAGATGTCGTCCTTGACAAATGGGATTTGAAAGAGGGAAATGATAAATATGAATTTATGGAAAGGTGTGTTAATGATTCGAGTATTACAAAAGTACTCATAATTTGTGATAAAGCATACGCACAGAAAGCAAATGACCGTACTGGAGGTGTAGGAGATGAAACAGTAATTATTTCCAGTGAAGTGTACGGAAATGCAAGACAAGAAAAGTTCATCCCAATTATTGCAGAGCGAGATGAAGAGGGAAAGGAATATGTACCAACTTATATAAAAACCAGAATATATATTGATCTTTCGAATCCGGAAAAATATGAGGAAGAATATGAGAAACTTCTTCGAAATATATATGAAAAACCTCAGTTTGTAAAACCACCTCTTGGAAAGAAACCAGAATGGTTGGATGAGGAAAAGACTAATTTTTTTCCAGTAAAAGATTTGATTCGTCAAATCAGAGGAGGTAATACATCAATTAAACGAAAGAGCTGCATAGCAAGATTTCAAGAAGCATATATTGAGGTTTTAAAATCTTATTATATTTGTAATGTAAAACCAGAAGAAGCATATAATAATTTCCTAAATACAAAAACAGTACGTGATATATATTTGGAATTTGTAGAAACGATTGCCGAAACCGAAAGCAATTATGCGGAGACGCTTGCAGAATCTTTTGAGTACTTATATAACAAATTAACTTGTGTAAAAACATTTAATCCACAGGCATATTCTGCAAATAAGAATGATTTGGATGTATATAAAATTCTTTTGTGGGAATTGTTCATCTGTGTTATTGCTTATTTACGTCATATTAAAGACTATGAGGCAATAAATATATTGCTAACATATACATATTTTTTAGAGAACAGTCTTTTTGGTGGAGAAATTAAACAAACTAATTATACAACATTTAGACATCATAGTTTTGTCATTGAAGAACATTATAAGCCAATGTCTCAAATGAAAGATAAGTATACTTTAGTTGGCAATATTATTTGCAGTCAAAGAGAAAAATTTCCGATATATACGGCAGAAGCAATTGCAGAAGCAGATTTATTTTTATATCAGGTTTGTAATGCCTATGATCTTCCTAAAAATGAGCGAATTTGGTATGGCACTTGTTGGTTTCCTACATGTTATATTTATGTTGAAAATAAAGGGCTAGAATGGGAAAGAATGAAGTCACGTAGATATTGTAAAAAAATGGAGGTATTATTTGGCGTAAATGATATTGAAGAACTAAAGGGAAAAATAGAAAAATGTGTGTATAATTCTGAAATAAGTTATTTAAGGGGATGGGATGCTGCGCCTGCTATCTTAAACTATATTAAAGTTGAGGATATTGGAACCTTAAATTGATATACATTATGAAATGGGATTAAATGTCTGAAATTACTAAAGAAGATGCATATTTACGTTTCAACAAGGAACTTATGAGAAGAGTTAGAGTAGTCGCAGCAGTAATAAAAGCTGTTAATGAAAAAGGCGAACCTATTATTTTTGCAACCCAACGTGGCTGCAGTCCCTTAAAAGGCGGCTGGGAATTCCCCAGTGGAAAAATAGAACCTGGCGAGACACAACAGGAAGCATTAAAACGTGAAATTATGGAGGAGCTTGATACAGAGATTGTGGTGGGAGATTTAATTGATACCATCGAATATGACTATCCAGATTTTCACCTTTCCATGGATTGCTTCTGGTGCGAGATCGTGAGCGGAGATCTTGTACTGAAAGAGCATGAAGCCGCAAAGTGGTTGACGAAGGAGAAACTGGGGACTGTAGAATGGCTACCGGCGGATGTGACGGTGATGGGAGCGATTAAGGAAGGGATGTAAGTAAATGCAGAAGTGAGCATTGCGTTTAAATTTGCTTTAGAATACAGAGACTTTTGATAATTGATATAGAAAAATTATCGAAAATGAATTGGGAAATCTTAATAATCAAAAATTACTATTAGGAGAAGTCTAAAATGAATATATCGGATACTATTAATATTATATTGTCGGTTTTATCGTTTGTTTTGGCACTTATTTCTGTGGTTACAGTAATAATAACACTTAGGCAAAATGGAAAGATGATAAAAAATAATGAGGATCAAATTGCAGAAATGCGAAATGAACATAGAATGTCATTGCAACCTGTATTGTATTTTTCTAATCCAAAATATTGTTTAGAGAGACCGAGACTTTTTTATACACCGCCTACGAACGAATACTCAATTCGTTCAAGATGCCATTTTTTTGTTGATGTTGAAAATATTTCTTCCGCAGTGGCAGTTAATATTAACTGCAATGCTTATGTTGCTATAAATGAGGATAAAACAGAAATATTTGACTTATCTACTACAAAAAGGATTAAAGTTCTTTCTGATGAAAAAATTAGAATTGAATTTATGTTTCCTGGAGATTTTCAAGAAAAGATTTATAATAGTTTAAGAGAAATGAATAGTATAAAACGGCCGCATATATTTATTACGGCTATATATTCAAATACAACAGGAGGACATTTTTATATAAAAAATGGATATCATATTTATGTAGACGAATATGAAAAGATAAAGTGTTGGCATTCTATTGTTGCAAGTGCTGAAGTAGAGTATAAATCAGAATTGAATTATTTGCGTAGAACAGGAAAAAAAAATCAGCTTTTTGAGAGGATAAAGAAGCAAGTTGAAGAAAGTGCTGGAGACGAAAAATATATTGAATTTGAATGCGTGGATATGATGGATATCTTTAAATATGGAATAATAACAGAAGAAGAATATTTAAAGAAGTTAAAAGAATGTCATTATCCAACGTATGTTGGAAATTTGAATGCTGGATGTATAAACAAAGAACAAAGTAGTGAAGAAAAAAGAAGCAACTGCTAAAGGTTATATACAAACTTATTCTATAAAATTGAAAATTAAATATGAACTTGTTTATATATAAGTTATACTTTAAGATAAACTCCTTCTGGCTTTCACTTGCACCCCAAAAGGTTTCATAGTATCATATATCCTATAAAAAGATAATGATGCTATGAGCCTTTTTTTTATTTAGGAGCGATATCTATGGGAAGATTTGTAAATCCAGACAACCGTGCTTTTCAAGCGGCTTTGAATTCGAAAATATATGTTGATAAGACTGGTTTGTTGGAATACACAAATAGTGTTTTGAACTCAACAAATGCGTACATTTGCAACAGCCGTCCGCGGAGATTTGGAAAGTCTATTACGGCAAATATGCTCACGGCATATTACAGTAAAGCATGTGACTCCAGTGAAATGTTTTCCAATCTGAAAATCAGCAAAAAACCAGATTTCATGGAGCATTTGAACAAGTACGACGTGATTCATTTTGATGTGCAATGGTGTATGATGGCGGCAGGAGACCCGGAAAATATTGTCTCGTATATTACCGAGCAGACAATTTAGGAATTGCGGGAATTTTATCCGGATGATCTTCCGAATGATATAAATTCATTACTTGAGGCTTTATCCAAAATTAATAATGCAACAGGAAATAAGTTTGTTGTAATTATTGATGAGTGAGATGTCCTGATAAGAGATGAGGCGCAGAAACAGCAAGTGCAGGACCGATATATTGATTTTCTCAGAGGAATGTTCAAGGGAACTGAGCCTACCAGATTCATAGCACTGGCTTTTTTTGACAGGAATTCTACCGATTAAAAAATTGAAAACCCAGTCCGCGCTTAATAATTTTGATGAATTTACCATGTTGAGTTCAGGGGATTTTGCGTCTTATATCGGATTTACGGAAGCAGAGGTAAAGACGCTTGCCGAGAAATATAACCAGGATTATGAGAAAGTAAAAAAGTGGTATGACGGTTACTGGCTAAATGATTATCAAGTATATAATCCAAAAGCGGTTGTCAGTGTAATGCTGCGTGGAGAATTTAAAAGCTATTGGTCCGAAACTGCTTCATATGAAACGGTTGTGCCATTGATCAACATGGATTTCGATGGATTAAGATCTGCAATTATCGAAATGCTGTCAGGAGATTCCGTGAGTGTAGATGTAACTACGTTTCAGAACGATATGACTAGTTTTTCCTGTCGGGATGCTGTAATTACGTGTTTAATTCATTTTGGGTATCTTGGTTATAATCAGATTTATAAAAAAGCTTTTGTACCTAACGAGGATATTCGTCAGGAGTTACTTAGGATTATGAGAAGAAAATAACGGGAGGAACCAACCATGGGACATTTCTATTTTATCCGACACGGGCAGACTGTGTGGAATGTTGAGAACAAAATTTGCGGGGCTACAGACAGTCCGCTTACAGAATATGGACGTGAGCAGGCAAAGGAGACGGGACAGAAGATTCTTGCGGAGGGGATTAAGGCAGATGAAATCCTCTGCTCACCGCTTAGCAGGGCGGCAGATACGGCTCAGTTGATTTCGGAAATGACAGGGATTCCATACAGGGTGGAACCAAGGCTGATTGAGCAGAATTTTGGAAAATGGGAGTCCACTCCCCGGGATGGGAAGGATTTCAAGAAAGCAAAGGAGTTTTTTGCATGCAGTCATGAAGGCGGAGAATCAACACTTCGGCTGGCACAGAGGATTTATAATCTTCTTGATGAAATAAAAGCAGAGTCCGATAAGAAGACTTACATCCTGGTTGCCCATAATGGAATCGCCAGAGTGGTACAGTCCTATTTTACGGACATGACAAATGAGGAATATGCTGCATTTGGAGTAAAAAACTGTGCTGTGGTTCGATATGATTTTAAATGACAAAAGAATATTCGGAATATGAATGATTATTTTGAAACGGTAAGTAATCTTGAGGTAATTAAGCTGGATAAGAAACGAATAACTCTGTGCCATTATCCTGATTAAAGTGGCAAACGGAGGAGAACAGGGAAAAGAGACTGGAGAATAAACCAAATGATAGTTAATAAATGTTCGGAAATTTTATTAGCAAAATCAAAAAAACTATATGGGAACTACCGGGATAACTGTACAGTTGTCCAGAGAATGCTGGAAAAATATAAAAAGTTATATCCTAATATTTCTGATTATTCTATAATGCATTTTATCGATATTGCAGAATTTTGTGATATGATAATGGATAAGCAGAAACTGGAAAATTTGAATGAAGATGAGTGCTACTGCCTTTTGTCCGCAGCGCTATTTGCACATATTGGATTTGGCTTAAATCAGGAAATTATGAATAGATATGTGGACAAGCTTGGAATTCAGAAGCAGACAGAAGAGCTTACGTTCTTTCAGGTTATGAGTAAATATCATGTTTTGTTCAGTGCATGCCTGTTGGAAGAATACGGCGATATATTTGAATTTCCATCAGATCTGCATAAATATGCCATAATCCGTATGCTTCACTTTATCGGTGAAAATGGTACAGCACCTGTTCAGTTAGAAGAAGCTTTGGTGTTGAACAATCAAAATGTTATCAGGCTGAAGGAACTGGCAGCTGTGTTAGCTGTTGGAAACCAGCTGGCAGAACTAAAAAATGCAAATATTGATTTGAGCTATGACAAGTTCGACAAATATAATTCCGAAGAAATCGTTGGATTTGTTGAAAGAAACGTGGTAAGAAGTATTAAGGTAAAAGATGGCAAGCTGGTGATAGAAGCAGGCGGTTCGGATTCGGCTTATACACTGATTGAGCGGAAGGTAAATTTAATTATTGATAATTTCGGGAAAATTGTCAGTAGTCTGTCTAATCGGTCAGACCACAGTTTTGATCTTTTTTCTATTGCTTCCATAGAGCTTCACCGCCTTCCGTCTGCGGAAACAGCTGAAAAAATCTATCTGAACAAAGAAATCGAAGAATTATGGACAGATGAGGACAGGAAACTGTTTCAGAAGCTTTCTCCTGAGGAAAGAGTGTTTTATGCCGATTATTTATCCACAGAATTCGAGACAACCAAATTCCTTGTAGAGTTCGCGAAAACCAACAAAGCCGTACTGGAAGGATTAGAGTACAGAGTGAAATCACCGAAATCCTTGTACAATAAGCTTTATCAGAGAGTAGAGAAATCCTTCTTTGATTCGCTGGCGGATGTAGTCCGTTATACGATCATACTGGATCCGGAAGATTATGTAGAACAGATCCGTTCTGTTATAACGGCTTTGTCTGAGAAAAACTGGAAAATTTATGCATTAAAAAATTATTGGACTAATGACAGTTTTCCATACAATGGCGTGAATACCAAATTTAAAAATCCGCGCAACTACCGAATTGAAATCCAGTTTCATACAAAGGAAAGCTTTGATGTGAAAATGAGCAAGGAAGACCACGACTTGTATGAGCAGAGAAGAGTCCTTGAGCCTGGATGTGATGAGTATAACAGGATATTGCAGCTGCAGCTGAACTTATATTCTAATATGGAGTATCCAAAAAACATTGCACTTTTAGATAATATTTGAACAAATTAAGGAAAAGGGGAAGAAATATGTTTTCTTTAAAAGAAAAAGAAGTAAATACTGGACGCCAGAGAGAGCTTGACCTGGTAAAAGGCTTTCTGATGATCATGATTGTATTTATACATTCCTTTCAGACAATTGCAGGTGCAGCAGCGGCAGAGTCAAGTGTACATAAAATTATGTTTGCCCTGTTTATGCCTACCGGAGCCTGCTTATATCTGTTTACCATGGGTTTTGGAAGTGTTTTTACACGTCATTCCCAGCCAAAGGACATGGTCAGAAACGGTATAAAACTGTTGATTTACCAAGGCATAAGCAATTTGTGCTATGCGGCAGTCATGACGGTCAGCTACGCCATTAGAAATTCTATTACAGGAGAAGTAGCAGGCAGCAGGGAAGTATTTGAAGCAAGTCGGTATTCCATGCTTACATTTGTGAATATCTTTTTCATATCCGGTATGTGCTACCTTGTACTTGCTTTGTACAGGAAATTTAATGTAAAACTTGGCGGTTACATAATAAGTGCATTGATAGTGGGAATCGTAACACCTTTTACCAAACTGCTGGTTTCTGATAATCAGGCACTTAACTGGCTTCTGGATATGACCTTTGGGGGAAAAGGTGAGACAAGCTTCTGCTTTTTTCCATATCTGAGTTATGTATTTTTAGGATATGTTTTTGCAAAAGTAATCAGAAAAGTACCAGAGGATGAAAAAGGAGCTTTTTACAAAAAGAGCGGTCTGGTATGCGGAATCGTAGCGGCAGCCTGGTTTGTAATCTACATCGTAATGCATCCGGGTGTTGACGGATTCTTTAATTATATGATCGAACAGTATCGAACTCCCGGACTTGTGAAAGTAGTGGGAACCTTCTGCAGCATTATCCTTGTATTTGCAGTGGCATTTTTTCTCATGCCGATTATAGAAAAATGGAAATTTGTTTACAATAAGCTGTGCTATTATTCCAGGCAGATATCCAAAATGTATGCAGTGCATATTGGAGTATATTGGACGATTGCTGGTTTTGCAGCTTTTTACGAATTTAGTGTAAGAGATTGTCTGATTTTGTCAGTCGTTGTGCTGATCGTAACAGATCTACTTGTGCAGGGATATCTGAAACTGACAGATAAGCTAAAAGGATAAAAATGGAACAATACTATTATAATCATATGAACAAACCCCAGCAGGCTACTTATCACAGCATTTTTGTCGGGGTGAAAAATCTATCGGATGAAATTCAGGTTCCGGCACTTTCCGGAGAGGAGCTTTACAATATTTTTTTCCAGATGAGGCTGGACCATCCGGAAATATTCTGGGTAACTAATTTTAAATATCGTTACTACAAAGATTCGCCGAACCTGATTTTCATACCGGAATATCTTTTTGAGAAAAATAAGATCCGGGAGCATCAGAAGGCTCTGACAGCCAGGGTAGAGAAGCTTGTCCGCCCGGCACAGAAGATGTCTGAGTGGGAAAAAGAGAAATATGTGCACGATTTTATCTGCGAAAATGTCCGTTATGACAAACTGAAAAAAGCATATTCCCATGAGATCATAGGTCCTCTTGGACAGAGCGTCGGGGTATGCGAGGGCATTGCGAAAGCGGTGAAGGTTCTTCTGGATGCGCTGGGAGTATGGTGTGTGATCGCAATTTGCGGTAACAATCCGGAAAAAGGAATCAAATACCGGCACACCTGGAATATTGTGAAGATAAATGGCACATATTATCATTTAGATGCCACTTTTGACAACAGCCTGGGAAAAGATCGCGAAAACAAGGAAATCCGCTATGACTATTTCAACCTGGATGATCAGCAGATCTTTCGCGATCATGAGCCCTTGATCGCGCCTGCGCCTCATTGCAATGATCATGATCATTTTTACTACAAAGAGAAGAAATTATCATTTACCAAACAGGAGGATGTATACAAGCGGTCTTTGCAGGCTGCTAAGAAAGGAAAGGTGCTTGTTTTTCACTGGCGGGGTGGATACCTGACAAAAGAAGTATTAAATGAGCTTCTTGACCTAATCCGCAAAGCAGGCATGGAAAAAGAGAAAAACGCAATGGTCAGCATAAACTGGCCTCAGGCAGTTCTTCGCGTCCAGTATGCTGACATACAGGTACAGGAGAGTGTTATGCTGGAGGAAGCGAATGAAGGGGAGAAGGATTGATGAAATGACCCAAGGAATTTTGTGCTGAAACTGTCCAGGTTACTGTTCAGAAAAAATTAAAACATTGTTGAAAGAATTCTATTGTTATATGATTTCGTAAGTGATATACTTAAACACAAGAAGAACCGTGTAAAATTATAGTTTACTTTTTGCGCGGTTTCTTATATATGCGGTGGTTAGTTTAAACTAACAAAAAGACGGTTTGAAAGATTATAGCGAAAATATAATCAACAAGCTATAGAACTGTTACTATACCGCTGAAGAGAATTATTTTTGCTATATATATGAAAAATTTTTCGATTATACAAGGAAGGAAAATGTAATGCTAATGAATATTTTTGAAGGTATACTGATTCCGTTTGTTGGAACAACACTAGGTGCAGCATGTGTGTTTTTTATGAGAAAAACACTTAGCAAGTCAGTGCAACGTGCACTTGCAGGGTTTGCAGCAGGTATAATGGTTGCTGCTTCAATCTGGAGTCTTCTGATTCCGGCAATTAAACAATCTGAGAATATGGGAAGATTATCATTTGTTCCGGCAGTTGTTGGGTTCTGGATTGGTATTTTGTTTTTACTAGCGCTCGATCATTTGATTCCACATCTTCATGTTGGAAGTGATCAGGCAGAGGGACCGAAAAGCAAACTTGGCCGTACTACGATGATGGTGTTGGCAGTTACGTTACATAATATCCCTGAAGGTATGGCAGTTGGTGTTATGTATGCAGGATTTCTTGCTGAAAATGCACAGATTACAGCAACAAGTGCACTCGTTTTATCACTTGGAATTGCCATTCAGAATTTTCCGGAAGGAGCGATTATATCCATGCCGCTTAGGGCAGAGGGCGAAAGCAAGGGAAAGGCATTTCTCGGAGGTGTACTTTCAGGAGTGGTTGAACCGATTGGAGCAGTACTGACGATTCTTGCTGCACAGCTGGTAATCCCGGCATTACCATATTTACTGAGCTTTGCAGCAGGAGCCATGTTATATGTTGTGGTTGAAGAACTAATTCCGGAAATGTCGCAGGGACAGCACTCGAATATTGGTACGCTTTTCTTTGCACTTGGATTTAGTTTGATGATGATCCTAGATGTGGCATTAGGGTAAGAGGCGAGAAATGATTCTTAACGATTATGCTGGCAGTTACATTTGAAAGCAGTTTTGGAGATAAATTTATGTATCAACATGCTATGAAGGCACCAGATGAAATGAGGGAATTGCATAAGCAGTTTTATGCTTATATGAAAAGAATGAAGAAATGCGGATGCAAGGCGAAAAGGTACAGTGATTGGAGAAAAAAGCATGAAAAATGAAGAATAAAAAAAATGTCAATTAAAGAATTTACAAAAGCAGCAGGAAGATATGAAAGTAGCCATGCTGGTATTTACGAAATGTGCAAGAAAGATTATCCGGATCCACAGGCATTTTTTGACAGTGTGAAGAGATGTCTTCGCCCAAATGGAAGGTTGGTTCTTAGAGATGTGAACAGTGACAACAAAGTATTGGTATGGCTAATGAATACATTGGAAATGCCGTTGGCAAATATATGCGGACATGGAGATGTCCAGGTGCCAACAAAAGATGTGGTCATAAAATGTTGCAAAAAAGCAGGATTAAAAGTAGAAAAATTTGAAATTCGTAAAGGTATGCGAATGCATTGT